>JANLWG010000208.1:0-8391 GCA_031364405.1 Hyphomicrobiales bacterium
GATGGGGCGGGAATGCGACGGGGTGCTGATCGATTTCCACGCGGAAGTTTCGTCGGAGAAAATGGCCATGGGGCATTTCGCCGATGGCCGCGCCAGTCTTGTCGTTGGCACCCACACCCATACGCCGACGGCTGACCATCAGATCTTGCCCGGCGGTACGGCCTATATGACCGATGCCGGGATGAGCGGCGATTACGACTCGATCATCGGCATGGACAAGGCCGAGCCGATGCAGCGGTTTCTGCGCAAGCTGCCGGTCGAGCGCTTCAAGCCGGCCGAAGGTCCAGCGACGGTCTGCGGAGTTGCGGTCGAAACCGACGACCACACCGGGCTTGCCAAAGCCATAGCGCCCATCCGGGTTGGCGGCAGGCTCTCCCAGGCCGAGGTTCCGTTCTGGTAAGCCCAGGGCATGACATTAATTCTGCTGGCGGAATAGAAATTCTCTAGTGACGGGGCCCAAAAGCGCCGTTAGTATCTTTCACCAGCGCTCACAAAGAGAAGAGCCGGAGGCGGAGCCGCGTGCAAGTTTGCGGCAGAAGCCGCCAAGGCCCGAGAGCGTGACAAGGGGAGGACGTTCAGCCGCAGCCGGGGTCATGCCATTGAGGCATGCGTCCGGAGTTGGCGGATTTTCCTCCCATGGGTTTTAAAGCCGGCGTACCGGCGCATCAGGAGGAAGTACTGGAATGAAGAAACTCTCAGTTTGGTTTGGCGCCACGCTCTTGGCCGGCACGGCTTTTGCCGCGGCAGCCCAGGCCGGTGACGAACTCACCGTCGTGTCATGGGGCGGTGCTTATTCGATGAGCCAGCACAAGGCTTATGTTGAACCCTTTAACGCCGCCAGCAACAAGGTCACGGAAGAGGAATACAATGGCGAAATTGCCAAGCTCCGGGCAATGATCGAAGCCAAGACGATTACCTGGGACGTGGTTGACGTCGACACCCAGACGGGTCTTGCAGCATGTGCCGAAGGGATTCTCGAAATCATCGACTGGAAGAAGCTCGGCCTTGACCGCTCCAAATTCATTGGCAGCGATGTGCAGGACTGTGCGGTTCCGACGATTATCTACTCGACAGTTCTTGCCTACGACACCACCAAGCTGAATCCGCCTCCGACACAGATGACCGATCTGTTTGACATGGCCAAGTTCCCCGGCAAGCGTGCCCTGCAGAAGAGCCCGTTCATAAACCTCGAATGGGCGCTCATCGCCGATGGCGTTGCAGCCGACGATGTCTATAAGGTTCTCGGAACGCCCGAAGGTGTGGACCGGGCATTCAAGAAGCTCGACACCATCAAGAGCGAAGTCGTGTGGTGGGAGGCCGGTGCAGTGCCGCCGCAGCTCTTGGCCGATGGGCAGGTGGTGATCGCGTCAGACTGGAACGGGCGTTTCTTCAATGCCATGAAGGTCGATAAAAAGCCGTTCAAGATCATCTGGGACCGTCAGGCTCCGGATTGGGATTGGTGGGCCATTCCGAAGGGCACGCCGAAACTGGAGGAAGCCTACCGCTTCATCGCCTTTGCGTCCGATCCGCAACGCCAAGCCGACCAGACCAAGTATATCTCCTATGGTCCGGCCAACATGGAGGCGAGCCCGCTCGTCGACCCGGCAGTGCTGGCCGATCTTCCGACAGCGCCCGATAATCTCAAGACGGTGTTCTATCCGGACAACCAGTTCTGGGCCGACAAGGGCGACGAGTTGCGCGAGCGCTTCAACGCCTGGCTCGCCCAGTAATTCACAACACCGCAGGGAGAGGGGCAACCTTCTCCCCGCTATTTTACTTCGCACGAAAATCAAGGACGGGCGGCAATGGCACTGGCCGACGCAACGCTGAATGACGGGATCATGCGGGCGGCAGACGGCACCCCGCTCAAGATCAAGCTGCGCCAGACCGAACGCCGTGAACGCATTAAGGCATTGGGCCTTGTGGCGCCGTTGTTTTTTTTCATTCTCATCACCTTTCTGACACCCATCGTGGTGATGTTGCACAATTCGATCTATGATTCCGATGTCAGCGACAATCTTCCGTTGACCACAACAGCCTTGCACAGTTGGACTGGAATGGAACTGCCGGGTGAAGACGTGTTCGCCGCCTTCGCTCTCGACATGAAAGCCGGAAACCAGAACAAGACGACCGCGCTTATCGGCAAGCGGCTGAACTACGAGATGTCTGGCATCCGGTCGAAAATCATAACGATGGGGCGCAAAATGGCGGCGGTCGAGACCGGCCCCTACAAGGAGGCCGTGCTCGCGGTTGATCCCATTTGGGGCGAAGCCGGAACCTGGGCCACCATCAAGCGCAGTTCGAGGGCTTACACACCCTTCTATCTTCTCAACATGCTCGACTTGCGGCAGGGCACGGACGGATCAATCGAGAAAGTTCCCGCTGACCGGGCAATCTATGTGCCGGTGCTGCTGCGCACCATTGGCATCAGCCTTCTGGTTACGTTGTGTACGGTGCTGCTGGGCTACCCGGTAGCCTATATGCTGGCGACACTGCCGCAAAGACACGCCAGCATCCTGATGATTTTCGTGTTGTTGCCGTTCTGGACTTCGCTTCTGGTGCGCACCACCGCGTGGTTCGTGCTGCTGCAGGACAATGGCGTGGTCAACAACCTCATCATGACCTTTGGCATTTCCGATCATCCGCTGAAGCTTATCTTCTCGCGGTTCGGCACCGTCGTGGCGATGACCCACATCCAGTTGCCGTTCACGCTGCTGCCCATCTACAGCGTGATGAAGACGATTTCTCCGACCTATATGCGGGCGGCAAAGTCCCTGGGTGCTACACCTTTCTACGCTTTCCTGAGA
The DNA here is from genome assembly GCA_031364405.1 of Hyphomicrobiales bacterium. Lineage (GTDB taxonomy): Bacteria > Pseudomonadota > Alphaproteobacteria > Rhizobiales > Aestuariivirgaceae > Aestuariivirga. The sequence goes on from JANLWG010000208.1 coordinate 2,808, forward strand.
GTCTATATGCCGCAAACGCTTCCCGGCGTTGCGGCGGGCTGCTTGCTCACCTTCATCCTCAGCCTTGGCTATTATATTACACCGGCGCTGGTTGGCGGGCCCACCGACCAGATGGTTTCGGGTTTCATCGCCGATGCGATCAACCGTGAAAACAACTGGGGCAAAGCCTGTGCCTTTGGCGCCATTCTGCTGACAACCACGCTGATCCTCTATTATATCTACAACAAGCTTGTTGGCATCGACCGCATGAAGCTCGGGTAGAAGATCATGGCATTTCCTGCTTATATGACAACAGGCGAGAAGGTCAGTTACTACGGCCTGCGCATTTTTGTGGGTTTCGTTTTGCTTTTCCTGGTGGCGCCCATCCTCGCCATCATGCCGCTGTCGTTCAATTCGGAAAGCTTCTTCACCTATCCGATGCCGGGCTTTTCACTGCAGTGGTACAATGATTTCTTCTTCAATGACCGCTGGACCAGCGCGGTGAGGATGAGCGTCATTGTAGCCAGCGCCACGACTTTGCTGGCGACCTCGCTCGGGACTCTGGCAGCCCTTGGCCTGTCGCGCTCGCAGGTGCCAGCGCGGGGCCTTATCATGGCGGTGTTGATATCGCCGATGATTGTGCCGGTCATTATTTCGGCCGTGGGAATGTTCCTGTTCTATGCACGCATCAAATTGTCGGGCACACTCTTCGGTCTCATTCTCGCGCACACGGCTCTCGCCACACCGTTCGTCGTCATCACCGTTACCGCCACATTGATCAGCTTTGACAGAACTTTGATGCGCGCTGGCGCTTCGTGTGGTGCAGCACCTCACACGGTGTTCTTCAAGGTGGTCATGCCACTCATTCTTCCGGGGGTGATTTCGGGTGCACTATTTGCCTTCGTCACCTCGTTCGACGAAGTTGTTGTGGTGCTGTTCCTCGCCAGCCCGGAGCAGCGAACCCTGCCAAAGCAGATGTTCTCGGGGATCCGCGAGCAGATCAGCCCGACGATAACCGCGGCGGCAACCGTGCTTATCCTGTTTTCGACGGCTCTGCTGATAACCGTTGAACTGTTGCGCCGCCGCTCGGAGCGGCTGCGCGGCATCAAGGCCTAGCGGTTTTTGCGAAGGTATCCCGGCAGGGTTTCGATCTCCGGCGCGTGATCGGCTGTTGCCGCCAGATGATCCATGTGGGTAATGGCGCGGGCGAATTCGAGGGTTGCCGTATCGGGTTTACCATTGGCAAGCGCATCGTGGCCGGCTTCGAGGTTCGCCCCGATGCGCCGCGACATATCGCCCAATGTGGCGATGGCACTGAACATCCGGCCCGAAGGCGCCTGGTCAGCCAGTGACCGCACCCGGCGCAATGCCGCCGCCGCCGCCGTTCCGGCCATGGCTTCCGCCGCAAAGCAATATTCTCCTGGTGTTTCGCGCCGCGCCGCCATCTGTTCGAACTCCCACACACTGAACCGCCGCAAGTTTGGCCCAGACAGGTTTAAGGCCGGGTTAAGCGGCTTGTTTCAGGCCCGCGCCAGCGTCTATAAGGCAGTCCAATTGCAGTCACGCCCGGGAGCGCCATGGCCGGCCATTCACAATACAAGAATATCATGTTCCGCAAAGGTAAGCAGGACAAGCTTAAATCCAAGGTTTTCTCCAAGCTGGGCCGCGAAATCACCGTGGCCGCCAAAGCGGGCCTTCCAGACCCCGATGCCAATTCAAGGCTGCGTCTGGCCATTCAGAATGCACGGGCCGAAAACATGCCGCGGGATACCATCGAACGCGCCATCAAGAAGGCGCTGGGTGCTGATGGCGAAAACTATGAGACGATCCGCTATGAGGGTTATGGTCCCGGTGGGGTCGCGGTGATCGCCGAGGCTCTCACCGACAACCGCAACCGCACGGCCTCCAATGTGCGCGCACTGTTCACCAAGTACGGTGGCAATCTTGGCGAGTCGGGATCGGTGTCCTTCATGTTCACCAGGGCCGGGGAAATTTCCTACAAGTCCGGGAAAAGCTCGGCCGACCAGATGCTGGAAGCCGCGATCGACGCCGGTGCTGATGATGCCCTGTCCGATGAAAGCGGCCATGTCATCACCTGCGCGTTCGAGAATATCGGTGAGGTGTCGCAGGCCCTGGCCGCCAAACTGGGCGAGGCCGACAGCGTGAAAGTCGTGTGGAAGCCCAATATCTCGACCCCCATCGACCACGAAAAGGCCGAAAGCCTGCTCAAACTGACCGATGCGCTGGACGAGGACGACGACGTGCAGAACGTGTTTTCCAACGCCGATATTTCCGACGAGGTTATGGCCAAGCTGAACGCCGCCTGATCTTGCTGTCAGGGGGTGACATCAGCCACGCTCCGTGCGAAATATGGCGATGACCATTCATCGCTTTACGCCAGTGCGTTTCTTCAACACCATTGGTCCGCACGGTGCGCAACTGCGGATCGCCGATGGCGACACGGTGATCACCGGTACGCTCGATGCCCACGGCTTCGATGCCGGGAACAATCAGCTTGGGCAAGATCCCAACCCAATGAGCGGGCCGTTTTATGTGGAGGGCGCGGAACCTGGCGATAGCCTGTCAGTGCGGATCGACCGCATCGATATGGACCGCGGCCATGGCTGGACGAGGCAGGGTCTGGCCTGGAATGTGGTCGATCCCGCCGAGGTTTCGGCACTGCCGCGGCGTGACAAGATAGTTTGGGAAATTGACCGCAACGGCCAACGCATTGTCTTGCGCGAACCAACAGCTTCGCTTCGAAACTGGTCCACTCCGCTAGCGCCGATGATCGGTTGCATCGGGGTCGCGCCCGATATGGGGCAATACATATCAACAGCAACTTCGGGGCAATACGGCGGCAACATGGATTATCGCGGCATTGCCGAGGGAACCACGATCTACTTTCCGGTCTTCGAGCAAGGGGCCCTGTTGTTTCTCGGCGACGTTCACGCCGCCCAGGGCGATGGCGAAATTGCGGGAACCGGCATCGAGACTTCGGCGCAGGTTCAATTCACCGTGCATGTGCTTAAAGGCGGCAGGCGGCAGAATTGGCCAAGAGGAGAGAATGCCAAGGAGATATTCGCCATTGGCAATGCCCGCCCGCTGGAACAGGCTTTGCAGCATGCAACGACCGAAATGATGAACTGGCTGATGGAGGACTACCACCTTGACCGCGTGAGTGCTGCCCATGTCATGGCAATGTCGGTGCGCTATGATGTTGCGAATGTTTTCAATCCGGCATTCTCGGTTGTTTGCCGCATCGGGAAAAACCCGCTTCAGGGTTTTTCAATTAGTTCTTGAGTTCCAATGCCGGGACCGGTCACTGTCAGGAATGGTTCGAATCATCGGCATCGATCCTGGCTTGCGCAACACCGGCTGGGGCGTCATCGAGCAGGACGGGCAACGGCTCTCCTATGTGGCGGACGGCAGCGTGCATTCCGATGTGGAAACGGGATTGCCGGAACGGTTGCTGCAGATCCACACGCAGTTGCTGGCGGTGCTGCGCGAATATGGGCCCGATGAGGCGGCCATCGAGGAAACCTTCGTCAACATGGATGCCCGCGCCACGCTTAAGCTTGGCCAGGCGCGCGGCGTGGCGATGCTGGCGCCCATTACGCTTGGTATACCGGTGAGCGAATATGCGCCCAACGCCATCAAGAAAGCGGTGGTGGGGACCGGTCATGCCGGCAAGGAGCAGGTCAAGCACATGGTGAAACTGCTATTGCCGCGCGCTGTGATGCGCACGGTGGATTCAACCGATGCGCTGGCCATCGCCATCTGCCACGCCCACCATCGCGGCTCCCGGAACCTCGCCGCAATGTTGGCTCGTTCTTGACTTGTTCACGGTTCTGGATTAAGTAATACTATAGAGGTATTACCATGCGTATGACTAGCAAAGGTCAAGTCACCATCCCGAAGTCGGTCCGCGAGAAGCTTGGCGTCGGGCCTGGCAGCAACGTTGGTTTTGAGGAAAAGGGCGGGCTGATTGTTGTGATCAATGAGGAATCGAAAGTTGCCGAAAATTCGGCTGAGTTGATGATCAGACACATGGTCGAGTTTGGCCGCAAAGCCAAGCGTATTCCGATGACCGACAAGGAACTCATGGAGCTGACGCGCGGGCCATTCAATGACCTCGACTCTGATTGATACGAATGTGTTTCTCGATGTCGTTGAAGAAAGGCCCGAATGGTTTGCGTGGGCAAGCCGCCAGGTGATGAATGCACGGCGTAGCGGGAATGTCGTCGTCAATCCGGTGGTCTATGCCGAAGCTTCGACTCCATACGAAGACGAACCGGCCTTTGCCAGGTTCCTCGAAGCAGCAGGATTTCTACGAGAGGATTTGCCCTTTGCTTGCGCCTTCAAAGCCGGCAAGGCTCATCTCGAATACCGCAATCGGGGTGGAGTCAGGATCACGACGTTACCCGACTTCTTCATCGGGGCGCACGCCGCGGTCAAATCCTATCGGTTGCTGACGCGCGACGCTGCCCGCTTCCGGACCTATTTTCCCGGCCTCGACATTATCGCGCCGGACACCCATCCATGATCAGCAAGCTCAGGGGCCGGATCGATTCTTATGGGCCGGATTGGGTGATCGTCGATGTGGGCGGGGTTGGCTATCATGTGTCGTGCTCGTCGAAAACGCTGGCGGCCTTGCCGCCGGTTGGTGAATTCGCCGAAGTTCACACCGAGATGCTGGTGAGCCAGGATTTGATCCGGCTGGTTGGCTTTGCCTCGACCCATGAGCGCGACTGGTTCCGGCTGTTGCAGACGGTGCAGGGCGTTGGCACCAAGGTGGCGCTGGCGATACTGTCGACACTTTCAGCCTATGAAGTTGGAGATGCCATAGCCCTTCAAGACAAGGCGATGATCGGGCGGGCCAATGGTGTTGGCAAGAAAATCGCCGAACGCATCGTACTGGAATTGAAAGACAAGGTTCCGGCCTTGGCGCCAGCCGATGCAGCGTTGTCGAAGCTTCAAGCCGAGCTTGATCAACCCAAGCCGACGGCGGCGCGCGATGCTGTTTCAGCACTGGCCAATCTCGGCTACGGGCAGGTGCAGGCGGGCGTGGCGGTTGCAGCAGCAATGAAGAAGGGTGGCGATGATCAGCCTACGGAGAAATTGATCCGGTTGGCGTTGCGGGAGTTGGCGACGTCATGAACGCCCGCCTCATAGACCGTGATGTCAAGCCCGAGGATGCGATCGACACGCATCTCAGGCCGCAGCGGTTTGATGAATTTGTTGGGCAGTCAAAAGCCAAGCAGAACCTCCGCGTGTTCATCCAGGCGGCGAAGGCGCGCGGCGAGGCGCTCGACCATGTGCTGTTTGCCGGGCCGCCGGGCTTGGGCAAGACGACGCTGGCGCAGATCATGGCGCGCGAGCTGGGAGTTAACTTCCGTGCGACCTCTGGACCGGTCATCGCCAAGGCTGGCGATCTCGCCGCATTGCTCACCAATCTAGAAGACCGCGATGTACTTTTTATCGATGAAATCCATAGGTTAAGCCCGGCTGTTGAGGAAATACTTTATCCTGCGATGGAGGATTTTCAGCTTGATCTCATCATTGGTGAAGGACCAGCAGCGCGGTCGGTGCGCATTGATCTCGC
>JANLWG010000381.1:0-31358 GCA_031364405.1 Hyphomicrobiales bacterium
ACTTTGCCATCAAGCCCCAGCCGACAGAACCAGCGGTAAGCCAGATTGAGATGAACTTCTTCACACAGCCGACGCTCGGAGCGAATGCCGAAGCAATAGCCGATCACCAGCATTCTGATCATCAAGGCAGGATCAACCGAAGGACGCCCTATCGTGCGGTAAAACGGCTTTAGCTCCCGCCGGATATCATCCAGATCAAGAAAGTCATCGATCCGCCGCAACATATTATCGCCGGGCACATGATCCTCAAGGCAAAATCGTAGAAAAGCTGTTCCGGCGCTGCCTGCATTCCCATCATCGGCTCATCCTCCTCCCAAATCACAAGAGAAACGGAATCACTCCAAAGAGGCATATTCATGGCCGACTAAATCAACAATATCGGCCTAATACGGAAGTCCCAAAGCATCGTTCAGACAAGGCTATAAATCTTTGCGAACGGGTCCCACGAAGCATCTTTATGCCAATCATTTCTCCCGCGAAGCGCTTGGCTGAAACTTCAGCCAACGCCTCCTCGCGGGATGCTTTAGTCATCAGTTGCGTTGTATCGAAACTGCAAGACATTCGAAGTGGCAAGGCTTTCTTATGACTAACAGGTCAAGCCATCCACCACCTTGAGATGCACCGAAGTCCGTCCATTTCCAATTCGGCACCTACATCAGCCTCGTGTCCGACCTTGTCGTTTTTGGCCCAAACATGGTTTGCGAACATCGGGATCACAGACCCTCCATCATCATGTACCAATAGCTGCATTTCTTGGTACATTGCGCCGCGTTTGGCTTCATCAGTTTCAACCCGAGCTGCAACCAGAAGCTCGTTAAATCGTGGGTTTTTCCAGTGCGTTTCATTGTACGGTGCCTCAGCAGCGTAGCCGTAGGAGAACTGAAGGTCAGCAGTGTTGTGACCGCTCCAATAATCCACGGTGAATGGCTTCTTCATCCACACATTGTCGAAGTAGCCATCGTTAGGCTCACGCGTAAGTTTAATTGTGATGCCACACTCCTTCGCAGACGCTTCATAAAGTACACCTGCGTCAGTCGCGCCCGCAAAACCAGCTTCAGCCACGCTGAGCGGAACTTCCAACGACGTAAGTCCAGCCTTTTTCAGGTAGAACTTTGCTTTGTCTGGATCATACTCGCGCTGAAGAAGATCCTTGGCGAAATACTTGTTGGTTACGGGAATCGGATGGTCATTGCCAACGTAGCCATGACCAGCCAGAATTTTGTCCACCATCTCCTGGCGCTTGATTGCATACTTCAGGGCAGTTCTAACATTGACATCGTCAAACGGCTTCGCGTCAACAAACATGCAGAACACGTAGTGTTGTCCGCCCTTGGCTTCTTCAATCTTGATTCCGCTAACCCGTCCTAGAAGCGTAGCGGTCTTCACGTCAACGCGATTGATAACATCCACGCGTCCCGTGCGCAGCGCATTCATACGTGCTGCGGCATCCGCCACAAACAGAACTTCTGCCGTATCCACAAACCCCGTGTCCGGATTCCAATAGTTCGGATTGCGCTTGAAGGTCGTACGCACGCCGGGTTCAAATTCTTCGAGAATATAAGGACCGGTGCCATCCTTCGATGTTGCGTCGACCTTGTCGCCATTTGCAGCCATAATGGACAGATAAACAGATGAAATGATTGCGGCAAAATCTGCGTTTCCATCCTTGAGCGTAAAAACCACGTTCTGCGCACCATCAGCCTCGATCTTTTCTATCGGCTTGACCACGTCAGCAAAAGATGACTTTGAATCCGCGCCACGATGATGGTTGATTGACGCGATCACGTCTTCGGATGTGAGTGACTTTCCACTGTGGAAAGTAACACCCTTGCGCAAAGTAAAAACCCAACGCTTAGCGTCCGTGGTAGATTCCCATTTTTCTGCCAGGGCAGGCACCACTTCATTCTTGGAGTTCACTTGCACCAAGGAATCCTTTGAAGTGTTGCCCACCAGAAACATGCCAGAGTCAATGTATGTTGCCGGGTCAAGCGAGTCAGTTGTATTGCCACCCGCCATACCTATTCGCAGGTTGCCCCCCTTCTTGGGCGCCGCATAGGCTCTTGATAGTGAGGATGATGTGAAGGCCGCAGCCGCGGCACCTTTAAGAAGCGTTCTGCGATCGATTGCCCGAAATTGCATCATTGTTTGCTCCCTTTTTATCGACATACTGTCTAGTCTGTTTTTAAACTGACTGGAAGGTATACGATTTTCGGACTGGCAGTCAAGCGTGATATTATGACTTGGAAACAGGCAGGTTGTCGGAGAAACAGATTTGTGAAATGCATTCTGATAGGCTGGAGCATAGATATCCCAAGATTCACATCTCATCCTCAAGTCTATCCTCGCGACTGAACCGACCTCATATTGGCGCGGCGAAGGTAGCAATAACTGCCCTAAAGCCCTGCAATTGGTGGAAGAATTTCGACTATGGTGAAACTTTAGGGCATTTGCTCTGAGAAGCCATTTTGGAAATCAGGCCGATGTCCGTCTTGCAGATCTTCTCCCGTTGATAAGTTCGGTTAGCCAGTCCGCATTCATTTCTGGCACCGAAGAAAGCAGGAGCTCTGTGTAGGCAGGATAGGGTGGGTTCAAGACTTCTGTTTTCAAACCTTGTTGTACAACAGTACCCTTATTCATAACAACCACCTGATCAGCAATCGCTCTCACAGTTGCAATGTCATGTGTAATAAAAATGTAGGTCATGTCAGTCTGTTTCTGAATGGCCAACAGTAATTTCAGTATTTCCTCCTGCACCACCTGATCTAACGCTGAAGTCACTTCGTCACAAATAATCAGCTCAGGTTGAGCCGCAAGGGCTCGTGCAATACATATGCGTTGCTTCTGCCCGCCCGAAAGCTCGTCAGGGAGCCTTTCCAAGAATCTCTCATCAAGTTCTATCCGACCGAGTAGATCAATGACGGCACGCCTGAGTTCTGTCCCCTGTAGCCCTTGAAAGTGCTGAATAGGCCTACCCACCATATCGCGGACTGTCCGCTTGGGATTCAGGGCTGTATCTGGATTTTGGTGAATCAATTGAATCTTCTGGAGCAGCGCTCGGTTGCGATCTTGCAGCCTCATTGCCAAAGCCTGACCATTGTACTTCATCACGCCGCTAGCAGTTGGCAGTAGGCCCGTTATTGCGCGTGCAAGAGTTGACTTCCCGGACCCCGATTCTCCAACGACGCAGACCGTTCTCCCACGAGGTACAGCAAAACTTACATTATCGAGGGCCCGAACCGGACCAAATTGCATTGTCAAGCGCTCGCAGCTCAGATGAATGTCAGAACTTTGGCTCGGCTCCTTGATCAGCTTTCTCACCGCCCAGAGCGAACGGGTGTAGGCTTCCCGTGGATTCGAAAGCATTTCTCGTGTCGGCGACTCTTCGACGATTTGACCGTGTCTTAGCACCATGATCCGGTGCGCCATTTGTGAAACAACGGCAAGGTCATGAGTGATGTAAAGCGCAGCTGTATGGTGCTCCTCAACCAGATTTCGAATGGTTGCAAGAACCTCGACTTGAGTGGTGACATCAAGGGCAGTTGTCGGCTCATCAAAAATGATGAGGTCTGGTTTGCAAATCATTGCCATAGCGGTCATGGCCCGTTGAAGTTGCCCTCCTGAGACTTGGTGCGGGAAGCGGAAGCCTATTTCAGACGGGTTAGACAGTTGAAGTTCTTTGTAAAGCCTTATGGCTTCGTCGACAGCTTCCGCCCGTCTACCCCCATCCCTACGGCGCTTTGCTTCAATCGTCTGAGTAAAGAGATTGTGCGCGGGGTTAAATGAGGCCATAGCGCTCTGCGCAACATAAGCGATCCTTGTCCCTCTCAACGCCCGTTTGTGGGCGGCACTTGCAGTCACCAAGTTTTTGCAATCGAAAACAATACTACCGGAAGTGATACGGCATCCAGGTTTTGCGTAACCCATGGTAGCGAGGCCGACAGACGACTTTCCAGCCCCGGATTCCCCGATGAGACCAAGCACTTCACCACGCGCCAGCGTAAGGCTAATGCCTCTGACAATCTTGTGCCACTTTTCGTCGCTGTATCCATCAATGCACAGATCATGAACAGATAAAAGGATATCACCTTTCGTCCGAGCAACATCTTTACGCGCAGCCAAATCAATTTTCATCTTTCAGTCCACTGACCTGATGAAGGAACCAATCGACGACAAAATTGACCGCAATTGTCAAAAGTCCGATAGCAGCGGCTGGCAAAAGAGGCGTAATGTCACCAAATGTAAGAAGAGTCGCGTTGTCACGCACCATAGAACCCCAGTCCGCAGTAGGAGGCTGGATACCCAAGCCTAGAAATGAGAGGGCCGATATCGTCAGGAATACAAAGCAGAAGCGCAGCCCAGTCTCGGCGATCAAGGGCGGCATTACATTGGGAAGAATTTCATTCACCACAATCCATGCCCAAGACTCATCTTGGAGTCGCGCTGCTTCGATAAACTCCATCGCCCCAACGCCTAGGCCAACAGAACGGGAAAGCCGGAAGAAGCTGGTGGAGTCCAGAACCGCAATGATCAGGACCAGGTTCACGATGTTCGAACCAAAGATGGACAAGAGCATCAATGAAAAGACCAGTCCTGGAATTGACACAATCAAGTCAATCAGGCGCGACAGAACTTCGTCTGTCCATCCACGCGCGAGAGCTGCGGTCAGTCCCAAGGGCACACCGACAAGAAATGAAATGATTGTCGTAGCGAAAGCAATGCCAATCGTGTTTCTGGCGCCATAGATCAGACGCGATAGAACATCGCGACCAAGTTGGTCAGTCCCCAATGGGAATTCCGAGCTCCAAGGAGCAAACTGCTGCGCAAAAACCTCGGCTTCGCCATGAGGTGCAAGAAACGGCGCAAAAAATGCAACAAAGACGTAGGCGAGAATCGTTATCAAGCCAAACCAAGCGCTAAGCGGCGCCTTCTTGAGCATTGACCACATTCGCTTCACCTTAGAGCGATGTGAACTGGCATTGCCACTTTGGGCTTGAGAACCGATGATCGTGGTGTGGGGCTGTTCCTGTGTCATTTTGGGTGCAACAGCTTCGGGTTTGTTGAAATTGTAACTATGTCAGCAACAAGATTCAGCAATATGAATGTTGAGGCAAATATTAGGGTGCAAGCCTGCACAACCGGAATATCCCTGGTGCGGACGGAATCGACTATGAGCTGGCCGATACCTGGATAAACGAACACAACTTCGACCACCACCACGCCGGTAATCAGATAGCCCATGTTATACGCTACAACGTATGCGATTGGCGCCCACGCGTTTGGCAAAGCGTGGCCAATCACCACCCACCAAGGATGAGCACCCTTAAGTTTTGCCATTTCTATGTAGGGGCTAGATAAGAGATTTATGATAGCAGCCCGAGTCATACGCATCATATGAGCAACAATCACCAGAGTTAAGGTTAGCGCAGGCAGCACGCAATTCCACATCCTTTCAGGCAAAGTCGCTCCAGGCAGAATTTCTGCAAGTATCGGAAAGCTTGGAATCTTCGAAAGAGCGCTGCCAATGAAGTCGCTGATCCCTTGAGGCAAAGCCTGGGCCAATGCAGTGGCTCCGAAAGAATCTTTGACTACCACAATGTATGTCAGAATATACGCGACCAAAAACTCTGGAAGCGAGATTGTGGTCAATGTCAACGTATTGAGTAGCCGGTCAATCCACTTGTTGCGATAGTATGCAGCGATAACTCCCAGGATTATGGAAAGAGGGACGGCGATTGACGCGGTCATGAGTGCGAGAAACAATGTATTGTAGAGCCGTGGGCCGATGACTTCTGTCACTTTACGCTGATTTGACGCGCTACTGCTGAATGAGTTTCCGAAATTACCAACCGCAGCGTGTGAGACCCAGTCAAAGTAGCGAACGACTGCAGGGCGATTGAGACCCAGCTCCTTTTCGAACGCCGCAATAGTCTCCTTAGTCGCTGTTTGTCCGAGGATTGCCCTCGCATAACTTCCCGGCAGCATCGATACGGAACTGAAAATGACGACTGAAACCATAAAGAGAGTAAGCAGCCCCAATGCAAGGCGCTTAATCACGGTCGATAGGACCGGATGGGTGGAGGCAAACTTGGCAGTCTGCTTGAATAGCGAAGAATTAACTTCGGTTGGCAATCGCCTGACTCCCGCTGTGCTGCCGAATGACTGCGCGTGCTCAAGAGTCGCTGTACATTCAGATCGGTTCAAAACTGTTCAACTCGATGTACCGATAGGTCAAAAATACCATCCAAACGGTATTAGTCAAGCAATTGATTTGGCCCTGTAACAGGTCTTCACTTGCGAACGCTCATGGCGCCCCACACTTCCTTTCTCACCTGCAGAGTCGATTCCAGAAGTCTTGCTGTTGCGAAGCAACGCCTTCTAGAGTGGTAGACGTTGAGCGCTCAAGGTACCCATTGGACAAATTTAATGACCGGATTGATAAAAAAGCTGTTTCGGGGAACTTGCCCATCAGATTCGGTCGTTCAGACAAAAAGTAATCTATGACGATCAAACTTTCTGCGTTCCGCCAAGTGCCGAATATGGGTTTTGGACGCGTAGGAAGCGCCTTCGTTTGCACGCGAGAATTCAACTCCTATCATCCTATAGAAACCGTCTGCACTCTCGCCAAACACTTGAAGATACCGATGTTCGGTCATGTGTCCGTTGTAGTCTTTCACTCGGGGAGAACCCTCCCAGTCCACAATTGCATCGGTATTCTCAATTGACCCTCATTGGAAAAGCGGTCGCCGGGCCGCAATCATGGGACGTGGGGAGCGGTCGCGAACGACCATGTTAATTCAACCGTTCGAAGATGTCTGTTCTGCGATCCTTCACGTTTCTGATTTCGCCTTTGGCACGCGACAATCGAAGAAGTTCGAGATCGAGTGTGACGTGAAGTAGTTCCTCCTTGTTCATCTCCGATGATGCAAATAGGCCATTGTCAATTCCAAATTTATCATCGATTGGGCAAGTGACATAGGAGTGACCTGCACAATTGCTCGGGTAATCAATCGGCACTTCCAGCCTTCCTATCAACGGCGAAACGCAGACATAAATTTGGTTCTCCTGGGCACGTGCCTGCGCCGCGTACCTGACGCGCCAATAGCCGCGCTCGCTTGTCAACGAGGGAACGAGCAGAACCTCTATGCCCTGATTGAGCAGCACACGGACGAGTTCTGGAAATTGCGAGTCGTAGCAGATGAGCATGCCAACTTGGACATCATTCACTCGAAACGCTCGAAGTTCCATCCCCCCAACCGTGCCGATAACCTGCTCAGGTCTCGTGGGGTGAAGTTTGTCCAACTCCTCAATGCTTCCATCGGGTGCGACCATAAATCCGGTGTTGCGCCCTTGAACTCCCCTCTCATGCCAAAACGAAGCACCGACTAGCCAAATTCCCCTTCGGGCGGCTATGGTCGCGAGTGCCTCACGATAGGCAGGCAGGTGTTTGTTCAGTCCACGCCGATAGAACTCTCCAATCTGGGCATTTGTGATGCTGTTCACATCCCTCTCGCCCCAGAGCAAACCTATGCATGAAAGCTCTGGCAGTAACAAAAGTTCGCTGCCTTTTTCCACAGCCTCCGTCGCATATCGATCCACATGCTCACCAAATGCTTTAACAGACTTGTAGTGAACAATCGGCATTGCGGCGATGCTGACATTGAAGTCTGATCTCATTTGAATAGCTCCTTGAAACGCGCTTTCAGTGCGTTTCTGTCGATCTTTCCGGTTTGCCCCAATGGCATCTCTTTCAAAAACGTGATCTTCGTGGGTATCTTGAATTCGGCCAGTTCCGCGGCGGCGAAGGTCGACAGCTCCTCAGGTGCGGCTTCGGCCCCTGAGCGAAGTACAATGACCGCAACGGGCAATTCACCGAGGACCCGGTCAGGCAGACCGAGCACTGCAACGTTCTGAACAGAGGGATGGCGCATCAGCATGGCTTCAACTTCCGACGGCGAAATATTTGCGCCACCCCGAATGATGATATCCTTTTTGCGCCCAACAATTGCAAAGTACCCGCGAGGCGACTCGCACGCGAGATCACCCGTCTTGAACCACCCATCAACGAAAACCTGCTGTGTATTCTCCGGGTCCTTGTGATAGCGGCTCATCAAAGCAGCTCCGCGGACGAGTAACTCACCTGAGGTGCCCAGAGAGCATTCTTTACCTGCGTCATCAACGATCTTCACTCGAGCTTTGGGTGCCAACCTACCCAATGTGCCGACTGGAATGGGCTCCGGGTCTGATGCATAAACGCCGAAAACTGGTGTACACTCCGACAATGCATAGTAGTTTTGAATTCCTTTCCCGAAGCGTTGCTCAAACCGCTGCTTCAGTTCGTCCGCAAGCGGCGCGCCAGCACAGATCAACGCACGCATGGCCGAAAAGTCAAATGACGAACCTTGCTGTTCGGCATAGTCAAGCATCATTGAGAACATGGTCGGCACGCCATGGAAGACCGTGGCGCGGGATTCAACGAGGGCTTTCAGGACTTCTGCCGGGTGAAATCTTGGTAGGAGAATGACCCTCCCACCGGTCTTTAGTCCAGCCATCGCAGCTGTTGACAGACCGTAAAGATAGCCCAATGGCAGGGCGACCAACGTGGTGTCAAGATTTGTGAGGCCCCACATCTCCTCCAGAGCGTCCAGAACATCAACTTGCGACTTGTGGCTGAGTACGATCGCCTTAGGCGTTCCTGTTGAACCAGATGTATAGACAATGGCAAAGTCATCCTGCGATGAGGTAAAAATTGAGTCTGATGACATTGCTTTGTTCGATCGATCAAGAATGGCTATCGAACGACGCAGTGAAGCCTGTACAGCCAGTGCTGCCACAGCTTCCACCGCATGGTCATGGAACAGCAAACGTGCTTCGCAGTGCGACATGACTTGCGCTACTTCGTTCGCCGTCATGTTTGGATTTATTGGCACCATGACAGCACCGATCTTCGCGGCCGCGCAATACAACGCAAGTATTTCTGGGCAATTTTGACTGTAGACGCCAAAAGCCTGCCCCTTCTCAATGCCCTCGGCACTTAACGCAGTTGCAGCGTTGTCAACGAGACTGATGAAATCTCGATAGGTGAGCTTTCTCTCACCGAAGGCGAGTGCAGTCGAAGTCGCATGTTGGCGGGCGGTGGCCGAAATGACATCAAATACGGTAACAACACGCTCAGACATTCTTGAGAAAGCCCTCAGCTGCTGTTGCCAATGTTGCGAAGGATACTCCATCGCCGGCCTTCATTTGGTCAATGAGACTTGACAACATCTCGATTCTTGGTCCGCGGCCAATAATCTCGGGATGCATGGTCAAAGTGAATACGCCCGCCTTCACATTTCTATTGCAATAATCAAACTCCGACTTCCAGATGTCATGAACCTCCCGCGGGTTTCGAAGCCCTGGATTGATGGGCTTCACCATGAACTGGAAGTAGGGGTAGTCATCAAGTTCCCAGGCGACCGGCATTTCCACGAGATGAGACAACTCCCCAGGAGAAAAACCGTCGTCATTGATGATCGACGAGGCATGTGGGTGGTAGGGTTTGAAGTCATCCGCCATCATGCTACTGTCATATAAAAAACCCTGATCTTCAAGCAGGCGAACTGTGTTGTCGGACAGATCCCAGGCTGGGGATCGATAGCCAGACAGTGCAAATGTGGCTCCAAGTATTTTGCGGAGTTTTTCGATGCTGGCGAGAAGTAACCGCTTCTCCTCTTCTTGGGTAAGCCCGACCGGAGATTCATGGCAGAAACCATGAACACCAATTTCGTGCCCCTCAGATGCAATTCGCTTCACGGCATCCGGGAAGCTTACTGCAGTGTGAGCTGGAACAAAAAATGTGGCTTTCACACCCTGACTTTTGAGCAAATCCAAAATGCGAACGATGCCCACTCTTGCCGCGTATTCACCGCGCGAGACAGGCGTTGCTGTTGTCTGCTTGAACGTGCTTACCCAAATGGAAACCGCATCGAAATCGAACGTGAGACATACAGTCGTCATGGCACACCAAGTACAGAATTGTCGCCGGAGTCCATCATGCGGCGCGCAATGACCAGTTTCTGAATATCATTGGTGCCCTCACCAACAAGGTAGAGCATGGCTTCGCGCATGAGGCGCTCAACCTGATATTCTGTGATGTAGCCGTGGCCACCAAGAACACGAATGGCTTCCTTTGCAATATCAGCACACACTTCACTTGCGAATAGTTTGGCCATGGCTGAGACCATGTCCGCGCGACCGCTTCGCTCCTTCTCCTCAGCTGCAAACCGCGTGATCTGGCGCGCTGCCACCAATTTTGTTGCCATTTCCGCCAGGCGGAGTTGGATGGCTTGATGTTGATTGATTGCCTTACC
This sequence comes from Hyphomicrobiales bacterium, assembly GCA_031364405.1. Lineage (GTDB taxonomy): Bacteria > Pseudomonadota > Alphaproteobacteria > Rhizobiales > Aestuariivirgaceae > Aestuariivirga. The sequence goes on from JANLWG010000381.1 coordinate 10,350, forward strand.
GAACGTTTTGCGCACCTCTGCGAAGCGCATGGCTGCACCCAAGGCGTCCGCAGCCAGACCTACCGCACTCGCAGCAATGGCAATCCGACCTGTTTCCAAGGCCCCCATGAGTTGGGCAAAGCCTTCTCCCTCTTTTGCCCCAACGAGCGCCGATGCGGGAACCGAAACACCATCGAAATCGATCTCAACAGTGTCGACGAGATCGAATCCCATCTTGTGAAATGTGCTGGCGACTTGAACTGCTTTCCAATCTTTATGCACCAAGAAGAGGCTTATCCCTTTCGAAGGTTTTTCCGTTTTGGGGTTGGTCCTGGCAAGAACGAGCAGAAGGTCGGCCTTAGCGCCATTGGTGACATAGATCTTGTTTCCTTTGAGATTGTAGCAATCGCTTGACTTTATGGCCGTCGACTTAATCGACTGCAAATCGGAGCCAGCTTCGGCCTCCGTCAAGCAAAGAGCCGCTCGAATTTCACCGCTGGCCAGCTTGGGAAGGTAGGTCGCCTTTTGCTCCTCTGTCCCATGGCTTGTGATGACGTGAACGACGGTGCTGTGGCTGTTGACGTAGGCTGCAATTGAGGTCCAACCCTTTGCGAGTTCTTCCATTACCGCCGCCACCACGGGCAGACGCAAACCCAGGCCGCCATATTGCTCGGGCACGGCTATGCCGAAAAGCCCCAGCTCCTTCATCTGCTCCACGAGTTGGTCGGGATAGGTCTTGTCGCGCTCATGTTTGGCGACAGCAGGGCGTACCTCTTTTTGGATGAAACGTGCCACAGTAGTCAGAATTTCTGACTCTTCAGCGGTAAATGGCAATGACATGAACTGCTCCCACAAGAGGCGATTTTTCAATTCAACTCGTGCTGTCGAACAAGAAGTGACTCGATAGTTTTTATTTAGAACAATGAGTACATAAATGCAATGGTCGTTTGCTTTTTGATGGATCCCCTTGCCATGGCTGCTTCGGCCCGTTCGACTGGATTTATAAACCACTTAGTTGTTTTTTTTGACGTCGGCTATTGGACAATCAGCCTAAATGCTTTAACAGACGGTCCAAGATTTGTTTATTTCTGGAGCCGACATTGAATTCGAAAGCAAGAAATGCGGCAAGGGCCGATATCGCCTCGCGCAAACAAGCCTTTGTCCGGGACGAGATCTTGGGTTCTGCAATAAAGCTCTTCGCCGAAAGAGGCTATCGCGCCGTTACGATAGACGACGTTGCGGCAAACCTCGGATACACCAAGTCCGTAGTCTATTACTATTTCAAAAGTAAGAACGAAATCCTTTGGCAGATCTTCAACAGGATCTTTGAAGGGTTTTTGGAGAAGGTTATGAAAGCGAAGGACCAAGGCGGTACACCGGCCGAAGTTCTTTCGCATATGATACACGATCACGCTCTCAATGTCATGGAAAACCCGGAGTGGACGTCGATCTTCAACCGAGAAGAACAGGAACTCAATCCCCCACAGCGCAAACAGGTGCGCCGGATGAAACGCGGGTATGACGCCGCCTTTGAACAAGTCTATAGGGATGGCGTCGCCGAAGGCAGCTTCCGCAACATCCCGGCGCATGTTGTCATTGGTGGAGCGCTGGGAATGTGCAATTGGCTCTACGTCTGGTTTGACCCCAAGGGCGAACTAACTGCGGAGGCTATAGCTTCACACTATTCAACAATTCTCACGCACGGTTGGAGCGCAGCTCACAACCGCTAGGCAGGCTTCCAACCGGCCTTTACCATGTCGGCTGCCAAGTCCTTTCGGCTGACATCGTATTGAACTATGGCGTCTGGAACCACACGGATCCTGACGTTGGATGCCAATTCCTCCGAAATATGGGCAATGACGCCGGGTATTGTAGATAGAATGGCCAACCCAGCCATTTCCTGTGGCGAATACTTCATTTCTGCCAGAATACAAGCGATCATGCCCACATCATTGATAACCAGATCTGGCTTGTTTACGGCTGGTTTGAAGGCTCGATGTACGGCCTCATAGAATGATCCAATTTCCCCCCAAACACCGTTTTCAACCGCAATGTCCTTAAGCGTTTGAGCTCTTGGATCGACATTTCGGAAGACCGGGTGACCAAATCCTGGTATGCGCTTTTTTTCGCGACACAGATCAGCAACCATTTGCTGAGTAAATACCTCAAGTGGCAAGCCGCTGCTCTGCCACGTCTCAAAGTGGCTTTGTATGAATCTACCTGCATCTTCAGGCGATAGCGCAAATTCGCCGGCCGCCAACACCGCCGCAGCGAGTCCGGGCGCCATCTGGGGGTTCACTGACACAACACATCGTGCGGCAATTGTGCCTGATTTCTGCAGCCCATAGTCTAAGATTGAGCACAGGATTGAGTCCATGACTTTGGCCTCTCCTGGGGAAGGCATTTTGCCCTTAATCAGAAGGGCAGTCACTGCAGAGAATGGAAGTTGTCCGATAATGGAACGGAGTGGATAGCCCCTCACATAGACATCCTCTGGCGCGATATCACTCACCGATGTTGTCCAGTAGGGTCGCGAAGCGTTGGTCATGAAATCTCTCTGATATCCTTGCAAACTTGACAAATATCGCACATCGGTACTCAATGGTCAATTTATTAGCCCGCACATACAGATTTCTCAAAATACAAATAAGGCACCAAAATGTTGTTACTAGAGCATCAAGGGAAGCAGCTGTTGGCAGCGTATGGAATAGCAATTCCACGCAGCATTCTTGTCCGAACCATGGCGGAGGCTTTCAGTGCTCTGAAGGATTTCCAAGATGTCCTTGTTCTCAAGGCCCAGGTGCCAACAGGAGGGCGCGGCAAAGCGGGAGGAATCAGAATGGTTTTTTCTAAGACCGAAGCCCTGGTCATCTTTGAAGAAATGATGTCCACCCGACTCCTGGGTCACCAAACTGAAAGCGTTCTTCTTGAGGAGCGTGTTGCGATTGCCGATGAACGCTATCTGGCCTTATCCGCAACAGGAGGGCCGCTCCAATTGTTATTTGGCAAAGCCGGAGGAGTGGACATTGAGAATCTATCGACGAGTGATCCTCGCAATGTCAAAGCGATTGCAATAAGCGCTTCGACAGGGATCGTAGCCGAAGAAGTAAGAAGTTGCCTGGCAGAGTTCCGCATTTCTGAAGTTCACTGGCCCCACTACCTGGAAATAGCGTCAACTTTGCTGAAACTCGCCAGAGAACGCGATGCGGAACTCGTTGAAATAAATCCGTTGGCTGAAACGAAGTCAGGTGAACTTGTTGCGCTCGACGCGCGCATTTCAATCGATGACAAGGCTTTGCCGCGTCAGAGATCAACGCTGGATAGCCTCCGCGCGTCACCTTCTTCCAACAAGAAAAAACGGTCTCAAGGCTTGGATATCAGATGGAATCCGGAAGGTGGCCGGATCGGCCTCGTCGGCTTGGGTTCGGGGCTGAACACCACATTGATGGACTGGATTGCTGAAGAAGGCTCAAAGGTCAAGGCAGTCGTCGATGTCGATGAAGCTATCTCTTCCGGTTACGCAGAAGATGGATTCCGGGAAGCGTTGGCGCAATTTGAAGCTGACAACGACATCAAAGCCGTACTGATCAACATTATTGCCTGCGGTTATAGGTTAGATGACGTTGTGCAAGCCATGTTACCATCACTTAAGGAGCGAATAGATCTGTCTGACAAGCCAATCCTGCTTCATCTAAGGGGCAATGCGATGTCGGACACGCCTAAGCTTTTGGAGGAGAATGGATACGTCAACTCCGCGACTTTGCATGACGCAGTCATGGCGGTCATTCGAGAAGCGGGATCAATGTGAATGGCTATCTTCGCCCATAGAAAATCGCGTCTTCTCTTGCAGGGGCTTAAGAGCTCGCTGGCCCGCTTTCAATGCGCCGAGATACTTAAACACGGCACTGCCCTCAGAGGCATTGTTGCCCATAAAGAGGAATTGTTGGATTTCGCTTTGCCACAGTCTTTGCCCATTTACAGTGATTTTGGCGCGGCCGAGGGGCTGGATGCAGACATAGCACTTCTTTTCTCAAACCCGTTGGAAGCTAAGCAGCAGATCCTTGACGCGTTGGACCACGGCGTCAGGATCGTCGTCAGTTTCTCGGACGGGGTGCCCATTTGGGACGCGATTGAAGTCTGCGAATACGCCAATAAGGTGGGAGCAATTTTACTTGGACCCAATTCCAGCGGCTTCCTCTCTCCAGGGATCATCAAGGCAGGCTTCTATGTTGAAGACATTACCAAACCCGGCCGTGTGGGAGTTGTCTCGAAGAGTGGTTCCTTGTCTTATGCCGTGATAGCCGAAATGAAGAGCCATGGAGTTGGCGTGAGCACTGTTGTGGCTATAGGGGGAGACTCGGTTCGTGGCATCGGGTTCTCCGGCATCATGGCACTCTTTGAACGCGATCCGCATACAGAGGCAGTCGTTCTCTTAGGCGAGATAGGAGGCGACGAGGAGGAGCGGGCCGCAGCATTCATAGCCAAGAACATGTCCAAGCCGGTTGTTGCGTTTGTATCGGGAAAATCCATACCCAAGGGCGTGAGTATGGGGCATGCCGGAGCTATCGCGAAAGAAGGCGAAGGCGACTATCAATCCAAAGTTAGTCATTTGCAGTCAGCTGGGGCAATAGTGGCAAGGGACATCGGCGGCATTGCCTATGCGCTCAAAGAGATCGGCGTCAAATAGACGCTCTGCTGAATTAGAACAGCACCTGTACTTTAGTTCACTACTTGCACTGGGCACCGCAAATAGACTGTGCAATCAAGTCGCTGAATCCTGGATCGCTACTTGCGTTCTTCCGGAAAGTCACGTCGACTTTGGAGGGAGAATTGCCGAATGGTCGTACTACTGTGCCATCTTGCTTCTTCATTTCGGTGTGTTGCTGGAGATATGCGAAGTTCAGTTCCATTGCCAATTCCTGCTCTCCGCGTTCAGGAAGCATTGTTTTCAAGTGCGACACGTAAACCATCCAAGGTGTGAAACATGACTTTCCATTCACCTTCTTGACAGACCTCCGCCTTTTGATTGCGGACCTCAGCCCAGAAGTTCACGATGCCACGCGCCGGATTGGAGGTTAGCCGCTTGGAGTCGATCCGTTGAAAAACGTGGATCGTGTCTCCGATCTTTACCGGTGCCTTCAAGTTCCATGTCATGCCGAGGAAAGCGATCGCAGTGCCTTCCTTGATGCCAAGGCGAAACTCGAGACCGGTTGCGATGGCGAAGACCGCTGGACCATGAAGAATGCGTGCTCCAAAAGGAGTTTTTCTCGCAAATTCTTCATCCGTGTGGACCGGGTTGTAGTCTCCGGTCATGCCGGCAAAGGCAACAATGTCAGCTTCAGTGATGGTGCGACGCGGCGTCGTCCATTTGTCACCCACTTCGAAGTTTTCGAAGAATAGCGCGTTCGGGCCTACACCGAGTTCTGCACGTTTCACATCGAGCGCCTTCAGCATCTCTTCAAACTCCTATTTCCCGAAATGTCACCCACGCCGGCAACTTTTCTCATTTTGCCGTCCATCCACCATCTACGACAAAGCACTGGCCATTCATGTAGGTCGCCCTGTCGGACAACAGGAAAACGATCATTTCGGATATCTCCGAGACTTTGCCTTTACGCTGTTGGGGAATGGCGACCTTCACCCATTCAGCGCTTGCTCCGACGCCTCCCATGTTTGGAGCATCATCGCCCAGAATGCGCGCCGAGTTGCCTCGCACGTTGGTTTCTATCGCACCTGGACAAACGGCGTTGATCGCAATGCCATCCTTGGCATAATAGCAGCCAAGGTGCTTGGTCAGTCCCACAACCCCATGCTTTGAGGCCGTATAGGAAGTGCCATCAGCCATTCCTACCAACCCGCCAATTGATGCCACATTCACGATCTTGCCGTGGCCAGCCGGCGCCATGTGCCTAAGTGCTGCCCGGCAGGCAAAGAACGTACCCCGCAAATTGACGTTAATAATCTGATCCCAAAGTGCATCCGAGGTGCCGATACAGTTTGCAAAGCCATCAAAAATCCCGGCATTGTTGACAAGGCCGTCAACGCGTCCGTGTTTCTTGACGGCGCCATCAATCAAGGCGTTGACCTGTTCAACATCACGGACATCGGCCTTCTGGAAAGTCACCGTGCCGGAACAACCTTTGACTGCGCTTAGTGTCGACTTGGCCTCGTCTTCCAAGATGCCGCCAATAACAACATGAGCCCCAAATCTTGCCAGGTGCTCAACAGTGGCGCGTCCAATCCCAGTTTCCCCGCCGGTAATGACGATGACTTGGTCCCTAAACTCCGACATCATGTTTCTCCACTTTCATAATGGTCATTTGCAATGCGATTATAAGTTCGCACAGGATACATAGCGCTTTGAACGCGCTGGAAATGACAACCCGAGGTCCCCCAAGATTTCCCGCGCAGCATTGTGTCCCGGAACGCCAGTCACCCCTCCGCCCGGATGGGTCACCGCTCCGCACATATACATTCCCTTGATAGGTGTGCGGTGATCCGCAAACCCGGCGATCGGCCGACGTGAGAAAATTTGATCCAAACTCATACGGCCATGATGAACATGCCCACCAGCCATCGCGAACATCTTCTCGATATCAGGCGGTGTCAAAACTTGCGCATGCAGGACCTCACTTTCGAATCCCGGCGCGTAACGGCAGATCTGTCCAACTACAATGTCCAGCAACTCGCTGCGCGTAGCGTCATCCCAGTCGCCGCTGCGTGGATGGTACGGAACGTGACCGCCCATGATTTGCACAACATGCTTTCCCTCCGGCGCAATGCTGTCATCGAAAGCACTGGGTGTGGTGATCCACAGATAGGGTGTCTTCGATAGGCCGCCTTTCTGCGTTTCAGCGAAGGACTCCTCTAATTCAGCAATACTTTCCGCAATTGTGACTGAGCCGGGATTTGGCTCATTTAATCGCCGCTTGTCGTAAGAAGCCCAGCGCGGTAGCGACTTTGTTGCGAGGTTGATCTTGAAGGCGTATGAATGTGTCTTGAACCTTTCTATCTTGCCAATGACATCCTCGGACAAATTTTCTCTGCCGATAAGATCGAGATAGGTCAGCCCTGCCCCCGTATTGGATATCACGACCTTTGCTGAAATGGATCGCCCGTCATCTAGAACAACGCCGCATGCCCTTCCATTTTGGATGTCGACCTTCTTTACCGCGTGGCCAGTGATGATTTCGGCACCATGCTTGGTGGCAACACGTAGTAGCGCTTCGGAAATTGCACCCATTCCACCCTTGACGAGGCCGCCTCCGCCCGCACGCGTCGTACTTTCTCGCAAGAGTGGACGCACGAGCACGAATGCCGAAGCAGGCGACTTTGGTCCAATGCCGTCTGAAGAGCCTGCCGTGTAGCTGCCGAAAGCAGCCAGCATTTCGTCACTTTCAAACCAACGGCGCAGATAATCATGTGCATTCATCGTGAGGAGTTCTATAATATCGTGCGCGCGAGAACCAATGTCGCGCATACGCCAGACGAGCTCTGCGGCGCGCTTGAGGTCTTTGAGTCGTCCCGTTGTTGGATCGACGGGCGTTTCAAAGAGCAACCGTCTGACAAATGGCATCAGTTCATTCATGTGCGCGACAAACTTCGGGTAGTTTTTCGCGTCGTTCTCTGAGAACCGTCTCACCTCCCCGATGAATTGAGCGTCTTCAGGCCAATAGAGCAAACTCTTGCCGTTCTCGAAAGGATGGAACGACGGGGGGACCGTTATCACCTCAACGCCATTTTCCAGCAGCTCCAAATCAAGCATGATTTTTGGTTGTAGTAGCGACATCCAATAGGATGCGACCGATACTTTATAACCAGGCCAGACTTCGCGCGAAATTGCAGCGCCGCCTACAAAGGGCTGCCGTTCAACAAGGCAGACTTTCAGGCCGGCCTTTGCAAGATAACTCCCACAAACGAGACCATTGTGACCCGCGCCAATGATGATGGCATCGTAGCTGTTCGACATTTTTCCAACTCTCTCAAGGTGTGACAGCGATGACCTCTGCTTCAACGCGAATGCGAGGATCGTAGAGCGCAGTAATGCCGACCAAAACGGAAGCTGGAGGCGTCTCCTGGTTCAGATAGCGGCTGCGCACTTTTCGCAGCGTCTCCACCAATGCAGGCTCATAATTCGTCACGTAATATGTTGTGCGGGCGACATGCTCAAAACCAAGCCCAGCGGCCTTTAGCGTGCGGCCCAAGCCCTCGAACAGGGCAACGATTTGATCCTCGAGGCTTGAAGTGACGATCTCCCCATTTTCGTCAGCACCAACATGGCCGGAAGAGACGAAAAGTCCTGAGCCCTTGCCCAAGATTCCCATTGATATTCCGGGCCATGCGGCACCGGGTGGATTTATTGCCTTTAGCAAGGGTCGCTCCTGTTATAGTTGGCTAGTTGCAGCGCAAGTGGACGCATGATACAAAAAAAATACCCATTGGTCAAATATCTATTGGGGGGAAATTTGAGCGATATTTCATTGACGATCATGAAAAATCATACTACTCGTTCGAATAATTAACCTTGGGAGGATTGCCATGCCGCTGAATATCAACTTCATCAACCCGTTTGGCACAAGAGCTTACGACGAGTTGATCCTGGAGACTCTGTCTCACTATGCAAGCGAAGGCACGAAACTGGATGTGACCCATCTCGATGCCTGTCCGGCCGACATGGATTACTTTTATCCCAAGCATTTCGTCGAAGCGTCGCTTCTTGAGGCAATCGAGAAGTCGGAGGAGGATGGTTACGACGCTGTCATTTGTGGCTGCTGTTACGACCCTGCAGTCCTGACGGCGCGGGAACTGGTCAACATTCCTGTGATCGGACCCATGGAGGCTTCGATCAATTTGCTATCCTACTATGGGCGCACAGCGGTGATTGTTACCGATCACGTAAAGGCCGGTTCGCTGATGAAGGACTACGTGAAGATCTATGGCGCTTCTGAACGGATTCTGGGTTTCGACGTCATCAATTGGTACGTCAAGGACATGGTGAATGACACAGCGTCGGTTGCGCAGGACGTTGTAACCCAGACGGCCAAGTCAATTGAGCGAACAGGGGCAGAGGCTGTCATCCTCAATTGCACAATTATCGCTGCTGCCTACCAGAAATACCTGATGATGGGTGGAACACCCGCGCCATTTCCCATCCTGAATCCCAATTTGATGGCGCTTACAATGGCTGAAGCGGTCGGTCGTCTTAAGCAGAAGGGCGCATACCAGATATCGAGACTCGCCTACTATGCACAGCCGCATGACGTTCATTTCAGAGATGTGACTGCGCAGACTCGCGAAGCTTGGCACAATGCGCGTCCGGCTCTGATAAAGACATATGGTTAGGTCTTTCTCGGAAGCTCATTGCACCTAGCAGATTGTGGTTTTTGGGAGCCTTAAACATCGGTGCTGAAGGACCAGCGGGTTGCAGCCAACTCGGTGGCAAGGCAAATTTACAGCCTGCGAAAGTGGTGCAAGACATGCGGTGGGTGACCGTTGTCCAGTAGAGAGAAAATCCCGGTTCGATGAACTTCTGAATTGGTCTTCGGGCAAATATCCTGGGACTATACGCCAATGCCCGCTTTGTCCGCACAGCCGTCGTACGCGAAATCACTCAAAAATGACCGCTTAGGGTCAATTGCGGACTATGAATTGGAGAATTAGAATGTCTGCTTAGTGATAGATAGCAGATATTAAGCGTCAACCATCGAACGATTTTGACGTTAGCTCAATGACTTCGCGTCTCTGTAAGAGGCGCATGCCTTTTTTGATTTCTTTATGTCAATATTTTTGGCGATACCATTACATCTGAAGTTTTGTCACTCAATGCTCTCTGATTTACTCCGTTAACGGAGTATTTCCCTGTAGGATTGCAGTTGGTTGCGGCGAGGATTTCTCAGGGGTTCGATGATGTGGGGCGCAAATTCGGGACTTTCCGCCAACTCCTGGTCCAACTTCTTGATCAGCTTGCGGGCCTTCTCGATATTTGTTCCATAATCGACAGTGACGCTGAATTTGTCGATGACCCAGTCGCGGCTCATGTTCTGTACCGCGCCCAATTCGCCGAAGGGGACAGTTGAGAGATAGCCGCGGTGATGGCGGAGTTTCACCGAGCGCAGGCTGAAACTCTCGACGGTTCCCTTGTAGTTGCCGCTTACGAGATATTCGCCAACTCGGAAGGCATCGTCGAGCAGGTAAAACATGCCGGAGATAACATCCTTGACCAGTGTCTGGGCGCCAAAACCGATGGCGACACCGACGACTCCGGCACCGGCGATCAGTGGTCCAATCTCGATACCAAGCGACGATAGCGTCATCAGTACCGCCATGACCACGATGACCGCGAACAGCATGTTCTGGAAGATTGGCAGGAGGGTACGCAGCCGCGCCTTTTGGGCACTGACCGTTGTGCCATGGCCGACCGGCATGACTTCAGCGAGCTTGCGCGCAATGAGCGCCTTGGCAACGCTCCAGCCGAAATCCGCGGCGAGGACAATGACGATGGCATTCAGCCCGCCGCGCAGCAGGCGCTCCGACATGCTGCCGCCCTCAGTCATGCCAAAAATATCGACACCCCAGGCGCGGGTCACGAACAAGAATGCAGCGGCGAGGATCAAGCACACCCGCAGACCACGATCGATGACGGCGATGGTGACCGGTGAAAACATTTCACTGTTATCATCGGATGGCCGCAGCACGTGGTAGACGGCTTTCTTGGTGAAAGTGACGGCGGTTGGCAGGACCACGGCAGCAAATAACAGCCAGAAGGCAATGAGGCTGCCACTGACCCACAGCAGCCACAGCAGGATGAACAAAACCGTCAGCAGCCAGGATACGGTGCGCGGACTTATGCGGTAAGGCGTGTCGCCAGCGGTGGGTGGACGCAGCCAGATCGCGGCCAGCAACAGCATGAGTTGAACGAAGCCCGCTACCACACCGATAGCCTGGCGGCCCGCGACATCGAAGCCGAAGGTCATCAGCAATGAGAGGGTTGCGCTGACAAAGGTAAACCATGCGGTATTGATCCCGGCAAAAATATACCAATGGGTCGCCCGTGCATCCGTCATCGGAAGAACGCGGTATTTTTCGCTATTGGGCAGGCCCAGGAATGGCGGCATGAGCACCACCCGGCCCGCCATCAGCACGATGCAGGTTATGATGGCGACGGAGAGATAGGCGAGCACGATCTCACGCAGTAGCGGCGGCCATTCGAACGCCAGGAATACGCCGGCACTGCCGATGGTGAAGGCAGCGATCATGATGAAGGCATAGAGGGTTCGTGCCGCCAAGGCTTTGAGCCTGCCGCGTGGGTCGTCAATTGGAATGCGGGCCATCCATTGGCGGTAACCTTTGAGCGCCAGGCGCGCCAGCCGCTCAAGGCCAAAGCCTGCGGCAATGAAACCCAGGATCAGCGCAAGAATGCCAAGTCGGCTCCTGTCTTCGAACTCGACGAGAAAGATGTTGCGGGCTCTCTCGAACTGGGCAGGCAGGCGGGGGAATGCCTCAATCAAAGTCTGGCCATGATTCTTGATCATCGCCAACACCGTCGATAACAGCGAAGTTGCATCGGCGGGCGGGGTTTCCGTGAACGGCGCCGGCGGCGGAGTTTGGGTCTGCTGGACCAGCCAGGCCTTGACTGCCGGATCCGACAGGATGTCGATCAGCTGCTCCACTTTTTCGGGAGGCGGCGACTGCGCAGCGGCAAAACCGGCCAGTCCGAACAGTGTGGCGGCCAGCACTGCTACAATGAGCAGAACCGGACGGGTCATCGCCAAAAATCGGATCATCGAAAGCCCCCGCGATGCTAGGCACCAACGCCGACACCAGTCAATTACCCCAAATCGGGCACGAATTGAATGTTGCCGGGAAGGCTAAGCCCTCCTGATTGGCGGTTCAAGAGTCCCATCGATAAGCGGTGCGACGTTTTGGAAACTGGTGGAGCAGAGGGGGATCGAACCCCTGACCTCGGCATTGCGAACGCCGCGCTCTCCCAACTGAGCTACTGCCCCTGAGCCAGGACGAAAAGCTTTTAGAGAGGCCCCGCCATACCGTCAAGCTTGCTTGGCGGCTTGCTACGTCCTACATGGGGCAAAATCTGATTGCGAGGTGCGCTCAATGACAACTGAAAATCCGTTTCTGTGGCTCATTATGGAGATCCTTTTTATCTACCGCTGGATCATCATTGTCATGATAGTCATGAGCTGGCTGCTCGCCTTCAATGTCATCAACAGCTCAAACAATTACGTCCGGCAAGTGGCTTACGCGCTCCGCCGCCTGACCGAACCTCTGCTCGGGCCTATTAGGCGGCTTCTTCCAGACCTCGGTGGCATAGATATTTCGCCTATCGTGCTAATTCTTGCAATCCTGTTCATTGAGCAACTGGTTCCCTGGCTGTTTGGTTATCGAACCTGGTTGCTGTGACTTCGCCGCTGCGGCCTACCCGTGGCGGCATGTTGCTGGCGGTCAGGGTGACGCCAAAATCATCGCGCGATGAGGTGACGGGGTTGCATACAGGCGCTGATGAAGCCTTGTCGCTGGCCATCAAGGTTACAGCACCGCCGGACAAGGGCAAGGCCAACAAGGCGGTTATCGCCGAATGGGCGCAGCTGCCGAAATCCACTCTGTCGATTGCGGCGGGCGGGACGGATCGCCACAAGAGCATTCTTGTCACTGGAAATATAGCAAAGCTTGAGGCATTGATCGCCTCGATCATGAACACCGGGAAAAAAGATGACAAAGATCATTGACGGAAAAACCTATGCCGAGGGCCTCAGGGGCCGCATCGCCAAGGTGGTGGCGGAATTGAAAGCGAAGCACGGCCTGACGCCGGGACTGGCTGTCGTTCTGGTGGGTGAGGACCCCGCCTCCAGGGTCTATGTGGCCAACAAGGCAAAACAGACCGTCGAGGTTGGCATGACCTCGTGGGAGCACAAGTTGCCCGCCACCACGCCCGAAGCCGACGTGCTCGCACTGGTCGAGAAACTGAACCGCGATCCCGCCTGCCACGGCATATTGGTGCAATTGCCGCTGCCCGAGCATATCGATTCGACCAAGGTGCTGAGCGCCATCAGTCCGGCCAAGGATGTCGACGGATTTCATGTGATCAATGTCGGCAAGCTTTCAACCGGACAGGCTTCACTGGTGCCGTGCACGCCGGTAGGCTCGGTGATGCTGGCCAAACATGTGCTGGGTGCGCTTGATGGTTTGGAGGCTGTGGTGATCGGGCGCTCGAACATCGTCGGCAAGCCGGTGGCGCAATTGCTGTTGGCGGAAAACTGCACGGTTACCATCGCGCACTCGAAGACCAGGGACTTGCCCGCAGTCGTACGCCGCGCCGATCTCGTCATCGCCGCCGTGGGCCGGGCCGAGATGGTCAAGGGCGACTGGCTGAAGCCAGGCGCTTGTGTGATTGACGTCGGCATCAACCGAATCGCGCGCGACGGCAAGAACGTGCTCGTCGGCGATTGCGATTTTGCATCGTGTGAGAAGGTGGCGGGTTCGATTACGCCGGTGCCGGGCGGCGTCGGCCCGATGACGATTGCCTGCCTGCTGCGCAACACGGTGAAAGCAGCTTGCGTCCAGAAGGGCATTGCCACTCCGGCGATGTAACCCCAAATCTGTCATCGCCGGATTCATTCCGGCGACCCATCGATCAACAAGCTCCATCATCCGAGCCGGTTGCACCATGGGTCCCCGCAACAAATGCGGGGAAGATAGAAGGGGCAGGGAAGTTACCACTTCGCCGCCTTTGCCCGTTCTATACCTTCAACGATCATGCGTTCGGCTTCGGCGGCATCGCCCCAGCCGAGCACCTTTACCCATTTGCTGGGTTCGAGGTCTTTGTAGTGCATGAAGAAATGTTCGATCTGCTGGTGGGTGATTTCCGGCAGGTCGGTATATTCATGCACGTTCTCGTAACGCCGGGTGAGCCTCGGTACCGGCACCGCGATAATTTTTTCATCCCCGCCAGCTTCGTCCTGCATCTTGAGAACACCGACCGGACGGCAAGCGACGACGGCGCCTGGAATAATGCCACGCTGATTGGCGATCAGCACATCGACGGGGTCGCCATCGCCCGACAAAGTGTGCGGAATGAAGCCGTAATTTCCGGGATAGCGCATTGAGGTATAGAGAAAGCGATCAACCACCAGGGTTCCCGCCTCTTTATCCATTTCATATTTGATCGGTTCGCCGCCGACCGGAACTTCGACGATCACATTGACTTCCTTGGGTGGATTCTTGCCGATTGAAATGGCGTTGATGCGCATGGGGCTTCCTTGCATTCAGGACCAATGGCAGTCTTTCTGCCACGGGAATGATGATCGCGCTATCGGTCTTGTGACTGTGTTTCACATCCGCCGATGCGGGAGAAGTCACCAGCGCCTGCACGGAGTTCGACCTCGAACTCTGCAGTCTCATCGATAAGGGCGATGAGTATGTTTACGCCGGAACCTGGGCTTGCCAAGGCTTTGGCGGCATCGGCATCATCCAATCCAGTTCGGATGATCGCGTTATGCGGCCTTCGGACGAGATTCTGTCAATCACTGCGCTTTTCGCAAGGCATTCAATCCGTTCAGTACGGCTTTAAGCCCGGCCGAGTGGCGCATCAGGGATGGCAAGCCCTTCAAGCCGCGTCGGTGGCTTCCTTGGAACGGCTGATGCGTTTTCTTTCGTTGGGGTCGAGGATGGCCTTGCGCAGACGGATCGATTTTGGCGTCACTTCCACCAATTCGTCCTCACCCACATAAGCCAACGCCTTTTCCAGCGACATCTTGATCGGTGGCGTCAGCACCACCGCTTCATCCTTGCCCGAAGCCCGGACGTTGGTGAGTTTCTTGCCCTTGATCACGTTCAACTCAAGATCATTGCCGCGCGTATGTTCGCCGACGATCATGCCGGCATAGACCCTTGTACCATGCTCGATGAACATGGGACCACGGTCCTGCAGGTTGAAGATAGCAAAGGCCACTGCCTCGCCGTCGCTATTGGAGAGTAGTGCTCCGGTATGGCGTCCGGGAATATTGCCGACATAGGGCGCATAGGCATGGAACAAGCGGTTCATGATCGCCGTGCCACGGGTGTCGGTCATCAATTCACCCTGGTAACCGATGAGGCCGCGGGTGGGCGCATGGAACAAGATGCGCTGACGCCCGGAGCCCGAGGGTCGCATGTCGCGCATTTCGGCCCGGCGCTCCGAGAGCTTCTGCACCACGACCCCGGTATACTCCTCATCAACATCAATGATCACTTCCTCGATGGGCTCAAGCCTCCCGCCGGTGGCCTCGTCGGTGCGGAACACCACACGCGGACGGCCAACGGTCAACTCGAAGCCTTCGCGGCGCATCGTCTCAATGAGAATGCCGAGCTGCAATTCACCGCGCCCCGCCACTTCGAAAGCGTCGGTTTCATTCACCGAAGCGGTGACCTTGAGCGCCACATTGCCTTCGGCCTCGCGCAGCAGGCGCTCGCGGATCACCCGGCTCTGCACCTTGCTGCCTTCCTTGCCCGCCAGCGGACCATCATTGATGCGGAAAGTCATGGTGAGGGTGGGGGGATCGATGGGCTGCGCGGCAATCGGATCGGTGATCGAGGGATCACAGATCGTTTCAGCAACGGTCGACGTCGCAAGACCGGAGATAGCGATGATGTCGCCAGCAAAGGCTTCATCGACGGGAACGCGTTCAAGCCCGCGGAAAGACAAAACTTTGGAGACCCGGCCGGCCTCGACGATCTTGCCGTCCTGCCCGATTGCCTTGACCGTCTGGTTGGCTTTGACCGAGCCCGAACGGATACGGCCGGTAAGCACGCGGCCCAGAAACGGGTTGGCCTCAATTGTGGTCACCAGCATGCGGAACGGGCCATCTTCAACCACCGGTGGCTTGAAATGCGAGACCACGAGATCGAACAGCGGCGCCATGGTGTCATGGGCGGCGTCAGGCTTGGCGGCCATCCAGCCCTGCTTGGCGGAACCGTAGAGGATGGGGAAATCGAGCTGTTCTTCAGAGGCATCGAGTGCCGCGAAAAGATCGAACACCTCGTTGACGACTTCATTGTGGCGCTCGTCGGGACGGTCGATCTTGTTGACCACGACGATGGGCTTCAACCCGATCTTAAGCGCCTTCTGCAGCACGAACTTGGTCTGCGGCATGGGGCCTTCGGCGGCATCGACGAGGAGGACGGCGCCATCCACCATATTGAGAATACGCTCGACTTCGCCGCCGAAATCGGCGTGGCCCGGCGTGTCAACGATATTGATGCGGGTGTCCTTCCAGTTGAGCGAGGTCACCTTGGCCAGAATGGTGATGCCGCGCTCGCGCTCGAGATCGTTGGAGTCCATGGCGCGTTCGGCCACTTTCTGGTTCTCGCGGAAGGAGCCGGATTGGGACAGCAGGCGGTCGATAAGCGTAGTCTTACCGTGGTCGACGTGGGCAATAATAGCGATGTTGCGCAAATTCATGTGGCGCCGGGACTTTCTTAACTTTTTGGATCAAAGTGGCGCTTAGCATGCGCCGCGCGCAAAGGCAATTTACCGGTTCAACGTGGTTTCCAGCACCAGTCAGACAACCATTCCAGGGGAATTTTGTGATGTTTGAATCAAAAGACTCCAGGTCCAACCGTGCCCTCATCTCGGTGACACTGGTTGATGACACGGCGGTGACGGTATCGGTCCGCTTGCCGCTGAGCAGCAAGCTCAACGACGCCGTTAACAACGCCGATACTTTTCTCGATGTGATCGACCAGAACGGGCGCCAGGCGTTTCTCGCCAAACATGCGATCCGCCGGGTTGACTTGATCGATGTTCCCAAGATCGACCAGTTGAAACTCCAGCGCCGCGGAAGCGACCGCAACAATTTTGATCCCTATGCAGTCCTTGGGGCGGAGCGAAGTGCAAATGCGGAAGCGATCAGGCAAGCCTATCGCGCCATGGCGCGCAAATATCATCCCGACCGTTTCGCGGCACTCGACCTGCCCAAGGAAATGACCGAATACGCCGCCGCCATGCTGGTGCGCATTAATTTGGCCTATGAACAGCTTGCCAGTTAGGGTGCGCGCCGGTCGTCGATAAAGGCTTCGAACATGGCGAGGAACTGGTTTCTGATTTCGTCGCGCTCCGACAGGATTTCGTGGAGGGATTCACGGACAACGACGACTGAGACGCCAGAAACGCGGTTGGCAAAACGGTGCATGGCTTCGAGGTCGACGACGCGGTCGAGGCCAGCGGCGACAATAAGCACAGGGCAGGTGAGGACGTCGCGATGTTTCATGACTCTAAGGGAGGCCATTGATTTTCGGGCGGCCTTCAGCCAGGAGAACGTCGGCCCCCCGGTGCCGAGTTGAGGGAACTGTTCGAGAATTCCGGTATCGCGATCCCAGCGCTTTTTGTCGGAACTCAAAGGGTTGCCGGGAAAGTCCCTGCGGCCGAAAGGGCTGTGGCTCTGCCCCGGAAGAAACATCCAGCCGAAACCCAATGATGTGCAGAGAAAAAGCAGAATCCGCACCAGCCACAGCGGCCAATTGCCGTAAATAAGTCCGATCAGCGGTGCCAAAATTATGGCTTTGTCAAACCATTGTTGCTTGCGCAAATTGTGCAGGAGAATGTTGCCGCCGGTCGAATGGGCAATGGCATAGTAGGGCCGGTCGCAATGGGGGAGAACCACCTCGGTCATCACCGCCCGCAGATCCTCATCAAACTCCTTAAAGTCGCGGATGTGGCCGCGCAGGGGATTTGGCAGCAAACGCTGTGAGCCGCCCTGACCACGGAAATCGAAAGCAACGACAGTGAACCCGCGCGCCATCAAATCCCGTATCGTTTCGAAATAACGTTCCATGTAGTCGGCACGCCCGCCGAGCAGGATTACCGTGCCTCGGGGATTTTCGGCTGTAGCGCGCAGGGCCCGCAGTTCCATACCGTCATGGGTTCGCACCGGCACACAGATGGCGCGTTCGGGGAGGGGATTTTCCGGTGTTGAATATAGTTGCATGAAGTGGTTCGCCCCCCACTGTGTAGCGCGGGGGCGGATAAAGTCAAAGCAATGAGGCCAGGCGGGCCGTTACTGAACTTTCTTTACTTCAGTCAGCTCGCCACTCGCAGCATTCAACTTGATGGCGTAGGCCTTGCCGTCACGCGCGGCACTGAAGGCGTAGACCTGGCCCAGGCAATCGGCCGGTTTCACGTCACTGAAGCCATAGCCGGTGATGATGCTGCTGGCCTTGTCGCAGGACACGGCGGCAGATTTCGATGCCGCCGTTGCGGCGGTTGTGGATTTTGCCGCCGCACTGCCAACGGCGGGTATCGCCGTCTTGCGTACCGGAGGTTGATAATCCGGCTCGTAAAACTTCTTGTCGAACTTGTTGCCATAGATGCGGTCGTATTCCTCAGCCGTCAGGCCGTCAGGATATTCAATGTGGCGGTTGGAACGCCACGCCGGGTATTCCGGCTCGCGATCGGTATTGAAGATGCTATCGAAAAACGGCCAGTGAAAGCCCTTCTTGGCCTGGGCATCGGCGGCAAAAACGCCCGCCATCAGACCAGCGCAGACGGCCACCAACAAAATGCGACTGATCATGGTATTTCCTCGAGATAGATTGCCCGACTTGAGGGCGCTGCGGCAAATACCCACCGCAGCGCCAATCTTCACTGCAACCGGATCTGATGCCTCATGTAATCATATGATTGCGGAATCAGACAATATCGTGGCGAAATTACCGTCAACCCGCACTACCAGCGCACGGCCCGGGCATTGCCCCGCTGGATATCGACTTCAATGAGCCAGCGCTTGCCGTTCTTCCAGCCGGCGAACGTGTCGACATAGCGGCCGCAGCTTTGGGTGCGTACCTTGTAGAAGCCACGGTTGCGGACAATTTGCTTTGCTTCGCCGCAGGAAATCCGGAAGTTCTGGTACCTCGGCGGATAATAAAAATGCCTCGGATAGTAACCATAGCCGTAACCGAAACCGTAACCCGGACCGTCGTCATAACCACAAGCGCGGGGGTGATAGTAACACCAACCATGCCCGGCGCCGATATTGACGTTGACGTCGAAATTGGTCTTTGCCGATGCGGTAGTGGACATAAAAGCCAATGCTGCGGCCATTGCACTTGCCGCCACGGTTCCTTTTGAAAACATGTGGGCCTCCTCAAGAATTTTGGGCTCCCCAGCCTTGCTGCTTTGCAACATGGCAGAATGATGCTGAATATTCTCCGATCGCCTTGTTCATCTGGCATTCAGCTTTGTTGGGCACTGCCGCCTCTTGAAATCCGGCTGTGCCGGATTATCTCTGTAAAGCGGGTGCTGCTTGATGCAGATCCGCAAAAGTCATCGGCCCGGCCAATATGGCGGGCTTATCGTCAAACATTGCTCAAGGAGAATGTTATCATGTTCGATCTCACCCCCCTCTATCGTTCCACCGTCGGCTTTGATCGTTTTGCCCGTATGCTCGACGAAGCTTCCTCGTTCGAGACGCCGGCCTACCCGCCCTACAATATCGAACGCGTCGATGAAGACGAATATCGCATTACCATGGCGGTGGCAGGCTTCGGGCCCGAAGACATCAGCATCGAAGTCAAAGGTAATTCGCTGACGCTGACTGGCAAGAAGGCCAGCGCCGGTGAAGCTTCGTCAGAGTATTTGCATCAGGGCATTGCGGCACGTGCCTTCGAGCGCCGCTTCCAGCTTGCCGATCATGTTGAAGTCAAGGGTGCAAGCATGGAGCATGGCCTGCTGCATGTTTCACTGAAGCGGGAAATTCCCGAAGCCCTGAAGCCGCGTACGATTTCGATTAACGCCGGCCCGGCAGCGCACACTATCGAAACCCGCAAGGCTGCCTGACTCGGCACGCCAAAATCAAAAGCGGGGAGCCCCATCGGAGGCTCCCCGCAATTTATTGGGACTGGGTACGCAGTACTGAATCCCGGCCCTCGGTTGGCGCATCCCCTGCATGGGTTCCGCTGCCAGGAGCCATCATGACGGCTTAGCGTTTCCAAACAGTTTCAATTGGAAAAATAATGATTAACAGGTGGTTTCCGGAGTGTGCCGGTTCAGGCGTTTGCTTGCCCAAAACACTCATTCTTTGCCGCTCTGTAACCAGACGTCGAGGAAATGGTCGAGCCAGTGCTTGACGGGGTCATCGTGGACCAGGTTGCCGGCAAGATGGGCGCTCGCGGGCTGGGCGCCCGGCATGACAAAACGATGAGCCCCCAGCACCGTCCAGCGATGCATGGTGAGGCGGGTCACCTCTGGATGGAACTGGATGCCATAGGCGGCAGAGCCATAACGGTACGCCTGGTTCTCGAAAGTATCGCCGCTGGCGATCAGCTGGCAATCACTGGGCAGGGTAAAACTTTCGCGATGCCACTGGTAAACTTGGCGGGGCCAGGGCCCTAGTTCCGCACCAACTTCGGTTGGCTCGATCGGATAATAGCCGATCTCAACTTTGCCCTCGTGGTGGGGCGCCACTTTGCCGCCCAGTTGCATCGACAGCATCTGCGCTCCAAGGCAGACGCCGAGAAAAGGCTTCTCCGATGCCAGCGGCACGCCGATCCAATCGATCTCGCGGGCGATCCAATCGTCACGGTCATTGGCGCTCATCGGACCACCAAAGATGGCGGCACCGGCGTGGGCCGTCATGCCGGTGGGCAGGGGTTCGCCCAAACAGGGGCGTCGGATATCGAGGGTGTAGCCCTTGGCCCTGAGCATCATGCCGATGCGGCCCGGCGTCGATGCTTCAGAATGCAGGATGATCAGTATTGGCTGGTTCATGATTGCCCAATCGAATCGGTCAACTCTGCCACGATTTGCGCTGCTGCGTCCACGCACTGCGGTTTCTGTGGCGGCCTTGCCCACCTGCCCTTCAATCGATACAGTTCATTCTGCCGTTGGTCGAGGGGATGGGCATGGGCGAGGAACAGGTTGAGCGGCGGCTGGCGGCCATATTGGCGGCTGACGTGGTGGGCTACAGCCGGCTGATGGAGGCCAATGAAGAGCGCACCCTGGGTGCATTGCGCCAGCACCGCCGCGAGTTCTTCGATCCCACC
>JANLWG010000244.1:0-4121 GCA_031364405.1 Hyphomicrobiales bacterium
CGGTATTGCCCGCGTCTATGGTCTCGACAATGTGCAGGCCGGCGAAATGGTGGAATTTCCCGGTGGCATCCGCGGCATGGCGCTCAATCTTGAAACCGACAATGTCGGCGTGGTGATTTTCGGCAATGACCGCGACATCAAGGAAGGCGACACGGTCAAGCGCACCGGCGCCATCGTCGAAGTCCCCGTCGGCAAGGAGCTGCTGGGCCGCGTCGTTGATCCGCTCGGCAATCCCATTGACGGCAAGGGTCCGATCAAGGCCAAGAAATTCATGCGCGTCGATGTCAAGGCGCCGGGCATCATCCCGAGAAAGTCCGTACACGAACCAATGTCGACTGGCCTCAAGGCCATCGATGCGCTGATCCCCATTGGCCGTGGCCAGCGCGAACTGGTCATCGGCGACCGCCAGACCGGCAAGACCGCGATCATTCTCGACACTATTCTCAATCAGAAGCCCATTCATCTGGCTGGCCCCGAGAAGGAAAAGCTCTACTGCGTTTATGTCGCCTGCGGCCAGAAGCGCTCGACGGTGGCGCAGTTTGTAAAAATCCTCGAAGACAATGGCGCGCTCGAATATTCGATCATTGTCGCTGCCACCGCGTCCGATCCCGCCCCCTTGCAGTATCTCGCACCGTTCGCGGGCTGCACCATGGGCGAATATTTCCGCGACAACGGCATGCACGCGCTGATTGCCTATGACGATCTGTCGAAGCAGGCGGTGGCCTACCGCCAGATGTCACTGTTGCTGCGCCGTCCGCCGGGCCGCGAAGCCTATCCCGGCGACGTGTTCTATCTGCATTCGCGCCTGCTCGAGCGCGCGGCGAAGCTCAATGACGACCAGGGCGGGGGTTCGCTCACCGCATTGCCGGTCATCGAGACCCAGGCCAACGACGTGTCGGCCTATATTCCAACCAACGTCATTTCGATCACCGATGGCCAGATCTTCCTTGAAACCGATCTGTTCTATCAGGGCATCCGCCCCGCCGTGAACGTCGGCCTCTCGGTGTCGCGCGTGGGTTCAGCAGCGCAAACCAAGGCGATGAAACAGGTGGCTGGCAAGATCAAGGGCGAGCTCGCCCAGTACCGCGAAATGGCGGCCTTTGCCCAGTTCGGTTCCGACCTCGATGCCGCCACCCAGAAAATGCTCAACCGTGGTGCGCGCCTGACCGAACTGTTGAAGCAGCCGCAGTTCTCGCCGTTGAAAACCGAAGAGCAGGTGGTGGCGATCTATGCCGGGGTCAATGGTTATCTCGATGGGTTCGCGGTCAACCGCATCCGCGCCTACGAGGATGGCCTGCTGCGCAACATCCGCGACAAGCACGCCGATATTCTCGATGCGATCCGCGCCGAGAAACAGATTTCCGATACGATGATGCCGAAGCTCAAGGCCGCGGTCGAAACCTTCACCAAGAGCTTTGCGTGATGATGGTTGGGGCTTCAAAGATTATTCCCTTCCCCCATCGCGGGGGAAGGTGGCGCGCAGCGCCGGATGAGGGGGCGGTGCCGCTTCTCCGGTCGCTGTCGAAACGCGCTGAACCACCCCCTCATCCGTCTCGCGCTAGAGGCGCGATCCACCTTCCCCCGCAAGGGGGGAAGGGGAAAGTAGGGTGCCAACATGGCTAGTCTCAAGGACCTCCGCAACCGCATCGCCTCGGTGAAGGCGACGCGCAAGATCACCAAGGCCATGCAGATGGTGGCGGCGGCGAAATTGCGCCGGGCCCAGGAAGCCGCGGTTGCCGCACGCCCCTATTCGGAGCGCATGGCGGCGGTGCTGGCCAATTTGGCCTCCGCGATGGAAGGCCGCGATGGGGCGCCTCCGCTGCTCGCTGGAACCGGCAAGGACCAGACCCACTTGCTGGTTGTCGCCACCGCCGAGCGCGGACTTTGCGGCGGCTTTAATTCCTCGATCGCCAAGCTCGCCCGCGAGCATGCCGACAAGCTCATCGGCCAAGGCAAGACGGTGAAGATTTTTACCGTCGGCAAAAAGGGCAATGATTCGCTGAAACGCCTCTATGGCAAATATTTCGTCGACGCTGTCGATTTTCGCGGCCAAAAGTCGATCAACTTCGGCAATGCCCAGGGTGTTGCGGCGAAAATCCTCAAACTGTTCGAGGACGGCCAGTTCGATGTGGCAACCCTGTTCTTCTCCGAATTCAAAACGGTGATGACCCAGAAGCCCACCGCACTGCGGATGATCCCGGCTTCGGTGGCCGGTGGCAAGGCCGCTGATTTGGGTGGTGCGATCTATGATGCCGAGCCCGATGAAGGCGAAATCCTCAGCGATCTTCTGCCACGCAACATCAGTGTACAGATCTTCCGTGGCCTTCTCGAAAATTCGGCGTCTGAACAAGGTGCGCGGATGAGCGCCATGGACAGCGCCACCCGCAATGCCGGCGACATGATTAACAAGCTGTCGATCAAGTACAACCGCCAGCGCCAGGCCCAGATCACCAAAGAACTCATCGAAATCATTTCGGGTGCCGAAGCACTCTAACGCCAACAAGGGACAAGGACGCTCACATATTTTAGTTTGTCATTGCCGGGCTTGTCCCGGCAACCCATCGCACCACGCGCTCAACCAGCGGTCATGCGGCAAGATGGGTCCCCGGAATAAATCCGGGGATGACAGAATGAGGTATTGGGCTCTGTAATTCGAGAAGGGACATTAAATGGCAAAGAAACCCGCTAGCGCTTCCACCGGCCGCGTCACCCAGGTGACCGGTGCTGTCGTCGACGTCGCCTTCACCGGCGATCTCCCGGCCATTCTCAACGCGCTCGAAACCATGAACGGTCAGAACCGCTTGGTGCTCGAAGTGGCCCAGCATCTGGGCGAAAGCACGGTGCGCTGCATCGCCATGGATGCCACCGAAGGCCTGGTGCGCGGCCAGGCGGTCACTGATTTGGGATCGCCGATCACCGTGCCGGTGGGCGAGGAAACCCTGGGCCGCATCATGAATGTGATCGGAGAACCCGTCGATGAAGCCGGCCCCATCAAGTCCAAGACCATGCGCGCCATCCACCAGGATGCGCCGAGCTTCGCCGAACAAGCGACGTCGGCCGAAATTCTGGTGACCGGCATCAAGGTCGTCGATTTGCTCGCACCCTACGCCAAGGGCGGCAAGGTCGGGTTGTTCGGCGGTGCGGGTGTGGGCAAGACGGTGATCATTCAGGAACTCATTAACAACGTCGCCAAGACCCACGGCGGCTACTCGGTGTTTGCTGGCGTCGGCGAGCGCACCCGCGAGGGCAACGATCTTTATCACGAGTTCATCGACTCGGGCGTCAACATGAAGGGCGGCGGCAAGGGCTCCAAGGCGTCGCTGATCTATGGCCAGATGAACGAGCCGCCGGGGGCGCGCGCCCGCGTCGCCTTGACCGGCCTGACGGTGGCCGAGCATTTCCGCGACCAGGGAATGGATGTTTTGTTCTTCATCGATAACATCTTCCGCTTCACCCAAGCCGGTTCGGAAGTGTCGGCTTTGCTTGGCCGCATTCCCTCGGCCGTGGGTTATCAGCCAACACTGGCCACCGACATGGGCACCATGCAGGAGCGCATCACCACCACCAACAAGGGCTCGATCACTTCGGTGCAGGCGATCTATGTGCCGGCCGACGATCTGACCGATCCCGCCCCCGCCACCTCGTTCGCTCACTTGGATGCCACCACGGTGCTGTCGCGGGCGATTGCCGAAAAGGGCATCTATCCCGCCGTCGATCCGCTCGATTCAACTTCGCGCATGTTGGATGCCCGGGTGATCGGCGAAGAGCATTATGTTACGGCGCGCCGGGTGCAGGTCATTCTCCAGCGCTACAAGGCGCTGCAGGACATCATTGCAATTTTGGGCATGGATGAGCTTTCGGAAGAAGACAAGCTGGCGGTGGCCAGGGCCCGCAAGATCGAGCGCTTCCTGTCGCAGCCCTTTGACGTGGCCGCGGTATTCACCGGTACGCCCGGCGTGCAGGTCAAACTCGAAGACACCATCAAGGGCTTCAAGGGCCTGTGCGATGGCACCTATGATCACCTGCCCGAGCCCGCCTTCTACATGGTCGGCACCATCGAGCAGGCAGTCGAGAAAGCCCAGCGCAT
This sequence comes from Hyphomicrobiales bacterium, assembly GCA_031364405.1. Classification (GTDB taxonomy): domain Bacteria; phylum Pseudomonadota; class Alphaproteobacteria; order Rhizobiales; family Aestuariivirgaceae; genus Aestuariivirga. The sequence goes on from JANLWG010000244.1 coordinate 4,088, forward strand.
GGCAGCAGAGGCGGCGTAACCAAGATGGCCGATC
>JANLWG010000320.1:0-23559 GCA_031364405.1 Hyphomicrobiales bacterium
CCCAACTCGAGCCCGGCCTGGGGCATGAACCAGTTGTGTGGTTCTGGCCTTCGCGCGGTGGCACTGGGGCTGCAGCAGATTGCCAATGGCGATGCTAATATCGTCGCTGCCGGCGGCATGGAATCGATGAGCAAGGCACCCCACGTGGCGCATCTTCGCGATGGGGTTAAGATGGGCGACTGGTCACTGGTCGACACCATGATCAAGGATGGCTTGTGGGATGCCTTCAACGGCTATCACATGGGCAACACCGCCGAGAACGTGGCAAACCAGTGGCAGATCACTCGCGATGCGCAAGATGTTTTCGCGGTGGCTTCGCAGAACAAGGCGGAGCGCGCCCAGGCCGCCGGCAAATTCAAGGATGAGATTGCACCGGTCACCATCGCCACCCGCAAGGGTGATGTGGTGGTTGCCGATGATGAATATATCAAGAAGGGCGTTACCCTCGATCAACTCGGCAAACTCCGGCCCGCCTTCGCCAAGGACGGCAGCGTCACCGCCGCCAATGCTTCAGGTATCAATGACGGTGCCGCCGTGCTGATCCTGATGAGTGCCAAGGAGGCCGCAAAGCGCGGGTTGACGCCGCTCGCCCGTATCGCCTCGTGGGCAAGCGTTGGCGTTGATCCCGCCATCATGGGTTCGGGCCCTATCCCTGCTTCGCGCGCGGCTCTGAAGAAAGCCGGCTGGAAGGTTGAGGACCTTGATCTGGTCGAAGCCAATGAGGCCTTTGCGGCGCAGGCCTGTGCGGTCAACAAGGACATGGGCTGGAACCCCGGCATCGTTAATGTGAACGGCGGCGCCATCGCCATCGGCCATCCGATTGGCGCGTCGGGTGCGCGGGTGCTCACCACCCTGCTCCATGAAATGGGCAAGCGCCAATCGAAGAAGGGCCTCGCCACCCTGTGCATCGGCGGTGGCATGGGCATCGCCATGTGCGTTGAACGGTAAGTGCCAAAGAACCAGTCCCAGAATTGAAGCATTTGAATATCAGATCGTTTGATCCAAAACTCATTTGCCCGTTTTGTGGCGAACGCGAGGTTCAACATAATGGGCGGTCATATGTCTCGCCAGAACATGTGCCGCCCAAAGGCATGTTTGTAGACAGGCTCGATCCTAGAGGACTAATTACCATTCCTAGCTGTGCTCAATGTAATCAAGGCACATCAAGGGATGATGAAGAATTCAAAGTCCAACTGGCAATTATGCTGGGTACTGATACATCCCAAAAGCATGCTTTTTGGCAAAAGGCGCTCGGGACCACGAGAAACAACAGAGCGCTGCACAAAAAGATTTACAAGGGGATTTCACCAATCCTTGTCAGAACTGAACGAGGGTATCAGCACTCCGTGACCCTAGATTTTCGACCCGCAAAGACCGTGATTGGTAAGATCGTTCGTGGCTTACACTGGTATGTAACCGGCGAAATTATTGCTCCCACTATCGCGCCTGAAATCTATCCCGCTTTTGGATACTCGGCTCCCGGGCCAATTCTGAAAATTATGTCAGAGTTTGGCAAATGCATTCAGCGTTGTGGCAACCAATTTGAAGCCATCCATGCCGTGACGCAGGATGGCGTCCCGGCCAATTCCTTGTGGCTGTTCAGATTCTACGGCCAAGACTGTTTTTGTGCCGCACTTCGGCCTCGCACGACTTGCAATACCGAAGATTTGCCAGCTATCAATCAGACATGATTGAACTAGACAAAGGGAAGGAACCAAAATGCCACGAGTTGCAGTAGTAACGGGTGGAAGCCGCGGCATTGGCGCAGCGATTTCGAAAGCACTCAAGGCAGCGGGCTACAAGGTCGTCGCCACCTATGCTGGCAACGATGAGGCCGCCGCCAAGTTCAAGGCCGAGACCGGCATTCCCGTCTATAAGTGGGATGTGTCGAGTTACGAGGCCTGCGCTGCCGGCTTGAAGCAGGTCGAGGCCGATCAAGGCCCCGTCGAGGTGCTGGTCAACAATGCCGGCATCACGCGGGATGCCATGTTCCACAAGATGACGCCCCCCCAGTGGAACGAGGTGATCAACACCAATCTCAACTCGTTGTTCAACATGACCCAGCCGATTTGGGGCGGCATGCGCGACCGCAGTTTTGGCCGCGTCGTGTGCATCTCCTCGATCAATGGCCAGAAGGGCCAGATGGGCCAGTCCAATTATGCGGCGGCCAAAGCCGGCGAAATCGGCTTTGTGAAATCGCTGGCTCAAGAAGGTGCCGCGAAAGGCATTACGGTCAACGCCATATGCCCTGGTTATATCGGCACCGAAATGGTGCGTGCGGTGCCTCAGGACGTGCTCGAAAAGCGCATCCTGCCGCTGATCCCGGTGGGCCGCCTGGGCGAGCCTGAAGAAATCGCCCGCTGTGTGGTGTTCCTCGTTTCCGACGATGCGGGCTTCATCACCGGCTCGACGCTCTCGGCCAATGGCGGGCAGTATATGATATAAGCGCGAATTGTTGCATTCTGCTCGCTCATCGCCATGCTTCTCAAAGCCGACAATCTGCAATGTGAGCGCGGCGGGCGCGTTGTCTTCCGTCAATGCAGTTTTGCGTTGAAGGCGGGCGAGCTGATGATGCTCGCTGGCCCTAATGGCTCGGGCAAGTCGTCGCTGTTGCGTTTGATTGCGGGATTGAATGAGGCAACGGAAGGAACTCTGGCGCTTGATGGCGGACATGAGGAACTCTCGATCGGCCAACAGGCTCATCTGATCGCCCATCAGGAAGCGGTGAAAGCCGCCCTTACGGTGTTCGAGAATTTGGGTTTCTGGCGCGATTTCTTCGGCGGTGGTGATGTGGAACAGGCACTGGCCGCCTTCGACTTGGGCAGATTTTCGTCCTATCCCGCAGGCCTGCTTTCATCGGGTCAGATGCGCCGTCTGGCACTCGCCCGGCTGGTGCTGGTGGCGCGCGTCCTGTGGTTGCTTGACGAGCCGACTGTCGGTCTTGATGCGGCCTCACAGGAACGGCTTTCAAAAGCGATGGCCGAACATCTGGCTAGGGGCGGCATGATCATCGCCGCCACCCATGTGCCGCTAGGACTTGAACCCCAGGTGCGGCTCGATCTTGGGGCGGACCCATGAACCTGCTTTTCGCCCTCATCGGCCGCGATATCAGATTGAGCATCCGTCAGGGTGGCGGGGCTGGCACGGCACTGGGATTTTTTCTGACGGTCGTGGTGTTGTTGCCGATTGGCCTTGGCCCCGATCAGGCACTGCTGCAGCGCTTGGCTCCGGGCTTGCTGTGGATCGCCCTGTTGCTCTCGGTTCTGCTTTCCGCCGAGCGGATTTTCCAGCAGGACTATGAAGACGGCTCGCTCGACATCATGGCCATGGGGCCAGTGCCGCTCGAACTTGTGGCGCTCGCCAAGGCGGTAGCTCATTGGCTGTCGACCAGTCTGCCGTTGGCCATCGCCGCTCCCCTGCTGGGATTTCTGATTAATCTCGATCCCGGCGCCATCCTTCCCCTCGCACTCGCCATGGTGGCGGGCTCGGTAGCGCTCTCGCAGCTTGCCTCGATCGGTGCTGCCGTAACCGCGGGGCTCAGGCGCGGCGGATTGCTGATCTCGCTCTTGGTGCTGCCGCTCTATGTGCCGGTGTTGATCTTTGGCGTATCGGCTTCAATGGCCCCAGGTGCCGGCCCCGATATAGCCACACCATCGCTGTTGATATTGACGGCACTAGCACTTGCAAGTCTGGTGCTGGCGCCGCTGGCGGCGGCTGCGGCACTCAGGTCTTATCTCAAATGATCAAGGCGTCATAAGAACAGTCATGCAATATCTGGCCAACCCCAATCGATTCCTCCGGCTCGCCGACACGGTGCTGCCCACTATCTGGGTTATCACCATCGGGCTGTTTACCACCGGTCTTTATGGTGCGCTCATCTCGGCACCCGCTGATTATCAGCAGGGCGAAACCGTGCGCATCATGTTCGTCCATGTGCCGGCCGCCTGGATGGCGCTTTTTATCTATACGGTGATGGCTCTGGCCAGTGCGGTGGCTATCATCTTTCGTCATCCGCTGGCCGATGCCGCCGCCAAGACGGCGGCTCCCATCGGGGCAGTGTTTTGTTTTCTCGCTCTTGCCACCGGCGCCCTATGGGGCAAGCCCATGTGGGGAGCCTGGTGGGTGTGGGATGCCAGGCTCACCTCGATGTTCGTGCTGCTTTTACTTTATGCGGGTTACATGGCGGTATGGCAGGCGATTGACGAGCCGCACCGCGCCGCCATGGTGGCGCGCGTGGTGGCGCTGGTCGGCTTCATCAATGTTCCCATCGTAAAATTCTCGGTCGACTGGTGGAACTCGCTGCACCAGCCGGCCAGCGTGTTCCGCATCGATGGCCCGGCCATAGCACCGTCGATGCTGTGGCCGCTTCTGGTCATGGGATTGGCCTATACGTTCCTGTTCCTCGGACTGCACCTTGTCTCAATCCGCAGTGAAATAGCGTCCCGCAAGATCAGGCAAATCCGCATTGCCGAAATCGGAGACCAATGATGGACCTTACCGCCGATCATCTGGGATTCGTCATCGGCGCCTATGCGATTTCCGCGATCATGCTGGCGGGGCTCGTCACCTACGTCCTGGCGCGTGACCGGGCTTTGCGGTGCGACGTGCGGCGGCTTGAATTTAAGCGCACCGGGACAACTCCATGAGCGCGCAACCACCGCCACGGCGAATGTGGGGCGTTGCCCTGCCGGTCATTTTATTTGCGGCTCTCGCCTTCCTGTTCTGGCGCGGGCTTTCCGGCAATCCCGGCGAGATACCTTCCGCATTGATCGGCAAGCCGGTTCCCGAGGTGAGCCTTCCCGCCATCGAGGGTCTCGGCGTTCCGGCTTTCGACACGGCCAGCCTGAAGGCCGGCGTCGTTACCGTCGTCAATGTCTGGGCCTCGTGGTGCGGGCCGTGCCGCATCGAGCACCCGCTGCTGGAGGAATTGAGCAAGCGTGCCGGCATTCGTCTCGTCGGCATCAATTACAAGGATGATCCAGAGAATGCGCGGCGCTTTCTCGGAACCCTCGGCCAGCCTTTTGCGGCGATCGTTTCGGATGAAAATGGCCGCGCCGCCGTCGACTGGGGTGTCTATGGCGTGCCGGAGACTTTCATCGTCGATGGCCAGGGCATGATCCGCTACAAGTGGATCGGCCCGCTCACCGCCGAAGCGCTTAAGGGTAAATTCTCCGAGGAAATAGAAAAGGCCAATACGCCACTGAAGTGACGGCTCGTTAAGCGCGCTTGCGGCTCTTGATCTTGCGGGCGGGCTTGGCTGGTTCCTTCTCCTCGATCTTGTCCATCTCGGCAGCGAGGATGGCGAGATTGTCGAGGAAGCTCTTGCGGTCGGCACCGGGCACCAGGGTTAGCAGTTGACGATCGACTTCGTCAGCGCCGGGCTGGGCGGTCTTCAGCATCTTCTTGCCGATGGCGGTGATGCGAATGGCATTGGTGCGGCCATCGTCCTTGGTGCGGCGGCGTTGCAAATAACCCTGCGCCAGCAGGCGCGCCACCAGATCGGCAAGCGTCGAACGGTCAATGCCGGTAACCTTCACCAGGTCGGTCTGACTTCTGCCGTCATTATTGTCGACGGCGAGCAACACGGTGAATTGGCGATGGGTCAATCCCGACTTGCCAACCTCGCCCATGTAGATATGACTTGAATATTGTGCCGCCCGCTTCAGCAAATGCGAGGGAGAGCGCGTGAACTGTTTCACGTCTTTGTTGACCGTCATGAACCCCTGCCTCCTGCCACCCTAACCGTACGCTTTGATCAAGCCCGGTTCAATGCCTTGCTTACCTGTTGCCGCACCCCGGGTTTCGACTTTGTTTGCCGACAGTGCGGGTCTACAATCGGGTCGCTCCGGAGCCGCGTTTCGTAGCGGCTTGGATTTGTCCCCGCAAGCGAAAAGACTTAACGCCACCCACAAACGAAAGCTATACTTCCAAAGCCGGAAACAATTAAAATCATCAGAGCACGGAATGCAATACTTGACAAACGTCGAGTGATCGAATCCTGCCTTCCCGTTCCGGCCGCCCAAAAACCCATGGCAATACTAGGGCTGCGACTTGGGTTCTTCCTCGATCAGGTGCTTTGCCATGTAGGGCGCATTGACTATGGCAAAGACCAGCGAGAGGGGCAACAGGCCGAAGACTTTGAAATTTACCCACATGTCAGTCGAAACATTGCGCCACACGATCTCGTTGAGCCCCGCGAGAAAAGCAAAGAACCAACCCCAGCGGATCGCCAACGTACGCCAGGCTCCCTCCGGCAATTTCATTGCTTCGCCCATTACCACCTTCAGGTAGTTGCGGCCGAAGGCTACGCCGCCGAGCAGGATGGCGCTGAACAGTGCGTTGATCAGCGTCACTTTCACCTTGATGAAAAGATCGCTGTGCAGATAGAGCGTCAGGGCTCCGAAGAAACCGACGAAGATGGCGCTGATCAGCGGCACCATGGCGAACTTGCGGGTCAGCGTCCAAGATACCGCGAGCGCCATGACGGTCGCCACCATGAAAACGCCGGTGCCCCAAAAGATGCCGCCCACATAGTTGCCGATAAAGAAGGCGACGAGCGGCCCCATTTCAACCATGAGTTTCACCGGTGTCTTCATGGTTCCTCCAATCCGGCGATGGCGCGGGCGAAAGCTTCGGCCTCGAAGGGCTGAAGATCATCAATCTGTTCACCCACGCCAATGGCATGCACCGGCAGTTTGAATTTTTCGGCGATAGCAACAAGAATGCCGCCGCGCGCCGTGCCGTCGAGCTTGGTCATGATAAGGCCGGTAACGCCCGCCACCTTGGTGAAGACTTCGGCCTGGGAAATGGCGTTCTGCCCGGTGGTGGCATCGAGCACCAGCAGCACGGCATGGGGGGCGCTTGCGTCCTGCTTCCTGATGACGCGCACCACCTTGTCGAGCTCGTCCATGAGATAGGCCTTGTTCTGCAGGCGGCCCGCCGTATCGACAAACAGAATGTCGGTGCCACTCTCGCGGGCCTCGGTCATGGCATCGAAGGCCAGTCCCGATGAGTCCGATCCCGTCGGCCGTGAGATCGTCCTGGCACCGACGCGCTGGCCCCAGATAGTAAGCTGTTCGATGGCCGCCGCACGGAACGTATCGCAGGCGGCGAACATCACCTTGTAACCCTCGCGTGAAGCAATGGCTCCGAGCTTGCCGATGGTGGTGGTCTTGCCCGAGCCGTTGACGCCGACGACGAGGATGACGAAAGGCTTTTCGGAGCCGAAATTGAATGGCACCTCGACCGGTTTCAGCACCTTCGCCACTTCTTCGGCGAGAATGCGTTTCACTTCCTCAGGTTCGATCTCCTTATCATAACGCCCCGCCGACACGGCCTTGATGATGCGCTCAGAGACCGCCAAGCCAAGGTCGGCCTGGATCAGCACATCTTCAAGCTCCTGAAGTGTGCCACCATCGAGCTTGCGCTTGGTGAAGATAGAGGTAATCGACGAAGTAATTGTCTTCGAGGATTTGGCGAGGCCATCCTTGAGCCGCGCCAGCCACCCCGCGCGCTCGACTGGAACCGGTGCAGACTCGGGTGCGGGAACGACGATCTTGACGGATTCCAACTCGACAACTGGCTGGCCAACAACAATTGCTTCCGGTTCAGGCGGAGGCGGAGCAATGATTTTCCTGGCGACGGCTCCAATTGTCTTGGGCTTTGGTTGAGGTTTTGGCTTGCTCTCAACTTTTTTGACTTCCGGTTTCTTGGGCTCGGCTTTCTTGACCTCGACCTTCTTCGGTTCCGGTTTTTTCGGTTCCGGTTTTTTGACCTTCGGTTTCTTCGCTTCAGGCTTTGCCTTGGGCTTGGGCTCGGGCTTTTTGGTTTCGGGTTTTTTGGGCTCGGGTTTTGCCGGTTCGATTCTGGTTCGAGTGGGTTTAACCGGCTTGGGTGCCTCTATGACAACGGGTGCGGGTGCTTCAACCGCAACTGGCTCCGGCTCCGGTTCCGGAAGCGGCGCAGGTTCCGGAGCAGGAAGCACCTTCTCAACTTCGACCGCCGGTGCCGCCTCTTCCTTCTTGCCGGTGATGCGGTTGAAGAGTTTCTTGAAGAAACCGCTCATGTTGTCAAACCCGCTCCGCTCATGTCGCGAGCCTTGCTTCAAGATGGCTATCGCCGCGCCCGGAGATGGTGGCACGCACAATGGCGCCGGGGGTCAATTCCTGGACAAATCTCACCGTAGCGAAATGTTCGGTGCGGCCGGAGCTGCCGGTCTCCATCAACACCTGCCGGGTCGCTCCCACCTCAGTGGCGAGAAAAGTTGCGAGCCGCTCTTGCCCTCTGAGGCGCAGCTGCCGCGCCCGCGCCTTGATCACGGCTTTCTCAAGCTGCGGCATGCGCGCGGCGGGTGTACCGGGGCGGGGTGAGAACGGAAAGACATGCAGATAAGTGAGGCCGCACTCGTCAATGATGCGCAGCGAGTTTTCGAACATCGCGCCGGTCTCGGTGGGAAATCCCGCGATGATGTCGGCACCAAACACGATATCGGAACGCCGGGCGCGAAGCGCGGTGCAGAATGCAATCGAATCCTCGCGCGCGTGACGGCGCTTCATGCGCTTCAGGATCATGTTGTCGCCCGACTGCAGCGACAGGTGAATGTGCGGCATCAGGCGATCGTCACCAGCGATCACCTCCAGCAATTCGGGATCAACCTCGATTGAATCGATTGACGATATGCGCAGGCGCTTGAGATCGGGAACCAGCCTCAGGATACGCGCCACCAGATTGCCGAGTTTTGGCGCGGACGGCAGGTCGGCGCCCCATGAAGTTATATCAACGCCCGACAGCACGATTTCGGAATAACCATTGGCCACAAGGCGGCGCACCTGCTCGACCACCACACCCGCTGGTACCGAGCGCGAATTGCCACGGCCAAAGGGAATGATGCAGAAAGTGCAGCGATGATCGCAGCCATTCTGCACCTGGACGAAAGCCCTGGTGCGCTCGGTCAGGCCATCGATCATGTGAAGCGCCGTTTCGCGCACCGACATGATATCGTTGACGCGGACGCGCTCACTGCCGCCGATGCCGAAGTTCCAGCTCTCGGGTGTCATCTTCTCGTGATTGCCGAGAACGAGATCGACTTCCGCCATGTTGGCAAACATGGCGGGATCGGTCTGTGCCGCGCATCCGGTCACGATGATGCGCGCGTCGGGCCGTTCGTTCCGCGCCCGCCTGATCGCCTGGCGGGCCTGGCGGGTGGCTTCGGCTGTAACGGCACAGGTGTTAAAGATGATGGCGTTGCCGAGACCTGCGGCTTCAGCGTGGCCGCGCATCACTTCCGACTCATAGGCATTGAGACGGCAGCCGAAGGTGACGATTTCAGTCGCTGCCATGGCCTACACCTGAAGATGAACGGGCAACTCGCCCTCGAAATCATAGGACACAGGGCCGGTCATTAGAATGTGGCCGTCGCTGCCGCGGCGCTCCATGAGAAGATCACCGCCGGGCAGGCTCACGCGGCACTTGGCGTCGATCACCTTGATACGAAATCCCGCCGCCATTGCAGCACATGCCGCAGTGCCGCAGGCGAGCGTCAGACCAGCACCCCTCTCCCATACGCGTAGCGTGAGATGATCGCGGCCATCAACACGGGCCAGCGAAATATTGGCGCGCTCGGGAAACAGCGGATGAAATTCGAGCATGGGTCCCACCTTGGCGAGATCGGCCACATCGAGATCCTTCACCCAGAAAATGCAATGGGGATTGCCGACGTTGACGACCGACGGCGAATGGATGAGCGGGGCATCGATAGGGCCTACCTGCAGCTCGATATGGCGGGTATCGTAAAAGGCTTCCGACAGCGGAATATCCTGCCAGTCAAAACGCGGGGCTCCATTGTCGACGGTGACCAGCTTGTCGCCGCCTTTTTCCGCCACCAGCAATCCACCCAGGGTGTCGATGGTGGCCCTGGTCACTTTCTTTTCATCGAACACCAGGTCGGCGATACAGCGCGAGGCATTGCCGCAGCTTTCGACCTCGAAGCCTTCATTGTTCCAGATGCGCATGCGCACGTCGGCGATCCTGGAAGGCTCAAGCACAATCACCTGATCGCAACCAATGCCGGTCTTGCGGTCGGCGATGGCCCGAGCCCTGGTCTCGTCGAGAGAAATGGCGCGCGCACGGGCATCGAGCACGACAAAATCATTGCCGAGCCCGTTCATCTTGCGGAAATGTGTGGCGGAAAGGTCAGCCATGGCGGGTTTATATGGTGAAACGGCGGGGAAAAGCTAGCCCGCTCGCCGCACTCATGTTCTATGGGTGCCATGAACACCCGATCGCGTCTCAATCCGTGGATTGTCGTCTGGCTGTGCTTCGCCGCGCTGGCCATTGTCATGTCGGCCCGGCAATCGGTGTCGATCATGACCGACGAATGGGCCCGCACGCTGGGCTGGTCCAAGACCTTCATCGGCTCAGGCCAATCGGTGGCATTTGTCGTGATGGCGGTGTTTTCTCCCGTGGCCGGCAATCTGGCCGACCGTTTCGGGGCGCGGGCGATGCTGGTGGCTGGGCTTTTGTTCGTTGGCCTGGGCCTCCTCGTCCTCGCGGCGTTCCCCCTTGCTGGCATCTACATCCTCGGCTACGGCCTTATCGGTGGCATTGGTTTTGCCACTGCCAACATGCACCTTGTTTCGACTGCGCTCGCCAAGATTTTCAGCGGCAACCGTGGGCTCGCCACCGGCATCGCAAACTCTGGCGCAACGGCTGGTCAGTTCATTACCGTGCCGCTGCTCACCGCTGGTCTCACATATTTCTCCTGGCGCTGGAGCATTGCTGGCGCTGCACTCGCCTGCGCCACAATGGCCGCCGTGATCTGGGTCATGCTGAAACCCGCAAAGGAGGACGCCGCGCATGAGGCCGAAGTCATCTCGCAGGAGCCACTGTGGGACCGGCTCAAGTTCCTTCTCACCAATCCCACTTTCCACATTCTTTACTGGAGCTTCTTCATCTGCGGCATCACCACGACGGGAGCGATCGAGACTCACTTCCTGCCCTATGCCGCCTTCTGCGGCTTCCCGGCGGTGCCGGCGTCGGGCATCTATGGCCTCACCATGGTCATCAATTTTGGCGGCATGTTTGCGTCGGGTTACCTCACCGACCGGGTTAACCGCCCACTGCTCCTGGGCTCCCTCTATCTGATGCGCTCGCTCTCGTTCATCGTGCTGATGAATGTTGGCACCAGCTACGAGATGATGATCCTGTTCGCGGTGGTCTTCGGAATCTTCGATTATTCCACCGTGCCGCCCACGGCAAGCCTGGTTGCCTCTCATCTGGGATTGAAGATCATGGGTCTGGCCATGGGTTTGATTTCCGGCGGCCATGCGCTGGGCGGTGCCGTTGGCGCATTTCTCGGCGGCTACCTGTTCGACCTGTTTGCGCGCTATTCGGAAATGTGGTGGGTGGCTTTCGGAACGGCGATTGTGGCGGGGTTCATGGTCTTCATGCTGCAGGAAAATCGTGGTGCTGGTGATTTGGCAAAGCCTGTTGAAGCGGTGCAGGCCAAAGCTTGATGATAGGTTGAAGCGCCGCGCACCGGAGACCGCTCATGACGACGATGAATTTCCTCAGCAAGCTCGTTGGTTCCTTTTCTACCGGGTCAGCGGAAAACCCGACGGTGGCGATGATCGAGGCGGCCTTCCGCCATCACCAGCTCGACTGGCGCTACATCAATTGCGAAGTGCCGCCGGAAAGGCTTGGCGATGCCGTGAAGGGTGCCAAGGCCATGGGCTGGATGGGCTTCAACTGCTCGATCCCGCACAAGGTTGCGGTGATCGAGCATCTGGACGGCCTGGGTGAATCGGCTGCCATCATGGGGGCGGTCAACTGCGCGGTGCGCCGGGGCGATCAGTTCATCGGTGAAAACACTGACGGCAAGGGATTCCTGAAATCACTGATGGAAGCCGTCGACCCCAAGGGCAAGACCATTGTGATGTTTGGCGCGGGCGGGGCGGCGCGCGCCATCGGTGTCGAACTGGCATTGGCGGGAGCCTCATCGATCACCGTCGTCAATCGCGGGCGCGAACGCGGGGCTGCGTTGGTCAAGCTCCTCAATGAAAAAACCCCGGCGAAGGCCATGATGGTGAACTGGCCCAAGGCCTTTGCCATTCCCTCGGGCACCGATATTGTCGTTAATGCCACTTCCATCGGCCTTTCCGATGCCGATGCCCAACTCGACATCTATCTCAATTCCCTCAAGCCCGGCACCGTGGTGGCCGACGTCATCCCCAACCCACCCCGCACCAGACTGGTGCGCGATGCCACGGCCCGCGGCTGCAAAGTGATCGACGGCCTCGGCATGCTGATCAATCAGGGGGTGATCGGGGTAAAGTACTGGACCGGAGTGGACGTTGATCCGGTAGTGATGCGGAAGAAGCTGGTGGAAATTTTTGGGATGTGAGGGAATAAATTGGATGGTCAATCTTTCATCTGCCGCAGGAAGGTTCCCTTCAATTGAAGTTCGAACACTGCACCGCCGCGAACAGATTGGTGTTGTTTCTCGATACTCTCCCATTGAGCAAGTATGCGTTCGAGTTGCTTCGTAACTTTGGACTTGTAGAGGCCTCTTGAAAGAAAGAACCCTATCAGTTTTGAGCTGCGAAAGGCTTGATACTCGGCCCTATTTTTCGTGATGCGTCGGTCTCCCGAAATCACTACCCACCTGTCATCTTTGCCCAACTCCTGTATCCACTCAAGATCAGAGGGATTTGCAGGGAATCTATCACGGAGGGCGAAAATTGAATGCTCACCTTTGAATAATTCTGCTAAGGCCCGCGCCATTTTCGGAGTGAGGTTATTGTCGAAGAGTACCTTCACGCTGCAAGTAATAATTTATTTTCAAATGCGGTGGCATCTTTGATAACGCGTACGGGAACTTCGTAGAGACGAGCGGCCGCTGCCAGAGAGCCCTCCACTTCAACTGCCTGGGCCAGAACTACAGTGGGGATGCCAAACTCGGCGACAATAGGTTGACCAAATGAACGGTTGGGGTCAATCACAATAGACTTCTTGCCATTGAAGGGGCGCCAGCTCGTTACGGTATCGACTTCTATGTCGAGATCTTTGAAGCTCTGTTGAATAACGCTCTTGAAGGTGTATTGCCGTTTCTTCAAATCAAGAAGCTGAATTTCGCCGCTCTCTCTAATTCCTTCGATGAAGATCGTACAGCCGTCCGTCTCAAACCGGCGCGTTGAAAAAGGGTGATCATCATTGATGACCTTTCGCGCCTCCTCAAGGCAAAAGCGAATTACATTGATCGTGAGACCAGACTTCAGAAATTCACGGACAAATTTTAGCTCGATAAGATCAAGAAAGCCGAGCTCAATATGGTTCTCAAACTTTGGATATTGAAGCCTCCACAGTGGCGGCATTTGCCGCGCCTTGTCCCTACGCTTGAAATGATAGCCACCAATCCACCTGCGGACGTTGACTGGCGGGATACCAAGAAGACGCGCAGCCTCTGGCACTGTGTATGTGCCTATCCCAAACGCACTATTGTTGGTTATCACGTTCACGCCGGGCTATCCCAAATCACATAGGCAAATCTTACTGTCTCATACTTCAGGCAATTGGTCAAAATTTGACTTTTTGTCCCTTTTTGGCCTCTGTTGGCAACATTGCACGAGGCTTGCGATGATGACCGGTGGGTGTCTGTGTGGCGCGGTGCGATATGAAGCCTTGGGGCGAGCCGGTGTTTGCCGGGCATTGCCCTTGCCGTGATTGCCAGCGCGCGACTTGGGCTGGGCATGCTTCCTATATGGGGATGGCGCGCTCACAGGTGAAAGTCAGGGGCGTGACCCCGATGTTTTCGGTGGCTGCCCCTCTTGAATAAAGCCGCCAAAGGCGCTACGTGCAGCCTGTTGTTAATCCGAAGGGACACGACCAGCAGTCTGATGCAGAGCTGCCTGACACAGAAGGATCAAGACCCCTGAAAGCTCCAGCGAAGAAGACCGCTGCGCGTAAAAGCACAGCGAAGCCGAAACCTGCTGCCAAGCGCAGCGCCGCCAAGGCGAAGAAGCCGGCCAAGATTGCCAAGCCAGTGAAGGCCAGGAAGGCTGTAAAGAAACCAGTCAAACTTGCCAGGAAACCGGTGAAGGCTGTCAAGAAGACAGCCAAGGCCGCGAAGAAGCCGGTTAAGGTTTCCAAGCCAGTGAAGGCCGTCAAGAAAACTACCAAGATTACAAAGCTGGTCACGACGGTCAAGAAGCCAGCCAAGGTTGCCAAGCCCGTCAAGGCCGTGGAGAAACCGGCCACAGTCGCGCAGCCGGTGATGGTTGCGCTTAAAAAACCGGCGAATGTTGCCAAGCCCGTCAGCATCGAGAATGCCGGCCTACTCAGGACCATTATGGACCAGCTCGATGATGCCAAGGCTGAGGCGATCGTGACGATCAGCCTCAACGGTAAGGCGGCCCTTGCCGATGCCATGGTGGTGGCCTCAGGCCGCTCCAACCGGCATGTTGGCGCCATTGCCGACCAGCTGGTTGAAAAGCTGAAGGCCGCCGGTCACAAGAACCTGCGGATCGAAGGCATGCCGCAATGTGACTGGGTGCTGGTCGATGCCGGTGACGTGGTGGTGCATCTGTTCCGCCCGGAAGTGCGCAGCTTCTACAATCTCGAGAAGCTGTGGTCGGAACACGCACCCGAAGAGCGGGTTGCCCTCTAGGCGATGAAACTCTTGGTTCTGGCCGTCGGACGGCTGAAGGCTGGCCCCGAGAAACTGCTGGCCGAGGACTATCTGGCCCGCACCGAGGCGATCGGCCGCAAGGCCGGGATCAGCCGTTTCGGCGTGACCGACACTGGCGAATCGCAAGGCCAGACGCCGGTTGCCCGCATGGACGAGGAGCAGCGGTTCTTCGCCAGCTCCCTGCCGGCGCGCGCTTTCGCCGTCGTCCTCGACGAGCGCGGCAAGACCATGACCAGTCCCGCTTTCGCCGGCATGCTGCGCCGCCATATCGACGGCGGCACGGCTGACCTGGCCTTTCTGATCGGCGGTCCCGATGGCCATACGCCAGCGACCCGCGAAAAGGCCGGGCTGGTGCTCTCGTTCAGCCCGATGACCTGGCCACACCGGCTGGTTCGCGTCATGTTGTTTGAACAAATTTACCGGGCAGTGACAATTATGGTTAATCATCCATACCATCGGCCCTGACTTCAACCAAACCAAGCCGCAATTCGACCATTCCGGCATTTTATGCATCAGAGTGTGATGACCTCAGGTTCCCGCCCATCACTGGCTGCCCTCACCTTCGTGCTCCTGCTGGCGGTTTCGCCTGCCCAGGCGCAGACGGCTCCGGACCTTTCGACGGTCGAACAACAACTGCTGTCGTCCAAAACAACCCAGGAACGGCTCGCCGCCGATATTGAGGCGGCGAGCGCTGAGCAGGAAGCTATTTCCGAAAAACTGGTTGCGATTTCCCAGCGTATTCAGGCAGCCGAAACCTCGATTTCCGGCAGTGAGGAAGAACTGCTCAAGCTCAGCCGGGAACAGGTGAGCATTCTCGCCAATCTCGGCGAAAAGCAGGACGTGCTCTCGGAACTGCTGGCTGGTCTACAACGCCTCGAACAAAACCCGCCGCCCGCACTGGTGGTCGAACCCAATGATGTACTGGCGGCCCTGCGCGGCGCCATGATGTTCGGTACTATCGTGCCGGAATTGCGGGCCGAGGCCGATGCGCTGGCCAGCGATCTGGCCAGGCTCGAACAACTGCGCGCCGGCATCAAGACCCGCAAGGCGGCAATCGGCGTGGAAATCGCCAGCCTGGAGGCCTCGCGCGATGAGTTAAAGGGGCTGGTCGAGCGCAAGAAGGATTTGGTGGCTTCAGGCAATGCCGAACTCGAACAGGAAAAACACCGGGCGGCGCAGTTGGCTGGTCAGGCCAAAACCCTGAAACAATTGATGGCGGGCCTTGCGGCGGCGCGCGTCAAGGCTGAAGCCGAGCGGGCCAAGCTGGCGGCGGCTGAGGAAAACGCCAGGCGCAAGAAGGAGGCCGCCCTGCAGCAGCCGCGCCAGGCTTTCGCCGATGCGCGCGGGCGGCTGGCATTTCCCGCCCAAGGTGCCATTATCAAGCGATTTGGCGACGATGACGGGCTCGGCGGTACAGTCCAGGGAGCTGTCATAGCGACAAGGGGCCAGGCCCAGGTGACCGCGCCGGCCGATGGCCATGTGGAATTTGCCGGCCTGTTCCGGTCCTACGGACAGGTGCTGATCCTCAATCCCGGCGGTGGCTATCATATTCTTTTGGCCGGAATGGGCACAATTACCGCTTCGACCGGGGAATTCCTGCGGGCCGGCGAACCTATCGGGCAAATGGGAAACGGCCCCTCTTCGGTCACACTCTTAGGAGATGTGATAGAAGACAGTCGGCCGGTATTGTATATAGAGTTCCGTAATAATACCGAGGCTATAGATTCGGGTCCGTGGTGGATCGGCGGCATGAAAGAGGCGCGTGGATAAAGATGAAGACTCAAGTTCGTAATATCGGCCTGGTTCTGGCGGGAGCGGTTTCGGCCAGCGTGTTGTGGCACGCCTTCGGAGTGGCGGATGCGGCATCCAATGCCGACACTTACAAGCAGCTCAACCTGTTCGGCGACGTGTTCGACCGGGTGCGCGCCGATTATGTGGAAGAGCCTAACGAGAGTGTGATGATCGAGGCTGCGATCAACGGCATGCTGGCCGCTCTCGATCCCCATTCGAGCTTCATGAATGCCAAGCAATATGAAGAGATGAGCGTTCAGACCAAGGGCGAGTTCGGCGGCCTCGGCATCGAAGTCACCATGGAGAATGGCGTCATCAAGGTGGTGTCGCCGATCGATGACACCCCCGCCGCGAAGGCCGGCATCATGGCCAACGACCTGATCGTCAAGATCGACGGCGTGCAGATTCAGGGCATGACCCTCAACGAAGCCGTCGACAAGATGCGCGGCCCCGTCGCCTCGCCGATCGTGCTGACCATCGTGCGCGAGGGCAGGGAACCTTTCGAGGAGAAGCTGGTGCGTGACCGCATCAAGGTGCAGTCGGTGAAGTATAACATTGAATCCGGCGACATTGGTTATATCCGCATCGCCTCATTCTCCGAGCAAACCCAGGAGGGCCTGGAAAAGGCCATGGCCGAATTTGATGCAAAGCTCGGCGGCAAGGCCAAGGGCTATATCATCGATCTGCGCAATGATCCCGGCGGCCTGCTCGACATGGCGATCTCGGTGTCCGACAGCTTCCTTGATCGGGGTGAAGTGGTCTCGACGCGCGGCCGCAATGCCGACGAGTCGCAACGTTTCGCTGCCCAGAAGGGCGATCTCGCCAATGGCAAACCGGTGGTCGTGCTGATCAACGGCGGTTCGGCTTCGGCCTCGGAAATCGTCGCGGGCGCCCTGCAGGACCAGAAGCGGGCGACCGTCATCGGCACTCGCAGCTTCGGCAAGGGTTCGGTGCAGACCATCATTCCGCTGCAGGGCCAGGGCGCACTGCGCCTGACCACGGCGCGTTACTACACGCCTGCCGGCCGCTCGATCCAGGCCAAGGGTATCGACGCCGATATTGTCATCGAGCAGGAATTGCCACCGGAACTCAAGGGCAAGAATGTCTCGACTGAAGGCGAAGCGAGCCTCAGGGGCCATCTCGCCAACGAAGCAGGTGGCGACGAGGGCGGTGGTTCTTCGGCTTATGTGCCCGAGGACAAGGCCAAGGACATGCAGTTGAAAGCGGCAATCGACCTTCTGCACGGCATCAAGGTCGTGTCCAACGCCAAGCCCAAGGAAACCACCGGTATCGATGGCGGCAAGGTTGTGACCACGCCCAACTGAAAATGAGCAGGACGCAACCGGTGCCAGCTGCATTGGTTGCGTGCCCGCGATGAAGATTGCCTTCTATGCACCACTGAAGCCTGCCGATCATCCCGCACCTTCGGGTGACCGGCAGATGGCCCGGCTGCTGATCAAGGCGCTGCAGATTGCCGGGCATGACGTTGAGATTGCCTCGCGGCTGCGCAGCTTTATTCCGGACAATCGGGCGGAAACTTTGGCGGCGATCAGGGCGGAGGCTGATGCCGAGACTCAACGTATTGCAGCTGACTGGAAAAATCTTGCGTCACCGGATTTGTGGTTTTGTTATCACCCCTATTACAAAGCCCCCGATCTGATCGGGCCACAACTTACGCGGGCCTTCGGTATTGCTTACATCGCTGCCGAGGCTTCTTATTCGGGCCGCCGCAATAATGGTATCTGGGCCAAGACCCAGGCTACTGTCGTTAACGCCATCAAACAGGCGCGGCTCACCTTGTGTTTTACCGGCCGCGACCATGACGGGCTTCGCCAAATCGTGCCTGATGCAAGGCTCGCCCTGTTGGCGCCCTTCATCGACAGCGAGGGCTTTGTCAGCGTCAAACCTACGCACGAACCAACCCGGCTGATCAGCGTTGCCATGATGCGCAAGGGTGACAAGTTCGACAGCTTTAAGATGCTGGCGCAGGCGCTGGCATTGTTGGGCGATCTTTCGTGGTCACTCACGGTGATCGGCGACGGGCCGTTACGTTCCGAGGTAATAGCGCTGTTTGAGGGATTGCCACCGGACCGCACGACATGGGTTGGCGAGTTGAGTCCCGGCGAGGTGCGGAATTATCTTGAAACAGCAGGCATCTATGTGTGGCCCGGTTGCGGTGAAGCTTATGGACTGGCCTATCTTGAAGCCCAGGCCGCTGGACTGCCGGTGGTGGCACAGCATACTGCCGGGGTTCCCGAAGTGGTGCGCGCTGACGAGACCGGCATTCTGACACCCGCCGGTGACGTTGCAGCATTCGCCGCTGCCGTGCGCCAACTTTTGACTGACACCACCAGACGGCAGGCCATGTCCCGGGCAGCGCGGCGCTTTGTCGTCGTCGAACGATCACTCGCCGTTGCCGCTGAACGTATGAGCCGACTTATCGATGCAGCGCTCGCTAACCAGCGCGTTGATCAACGATGAACAACTGGGATCCGGTACGATTCGAGCTTGACCGCTGGCAAGCAAGCGGCCGCAAAGTTCGGCTGTGGCTACGCGATGATGATGCGGTGGCAGTGACGCCAGCGCTTGAGCGATTGCTTGCCTTGTCCAGCCGCTTTCATGTTCCGCTGACGCTCGCAGTAATTCCAAAGCATGCCGAACCGGGTCTCGCGCTGCGGCTACATGAAGCCTCGCTAACTATTCCAGTGATCCATGGATGGTCACATGAAAACCACGCAGGCATGGGCGAGAAGAAACAGGAGTTGGGCCCGCACCGGCCAACAGAGATAGTGCTCGCGGAATTGTCGCAAGCGCTGCGGCGAATGACGGCACTGTTTGGCGGCAGCCTGTTTCCGATGCTGGTGCCACCGTGGAACCGGATCGATCCCGCCCTGCTGCCAGCCCTTGCCGGTGTTGGCTTCAAAGCACTATCGCTGATTGGACCAGCGGCAATGACAGCACCCATTCCAATCATCAATACCCATGTTGATCTGATCGACTGGCGCCACACCAGGCGTTGCCGGCCCGTGGAGGATCTGGTTACCAGTCTGGCCCGGGAACTCATCCGCGCGTTTGTAGACGATCAGCCAATCGGCGTGCTCAGCCACCATCTCGTGCATGATGAAGCCGCCTGGGAATTTCTCGAAACCCTGATGCAACTGACATCCCGTCACGTTGCTTGTGGCTGGGTATCGCCCGCAACGCTTGCGAATTCAGTGATAGTTCGGGGTGACGACTTAATTTAGAATGGCATTGCTCACAAATTCATCATGCCCGCGCTTGACGCGGGTATCTTCGGCGAGTGGAGAGGATGACCTGGTCAAGCCCGGTCAAGATGAGAGGGAGGCAATCATGGTTTGTAGGCGAACTGCAAGAGAAGTGTTCTCTGCAGGGTTGTGTTGAGATTGTTGTCGGAGATGATCGTCAGCCTTGTCTCGCCGTCGCGCTGGCAGATTGCCAGGCCCTCCATGTTGTCGATGGCGTAGAAGGGGGCGCGACCGGAGAAGATCAATTCGGGCAAAACGGTCGAGCCGCTCCCGATGGCCGATGATTTGAAGCGGCGGATCGCCATGCCGGGCAAATATGACTGCCCGAAACTTCGTTCGAGAATCAACACGTCACCATTGGTAAGAACCACTGCATCGGTAATCTCATAATCCTCGAATTGCTCGATGGCGAATGGCACGGTTTTCGATAACTGCCACAGCCAGCCGCGAATGTTGCTATCAGCGCCGGTATTGCGTTCGGAGATGGCGAGATAATAATTCTCCCACGGGCCGCGGCTGATCCTGCCCACCGATTCCAATTCGCCATTGGCCGGTCCTTCAGTGATGGCCTTGGGCGACTTCAACAACTGGAAACGCGCCTTCAAGCCCGACTTGCCGATGTCGTAAATACCAACTCGGGTTTGGCTTTCGAACCCCACCATGTAGCGGCCCAAACCAAGTGCCGCGAGAGCTTCGGCATCGGCGCGCACTTTGCTTTTGGAGGGATTGCCCGCGCTGTCGAGGATCGGCGCATATTCGGCGTCGCTCAGGCCTGTGAGAGTTTTTTCGTCATAGTTGATCTTGGCCCGCAACCACTTGCCGGTATCGCTGACGGCGAGCAGGCTGGTGCAATCGGCCGAAAGCGACAGCCCGGAAAGTCCGCCGAAATTTTCCTCAGGGCTGGCGAGTTGAACCCCGCCGCGCCAAGACAGCCGACCAAAATCGGTGGCATTGCTGAAATTCTGGAAACCCGAAAGGGGTGAGGCCGTGAGAGTAATGGGTTCAGCCCGCGCGGCAATCGTCAAGCCCGCAAGCAAGATTGCGGTGAGCGTCAGTCTCACGCCTTGGCACGCTGCTTGGGAGTTTTGGCGGGGCGTTGCTTGCTTACATTGGCGTCGTCTTCGAACAACTCGGCAAGCTTCTCGGTCATGGCGCCGCCAAGTTCCTCGGCATCGACGATGGTCACGGCGCGTTTGTAATAGCGGGTTACATCATGGCCGATACCGATGGCGATCAGTTCCACCGGCGAGCGGTTCTCGATGTCGGTGATGACCTGCCGCAAATGCTTTTCAAGATAGTTGCCGGAATTGACCGAGAGAGTCGAATCATCAACCGGCGCACCATCGGAGATCACCATCAGGATGCGGCGCTGCTCTTGCCTGGCCAGCAGGCGATTGTGGGCCCAGATCAGAGCTTCGCCGTCGATATTTTCCTTGAGTAATCCCTCGCGCATCATCAGGCCAAGGTTGCGCCGGGCACGGCGCCACGGCATGTCGGCGGACTTGTAGATGATATGACGAAGATCGTTGAGGCGGCCGGGGTTGGCGGATTTTCCAGACGCCAGCCACTTCTCGCGCGCCTGGCCGCCCTTCCAGGCCCTGGTGGTGAACCCGAGGATTTCCACTTTCACGCCACAGCGCTCCAGCGTGCGGGCAAGAATATCGGCGCAGGTGGCGGCAACCGTGATGGGCCTTCCGCGCATCGAACCGGAATTGTCGAGCAGCAGCGAAACCACGGTATCGCGGAATTGAGTGTCCTGTTCTTCCTTGAAGGAGAGCGGGTGCATGGGATCGGTAATAATGCGGGTCAGGCGCGCGGCATCGAGCACGCCTTCCTCGAGATCGAAATCCCACGAGCGGCTCTGTTGCGCCATGAGGCGGCGCTGCAAGCGGTTGGCAAGTCTGGCGACAACGCCCTGCAGGTTCGACAACTGCTTGTCGAGATAGTTGCGCAGCCTGGTCAGTTCCTCGGCCTCGCAGAGATTCTCGGCTGCTATTTCCTCATCGAACTTGTTGGTGAAGACCTTGTAGAAATTCTCATTTGACAGCGATGAAAATGGCAGCTGCGGCCGCCATGGTTCCTCGCCATCGCTCTGCTCCTCGCCGTCCATATCGTCGGACTGATCATCGATATCCATCTGCTGGGCATCGGTTTCAGCGGCCTCGGCATCACCCTCGGCATCCTGGAGTTCTTCCATGGCGGATTGCTGGCTGTCCTGTTCCTCGCCCTCGGAGGATTCGCTGCGCTCGCCCGCATCGGGATCAGCATCCTGATTGTCGTCGCTCTCATCATTCTGGTCGGGATCATCGCCCAGTTCGTCCGCCATATCGAGGGCGGCGATGATATCACGTGACATGCGCGAAAAACCGGTCTGGTCGTGAATGCTTTCGGTCAAATGGGCGAGCTGGGCCTTGGCCTTGTCCTCAACCCACTGGCGCCACATCCCGACCATCGGCAGTGCTGCCTCGGGTGGCGCGCGGCCGGTCAATTTTTCGCGCACGATCAGGGCCACCGCATCTTCAAGCGGCGCGTCTTTCCTGTCGGTGTAACGGGCGACGTCCTTGCGGCGGTAGCGGTCGTCGAGCATGGCATCAAGGTTGACGGCCATACCGGTCATGGCATTGGCGCCGAGGGCCTCGATGCGGGCCTGTTCGACGGCTTCAAACACCGCCCGGGCATTCTTACCCTCGGGCCGGTAGCGCGCGTGAATCTGGTCCGAATGGTTCGACAGGCGCAAGGCAAAACTGTCGGAAATGCCGCGGGTGATGGCCACATCGCGGCTGGTAAAATTATTGGCGATCTGCGGCAGCTTGGCTTTGTTGCCGGCCAGCGAAGGCTGGTCGGAACCGAATGTCACGGTCAATTCGGGATCGTCGGCAATCGTCTTCATGGCGGCGGTGAGGACGCGCTTGAATTCGTCAGCCGCTGATTCCTTTTCGGCCGCCACTGTCATTCACCCATCAGGCAACAGCGATATAGGCGGCGGATTCGGGCAGTTCCTCGCCAAAGCAGCGCTGATAGAACTCAGCCACCACCGGGCGCTCAAGCTCGTCGCACTTGTTGAGGAAGGTCACCCGGAAGGCAAAGCCAATATCGCTGAAAATATCGGCGTTCTGGGCCCAGGTGATTACCGTGCGCGGACTCATCACCGTCGACAGATCGCCCTGCATGAAGGCGTTGCGGGTCAAATCCGCCACGCGCACCATGTTGGCGACGATCTTGCGGCCCTTCTCGGTGCGGTAGCCCTTGTTCTTGGCGAGCACGATGCCGGCTTCCATGGCATGCGGCAGATAATTCAGTGTACTGACGATAGACCAGCGGTCCATCTGCGCCTGGTTGATCTGCTGGGTGCCGTGATAAAGTCCGGTAGTATCGCCAAGGCCGATGGTGTTGGCGGTCGAGAACAGGCGGAAGGCGGGGTGCGGACGGATTACTTTCGACTGATCGAGCAAGGTCAACTTGCCTGAACTTTCGAGAATGCGCTGGATGACGAACATGACATCGGGGCGGCCCGCGTCATACTCATCGAACACCAGCGCCACATTGTGCTGGTAGGCCCAGGGCAGAATGCCTTCGCGGAATTCGGTGATCTGCTTGCCGTCCTTCAGCACGATGGCATCCTTGCCGATCAAGTCGATGCGGCTGATGTGGCTGTCGAGATTGATGCGGATGCAGGGCCAGTTGAGGCGGGCGGCGACCTGCTCGATATGGGTCGACTTGCCGGTGCCGTGATAGCCGGACACCATAGCTTAAATTCAGTTCTATTTTAGTTAAAATATTTTCTACATTTAATAATTCAATAATTGAAGATTGTACTCG
>JANLWG010000380.1:0-2855 GCA_031364405.1 Hyphomicrobiales bacterium
GGCGAACGGCAGAATGGCGACCGACGGCTTGTCGGTGCGGGCGCGCGGTTGAGTCCCGGCCGAGGCTTGGGCTGTGCTGCTCGGAATAGCCTCAGCCATGTTGATGAAATAGACATGCACCGGTTGGGCGATGTTCTTGACCGTCTTCTCGCCCTGGTCGAGGAACTCCATTTCAAGCTTGTTGCCAACCTGATTACGCACCACCGCCGAGCAGGCAATGCCTCCCGGTCCCGCCAGACCTTCGAGTCTCGCCGCCATATTGACACCGTCGCCATAGAAATCGTCGCCGACGACGATGATGTCGCCCAAGTTGATGCCGATGCGGAACTTGATGTGGCGGTCTTCCGGCACCCCGGCATTGCGCTCGACCATGCCGCGCTGGATTTCGACCGCACAGCGTGCGGCATTGAGCACGCTATTGAACTCGACCAGAAAGCCGTCGCCCATCACCTTGAAGATGCGCCCGCTATGCTTGACGACTGTTGGATCGAAGAACTCGCGGCGGTGCAGGCGCAGCGCCCCCAGGGTGCGTTCCTCATTGGCTTCCATCAGCCGGCTGTAGCCCACCACGTCAGCTGCTAAAATAGCTGCTAACCGGCGTTCAACCTGTTCTTCGCCCATGCCATTCCCATAAACCAACTGTAGATCAACTGTATCGATTGAAGGATCGACGGGCAAGTGCGTGACGGAAGTGGGTCGAAGACCGCTCCGGGTCAACAGCGCCGGTGGTCAAATGTCTGCTTCTTGTCGGCTCTTGCCGCAACTACCGGCGGACGGCTGAGTCATTCGGACGGATACGAAGGGCCAGAAGCGGTCATACAGCGAGCGGCAGTTTGTCTGGTCCAGGCACACTCCGGGGGCGGCATCGTCGACTACGGAAATGGCGGCGATTGGAGGTCATTCGGGGAGGCCTGCCAGGCGAAAGCCCATCACAAAATGATCGCGTGTGGCGTCGTCGCGAAGCGGCTGAGCTGCTACCCAGTAGCTGATGGTGAATTGCGGGTTACCCGACAAAAACAGGTTCGCTTCATGGCGTGCTTCTTCCAGGAGCCCCAACTGAGCGAGGCTTGCGGCAAGGAAACGGCGAGACATTGTGCGGTAGGTTTCCTCTTTCCGCAGTGTTCTGACCGCCGCCCCGTAGTCGCGCGCGGCATACTGAGCCTGACCCAACAGCAGATAATACCAGACTGGCGGATGGGGATTGAGCCGAAGACCCTTGCTGACCTGCTCAAGTCCCTCCGCAGTCCGGCCGGCAAGCACTGAAAAATCCGAGAGGTCGGCCCAGGCATCGGCAAGATTCGGGTCGATTTTCAGAGCCGCCGCGAATGCAGCATCGGATTCCTTCCAACGGCGTTCGTAACCCAGAACATGACCAAGCATCCAGTGGCTAGCGGCGTCGTTAACGTCAAGCGCCAAGGCTTGCTCAGCGGTCTCCATCGCCAGCTGCCGGTTGGGCTCCATGGATTCGCCGAAGTGCGCCCAGCCCAGCCAAATATTCTCAGCGAGCAATCGGCGCGATTCAGCGTAGCTGGGATCGAGTTCGATTGCCCGCTTAAGAAGCAGGCGCGCCTCGCGGGCAGTTTGTGGAGAATACTCATTCAGCTTCCGCGCCTGGACACAGAGATCGTAGGCCTCCATGCTCTTTGGGCGGTTGCGTTGAATCTGTCTTGTGAGCTGTCCCACCAATGCTTCAGAGATTCGTGCGGTCACCTCGTCTTGCACAGCGAATATGTCCTGCAGATCACGATCGAATCGTTCCGCCCACAGATGCCCACCACCGATTGCATCGATAAGTTGAACGTTAATCCGCACGCGGTTGCCCGCTCGCCGGGCACTACCTTCCAAGACATACCGAACCCCGAGATCGGACGCGACTTGCCGCACATCAAGGGACTTGCCTTTGTAGGCGAACGTCGAATGGCGCGCGATTACAAACAAGTCAGCATTTCGCGAGAGGTCCGTAATCAGGTCTTCGGTGAGGCCGTCAGCGAAATGCTCGTGCTCGGCGTCGCTGCTCATGTTGGTAAAGGGCAGCACGGCAATCGATGGTTTCGATGGCAGAGGCAATGCCTCACGCTCACGGCTAGGCGGGTGATCGTACTGTAATGGGCGTCTCAACACACGAAAGACGCGAACCGTGTCCCCAATGTTCTTCAGAACTTTCTCGCCCATGTCCTCGAACTCAAGGTCGAGCCGGTTGCCGAGATGATCGCGCACTGTGCCCGAGACCGCGATACCTCCAGATGGGGCTATCCCTTCAAGCCTAGCTGCCACGTTCACCCCGTCACCAAAGACGTCATCACCCTCAATAATTACGTCACCGAGATTGACCCCCATTCGGAACTGGATGACACGGTCCGCCGGTAGAGCGGCATTCCTTGTTGCCATGCCGCGCTGGATCTCCACAGCACAGGCGACAGCGTTTACCACACTGGGAAACTCCACCAAGAGGCCGTCGCCCGTGGTCTTGAACACTCTGCCCCGATGTTCTGTGATCCAGGGATCAATCTGGTCGGTCCGCAACTTCCTCAGTGCAGCCAAGGTGCCAGCCTCGTCGTTGCCCATGAGGCGGCTGTAGCCAACCATATCGGCGGCCAGGATGGCGGCAAGGCGACGCTCTACTGCATGTTTGGCCACCCGCGCGTGATCCCCTCATGGTTCACAGCTCCGATCCGGAGCCGGCAAACCACACCATAGCATTGCCCGAGGCCGCTGCAATCTGGCACCCCTCGGATTTAGCCGCGGTCAAATCCAAATGCTGGCGGACCGTTTGGTCTCAATGACCGCTTCGGGTCAATGGCGCCGGTCTTCCGATGTCCGCGCGATGTCAGCTTATCCGCGGGCAACCAGCCATC
>JANLWG010000419.1:0-4201 GCA_031364405.1 Hyphomicrobiales bacterium
TGATCTTGCCGGAGGCATCGGTTGCCAGTTCGGCCCTGGTCACATGGTCGCGGCCGTGGGCATCGGAAAGGAAGCTTTCGCTGCGCTCGGCCGTCCACTTGATCGGCCGTCCGCCGATACGCTTGGAAGCCCACACGCACACCACTTCCTCGGCATAGATGAAAATCTTGGAGCCGAAACCACCGCCGACATCGGGTGCGATGACACGAAGCTTGTTTTCCGGGCACAGGCCATGGAAGGCGGAAATGACCAGACGCGCCACATGGGGATTCTGGCTGGTTGTATAAAGCGTGTAGTGGTCCGACCCCGTATCGTAGGAACCGATAGCAGCCCGCGGCTCCATCGCATTGGGTATGAGGCGGTTGTTGATGATGTCGAGCTTGGTCACATGGGCGGCGTTCTTGAAGGCCGCGGCGGTTGCCGCCTCATCGCCGATCGACCAGTTGTAAACCCGGTTATTGGCAGCAGCCTCATGCACCTGGGCCTTGGTCTTCATCGCCTTGGCCGCATCGACATTGTGCGCCAGCACCTCGTAAGACACATTGACCATTCCGGCGGCAGCCTTGGCCTCAGCCTTGGTTTCGGCGATAACAACCGCCACGTGGTCGCCGACGTAACGCACCTTGCCCTGGGCCAGAATCGGATGCGGGCCGGCCTTCATCGGCGAGCCATCCTTCGAATGAATCATCCAGCCGCAGATCAGGCCGCCGATCTTGTCCTCGGCCACTTCGGCGCCGGTAAAGACGCCGACCACGCCCGGCATCTTTTTCGCCTTGGCAGTGTTGATCGACTTGATCGTTGCATGGGCGTGCGGGCTCCTCACGAAATAGGCGTGGGTCTGGCCCTTGAGATTGATATCGTCGGTGTAACGGCCCTTGCCGGTGATGAAGCGCTGGTCTTCCTTGCGCTTCACACGGGCGCCGATTCCGGTTCCGGTCTCGCTCATTGGATGCCTCCCTTACATTTTTGCGGCGCCAGCCTGAACGGCGGCGACGATATTGTGATAGCCGGTGCAGCGGCAGATATTGCCTTCAAGCTCGTGGCGGATGGTATCCTCGCTGAGCTTCTTGCCGTTGCGCTTGACAATGTCGACTGCCGACAAGATCATCCCCGGCGTGCAGAAGCCGCACTGCAGGCCATGGTGCTCGCGGAAGGCTTCCTGCATCGGATGCAGCTTGCCGTTCTTGGCGAGCCCCTCGATCGTGGTCACCTCGGCACCCTCGCAGGCAACCGCCAGCGCCGTGCAGGATTTGATCGCCTTGCCGTTCACATGCACGACGCAAGCACCGCACTGGCTGGTGTCGCAGCCCACATGGGTTCCGGTGAGCCCAAGGTTATCGCGCAGAAACTCGACCAGCAGCGTGCGGCCTTCAACCTCGCCGCAGACAGCCTTCCCGTTCACTTTCATTGAAATTGCCGACATTTATCTCACCTCCCATAAGGCCCCATCGTTTGACCGGATCATACGCCGCATTGCACGGACACGTTGGCCGATCGGGGGCTTTCGACTACGCCGCGTGCATACTCATATGAGTTGCGTCACGGGGTCAAGCATTACCAAGGGGCCACCTGCAAATTTATGTACCATGTGAATCATTGTGCAGCGCACACTTGAAACAGCGTGCGGGATTGTTATGTGAAGCCTATAATGCAGCCACCTGCCGAAGGAGACAGCCGTGCTTCGCAGCCTTCTTGCCGCATTGATCGTTTGCCTTGCCGCGTGTACCGCCCATGCCGATACGCTGAGCCAGGCCGACCGCACCGAATTCCAGCGCATTATCACTGGTCAGATCGAGGCCTTCCGCGCCGATGACAGCGAGCGCGCCTATGGCTATGCCGCCCCCAGCATCCGCCGGATCTTTCCGAACTCCAGCATTTTCATGCAAATGGTGAAGCAGGGTTACCGGCCAGTCTACCGCCCGCAGAGTTTCAGCTTCGAACAGACGGACACTGATCCCCTCGGCCGCCCAGCGCAGCGCGTCAGGATCATCGGCCCCGATGGCAAGGCCTACGAGGCGCTCTATTCGATGGAGCGTCAGCCCGACGGCACCTGGCGCATCGATGGCTGCTCGCTTCTCGAAGTACCGGGAGTTGACGCCTGATCAGCCGTGCTGCTTGACGATGCGCCAGGCCCAGCAGTGCTTCGGCATCGTCACTCATCAATTTGAACCTCCAAACGGCAATAGTATCGGCATCAATTGATATGGCGTAGCATTGTGCCATGACACCCGATTCAGCCAAAGCCGCCGCCGTCGGCCCTCGATACTATGCCGCCGCCGCCGCCATTGTTGTCATTGCCGCCACCATCCTGTTGTCGATGGGGCGCCTCCCCATCTGCAAATGCGGTACTGTAAAACTCTGGCATGGCGTGGTGTTCAGCGCGGAAAATTCCCAGCACGTCGCCGACTGGTACAGCTTCTCCCACGTCATTCACGGCTTCCTGTTCTTTGGCGCGCTGTGGTTGATTGGCCGCCGTTGGCCGGTTGGGTTCAGGCTGGCTCTCGCCACCGGCATCGAGGCGGCCTGGGAAATATTCGAGAACACCGAATTCATCATCAACCGTTACCGCGAGGAGACGATTTCGCTCGACTATTATGGCGACAGCGTCATCAACTCGATTAGCGACATCCTCGCCATGGTGTTGGGTTTTTATTTAGCCTCGCGTCTACCGGCCGGGCTGACGATCATGCTCGCGCTTGCCATGGAAGTGATTGTCGGGGCACTCATTCGCGACAATCTCACTCTCAACATCATCATGCTGTTGTGGCCGCTCGAAGCAATCAAGACGTGGCAGGGAGGGGCTTAATGACCGAAGCGCTGCGCCGCCGGGTCGATGACGTAATAGGCCCACAGCGAAACGTATTTTTCGCCATAGACCAGCACCCGGCAGATATCGCCGTCAATCGATGTGACCGAACCTTCCCGGCCATCCGGTATCATGACGATCTGCCCTATCCGGCACCAATTGTCCGGGGCCGGCGATGGGTTGACCGCAATCATCAGGGAGAGCGCTCCCACTAGCGATTTCATTTTGCCGTCCTCAAGATCGAAACACCATCAAACCCGGTTATCAACATAATTTCAAGATGCCCGCAAAGCCGAAGGCGGCTTGCCGTAACGCGCCCTGAAGGTGCGTGAAAACAGCGAAAGAGATGAAAAACCGCACGCGACCGCCACATCGCGCACACTCATGTGCGAATAATTGAGCAGCCGCTCGGCCTTTTCCAGCCGCAGTTTGAGATAGATTTCCATCGGCCTGGCATTGAGTTTTTGCCGGAACAATCGTTCCATATGGCGGGCCGAGATCCCGCCAATCGCCGCAAGGGCCGCTGCGTCGAGCGGGTCTTCCCCCTGCTCCTCCATGGCGGCGATGATGGCGAGAAGCCGGGAATCGTCGGTGCCAAACCTGGCCCGGGCCGGAACCCGCGCCTGCTCGCGGCCATCGGCACCGCGAAAGTGGACAAGCTGGTCAGCCACCGTAACCGATAGCGCTGGCCCCAACAGGTGTCCGATCCAGTCGAGCATCATGTCGATGGCGGCGGCACCCCCCGCACAGGTCATTCGGTCGCGGTCGATGACGTAAAGCATTTGCTCCACTTGCACTTGCCGATAGTTTTCACGGAACCCCGGCAGGCTTTCCCAATGACAGGTGGCGCGGTAGCCGTCGAGCACGCCAGCTTCCGCCAGCAGAAAAGGGCCGGTGTCGATTGCCGCCAGCAGAACCCGTTGCCTGGCCAGCTTGCGGATTGCCTGCAGCACCGGCGGCCTGACACCGGTTTCCGGCTCGTAACTGGCCGAGACCACCACCATGGCGGGCGCACCAATATCCTTGAGTCCGCCTGAAACCGATACCGGAATGTCGTTGGAGGCGGCTACCGGCTGACCATCCATCGAAATGAACCGCCAAGAAAAACTCGGACCGGCAAAACGATTGGCGACGCGCAAGGGTTCCAGCGCGCAAAACAGCGCGATCATCGAGAATTTGGGGATCAGCAGAAAGGTGACATCGTATTTTGCCATTGGCGGTATTTTGAAAGGAAATGGCGAAAAAAGTCAAATTAACTTTCCCCCTCCGCCCTAGACTCAAACCCAACAGGAGGAGCATTCCATGAACCCGAAAGTCATCATCACCTGCGCTGTTACCGGGGCTGGCGATACCGTCGGCAAGCATCCGGCTATTCCAGTCAGCCCCAAGCAGATC
>JANLWG010000003.1:0-7178 GCA_031364405.1 Hyphomicrobiales bacterium
CGGCCAATGCCGCATTGCACTTCGTCGAACACCAGCAGGAGGCCGTGCTGATCGCAAAGCTCGCGCAGGTCCTTGAGCCATTGGGCGGGAACCGGCCGAATGCCACCCTCGCCCTGCACTGGCTCGATCAGGATCCCGGCCGTCGCTGGCCCGATTGCGGCCTTTAACGCTTCGTGGTCATCGAAGGGAACTTGATCGAAGCCGTCGACCTTGGGGCCGAAGCCTTCGAGATACTTGGCCTGACCGCCTGCCGCCAAAGTGGCGAGTGTGCGGCCGTGGAAGGCGCCTTCAAAGGTAATGATGCGAAATTTCTCCGGATGGCCGCCCGCAGCCTGAAACTTGCGGGTCATCTTGATGGCGCATTCGAGCGCTTCGGCACCTGAATTGGTGAAGAACACGGTGTCGGCGAAGGTGGCTTCGATCAGGCGCTTGGCGAGCTTCTCCTGCCCCGGCATCTGGTAGAGGTTGGAAGTATGCCAGATTTTCCGGGCCTGCCCGGTTAGGGCCTCGACCAGGTGCGGATGGGCATGGCCAC
This sequence comes from Hyphomicrobiales bacterium, assembly GCA_031364405.1. Classification (GTDB taxonomy): domain Bacteria; phylum Pseudomonadota; class Alphaproteobacteria; order Rhizobiales; family Aestuariivirgaceae; genus Aestuariivirga. The sequence goes on from JANLWG010000003.1 coordinate 536, forward strand.
AACTCGTCACTGCAACACCTGCGCCAAAATCGAGGTATTCCTCGCCCTCGGCTGTATAGACGCGCACGCCCTCGCCCCTTTCAAACGAGATATTGGCCCGGGCGTAGGTCGGCAGGACGGGGGCGATCATGGCGGTCTTTTCCGTTTAAATCAAAAAGGCGCCCTCACTCAGGCATGGGCGCCACGACTGGCGAAATCTTATAAGTCCATGATCGTCAAGGGTCAATTGCGAGTCTCAAGGCGGCACCGGGGGTGAGTCAAAACAGCACATGGACTGGCGATTTGCGGTGCTGATAAGAATTCATTAACCATAGGCCGCGTTGCGATTAACTGGGGACAACAGCGCCAAGGCAGGTCGAGATTATTGCAGTCAAGTCACCGTGTATTGTAGTGTGGCGTTACTGAGGCTACGAAATGTAGCGTTTTATGGGCAGCTCAACAGAAAAAGCATCGGGGCTTCAAACTCGGGTGAACATTGAAGGATTCCGCATGACCATAATCATGGACGACAGCCAGGGAGGGGCAAAAATGCCTTGGACAGATGATCGGGTCGAACTTCTCAAGAAACTGTGGTCGGAGGGTCTGAGCGCCAGCCAGATCGCGGCGCGTCTGGCGCAGGGCGTCACCCGCAATGCGGTGATCGGCAAAGTGCACCGCCTCAATCTTTCAGGCCGGGCCCAGCAACCGCGCAATGCGGCACCGCGCGCGCCACGAAAGCAGCGCGAACCCAGCCATCCTGGACGCGGCACTGGAACGCCCTCGCTGCCGACCACTGGCAACACGGCATTGAAACCAATGATCCGGGCCGAAGCCCAGCCGCGGCCGGCGGCCCTGCCCGCTCCCGAGCCGATGCGCCTCGTTGATATTCCCAAAGGTGGCCGCATCACCATCCTGCATCTCTCCGACAAGACCTGCAAATGGCCAATCGGCGATCCCGGTCACGATGATTTCTGCTTCTGCGGCCATGGCCCCCGGGCGGGCTCGCCCTATTGCGAATACCACGCCAGGCTGGCCTACCAGCCCTTGCAGGACCGCCGCCACCGCAGGGTCTCGTTTGGCTGAGGGGGGCGGGACGGTTCACGCCCCTAAGCCGCCCTGCCGAAGCGCTCGTCGAAAGCGTAGCCCATGCCGCGGACAGTGCGGATGGGATCGGGTTCGCGGCCGCGGCTGAGCGATTTGCGCAGGCGGCCCACGTGCACATCGACGGTACGCTCATCGACATAGATGTCTTGTCCCCACACCGTGTCGAGAAGCTGGGCGCGTGAATAGACGCGGCCGGGATTCTGCATAAGGTGTTCAAGCAATCGGAACTCGGTGGGCGACAGGGCGATATCGCGGGTGGCGCGCGTTACCCTGCGGGTCCGGCGGTCAAGCGCCAGCTCGCCGGCTTTCAGCACATCGGCAACCGCATCGGGATTGACCCGGCGCAAAATGGTGCGGACGCGGGCCAGAAGCTCGGGCACCGAGAAGGGTTTCACAATATAATCATCGGCCCCGGTTGAAAGCCCGCGCACGCGCTCTGCCTCCTCGCTGCGCGCGGTGAGCATGATCACCGGAATGTCGCGGGTCTCCGGGCGCACCCGCAGCAGGCGGCAGACTTCAATGCCGGAAATCCCCGGCAGCATCCAATCCAGCAAGATCAGGTCGGGCCGCTCTTCACCGGCAAGACGGGCGACATCCTCGCCCTGGCGGGTAGTCCTGACCCTGTAGCCCTCGGCTTCGAGATTGTAACTGAGGAGGATCTGGATGGGTTCCTCGTCCTCGACGACCAGGATCGAGGCACTCATTTATCTTTGGGCCCTTTTGGAACTTCGATCTGCATCACGCTGGTTTGGTCCTTTTTCGGGCGCTCCTCGGCGATGGTCCGGCCATGGACGAGGTAGTGGATATTCTCGGCGATGTTGGTGGCGTGGTCACCAATGCGCTCCATGTTCTTGGCGCCAAACAAGAGATGGGTGCACAGGCCGATGTTGCGCGGGTCCTCCATCATGTAGGTGAGAAGTTCGCGGAAGATCGAATTGTAGAGCGCGTCCAATCCTTCATCCGAGCGCCACACCGCCATGGCCTTGCCGGCATCGTTCTGGGAATAGGCATCAAGCACATTCTTCAACTGTTCCTGGGCCAGCTGGCCCATGCGCGACAAGCCGGTGATGAGTTTCCTCGGCAATGCATCGGAAATGGCATGGGTGCGCTTGGCGGTGTTCTTGGCGAGATCGCCGATGCGCTCGAGATCCGACGACACGCGGATCGCCACCATGATCTCGCGCAGGTCGCGCGCCATCGGCTGGCGCTTGGCTATCGTAAGGATCGCCTTCTCTTCGATCTCGTGTTCGAGGGTGTCGATCCGCGCATCGCCAGCGATGACTTTGTCGGCCAGCGTGGTATCGCGGCGCACCAGCGCATCGATGGCGCTGGCCAGTTGCTCCTCGGCAAGGCCGCCCATCTGGGCCAGCAGGGTTTTGAGGGCAGCCAGTTCCTCGTCATAGGCGCGGACGATATGATCGGACATCTGCATCTCCGTGATGGGCTTAGCCGAAACGGCCGGTGATATAATCCTGGGTGCGCTTTTCCTGCGGCGTGCTGAACACTTCATCGGTATCGCCGAACTCAACCAGATTGCCGAGGTGAAAGAACGCCGTGAGCTGCGAGACGCGGGCTGCCTGCTGCATCGAGTGGGTTACAATGATAATGCAGAAATTCTGGCGCAGCTCGTCGATCAGCTCTTCGATGCGGGCGGTGGCGATGGGATCAAGCGCCGAGCACGGTTCGTCCATGAGGATCACTTCCGGGTTGACGGCGATGGCGCGGGCAATGCACAGGCGCTGTTGCTGGCCGCCCGAGAGGCTGGTGCCCGGATGGTTGATGCGGTCCTTCACCTCATCGAACAGGCTGGCTTTCTTCAAACTGGCCACCACGATCTCTTCAAGATCGGTTTTGTTCCCGGCAAGACCATGGATACGGGGCCCGTAGGCGACATTCTCGAAGATCGATTTTGGAAACGGATTGGGCTTCTGGAACACCATGCCGACCCTGGCGCGCAGCTGCACCACGTCGAGACCGGGATCATAAATGCTGTTGCCATCCATCAGGATGTCGCCGGTCATCCGGCAGGTCGGGATGGTATCATTCATGCGGTTGATGGCGCGCAGGAAGGTTGACTTGCCGCAACCCGATGGCCCGATGAAGGAGGATACGGCGCGGTCGGGAATTTCAATCGACAGCGACTTGATGGCCTGCTTTTCGCCATAGTAAATATTCACGTCCCTGGCGACGATCTTTACCGTGCTCTGGGCAATGATGCGCGGGCGGGCGGGGGTTACAACGGTTCGGGGCATGTCGTTCATGGACTTTACCTTGTTGACTACCAGCGCCGCTCGAAGCGCTTGCGCAGATAGATGGCGATGCCGTTGAGACAGAACAGGACAACCATCAGCACGATTATGGCGGCGGCGGTGCGCGATTGGAAGGCCAGTTCCGGCAAATCCGACCACAGATAAATCTGCACCGGCAGCACCGTCGCCGCCTCGGTGACACTTCCCGGAACATCAACGATGAAAGCCACCATGCCGATCATCAAAAGAGGCGCGGTTTCGCCAAATGCCCGGGCCACGCCCAAAATAGTGCCGGTGAGAATGCCGGGCAGCGCCAGCGGCAAGACATGGTGGAACACCGCCTGCTGGTGCGAGGCGCCAACCCCAAGGGCTGCTTCCTTGATCGACGGCGGCACCGATTTGAAAGCGGCGCGCGAGGCAATGATGATGGTTGGCAAAACGAGAAGCGCGAGCACCAGGCCGCCCACCAGCGAGGCCGAACGCGGCAAGCCGAAGAAGTTGAGGAATACCGCAAGGCCAAGCAATCCGAAAATGATCGACGGCACGGCCGCGAGGTTGTTGATGTTCACCTCGACGAAATCGCTGAAGCGGTTCTTTGGCGCGAATTCCTCGAGATAAATCGCGGCGGCCACGCCGAGCGGCAGGCTGAGCAGAAGTGTTATGGCGACGGTGAGCAGCGAGCCCACCAGCGCGCCGCGCAAGCCCGCCAGTTCAGCCTCGCGCGAGTCACCGGAAGTGAAGAAGCGCCAGGCGATGCCCTGGGTGACGAGGCCGCGATCCTCCAGGGTTTGAAGCCATGAAGCTTCCTCGGCGGAAATGCGGCCGCCTGCATCGGCGGAGGCCGATCTATCGTCTTCCTTGAGAAAGAGGTCGGCATCATCGGAAAGCAATGCGTTAATATCGACCACCGTGCCGACCAGCGCGGGATCGGCGGCGACCCTGTTGCGGAGATCGTCGGCGGCTCCGATTGACAACAGACCGCTCAACTTCTTCTTGCCGCCGCGCGAAGTGACATCGGGAAATTGATCGCGCAGGGCCTGTTTGACGATCGCCGCGAAATCGCCTTGCTGGGGGGCCGCGGCATCGACCTTCGCCGCATCGACCGTCACTTTCAGGGCAACGCTATGCTCGGTAAAGGCGGGCCAGCCCTTGGCCACGATATCAGCCACGAGAATGGCGAGGAAAAGCACGGTGACGCCGAGTGCCACGGCGCCATAGGCGCGGAAGCGCCGTTCGGCGGCATAGCGCCTGGCGATCCGGGCGGGATCGCCTTTCCTGAATGTGTCAGTCATATTGCTCGCGATATTTTTGAACAAAGCGCAGGGCCACGTAGTTGAGGGCAAGCGTGAACAGGAACAATACAAAGCCCAGGGCAAAAGCCGAGAGCGTCTTGGCCGAATCGAATTCCTGATCGCCCACCAGCAATGTGGCAATCTGCACGGTGATGGTGGTGACCGCTGACAGCGGGTTGACGGTGAGATTGGCGGCAAGGCCCGCCGCCATCACCACGATCATGGTTTCGCCGATGGCGCGCGAGATGGCCAGCATGAAGGCCGACACAATGCCGGGCAAGGCGGCCGGCAGCACCACGCGCTTGATCGTCTCGGATTTTGTCGCACCCATGGCGAAGGAACCATCGCGCAGGGATTGCGGCACGGCGTTGATGATGTCGTCGGACAGCGATGAAATCAGCGGCACGATCATCATGCCCATGACCAGGCCCGCCGCCAGTGCCGACTCCGAAGCAACGGCCAGTCCTGACGTTTGACCCAATCCGCGGATGAGCGGGGCCACGGTCAAAGCCGCGAAGAAACCAAGCACCACGGTTGGCACACCGGCCAGCATTTCTAGCAAAGGCTTCAGAATGCCGCGCGACCGCGGTGTGGCGTATTCGGCCATGTAGATTGCGGAAAGCAACCCCAGGGGGCCAGCGACCAGAATGGCAATGAACGTTATCAGCAGGGTGCCGGCGAGGAGTGGAATGAAACCGAAGGACGGCGGATCGGCGGTCGGTGCCCACTGGATACCGGCGAGGAAGGAGAGCGGTGAAATTTCGCCGAAGAACCGTATCGATTCAAACAGCACGGAAAACACAATGCCGATGGTGGTGAGAATGGCCACGGCGGAACAGGCCATGAGCACGATCAAAATAAAGCGCTCGACGCCATTGCGGGCGCGGAACCTGGTGGAAATGCGCGGATAAAGCGCTGCCGCCGCCGCACTGCCAGCCACGGCAGCGGCAAGTGGCACATCCAACGACTGCGGACCAGCGGCAAGAGCCGCGATCACCGCGCCGGCCATGGCCGCCGATATGGCGCCAGCCGCGAGATAGAGCCCATGGTAGGAGGGCAAGGAGTGAAGCCTGGGGGCACCGGCCAGACGCAGTCCCTTAGCCCGCGACTGACCGAGCAAGAAGGCCGCTCCGGTCACTATTGCGGCAATGAGAATGGTCCAGACCATCATTAGGTTACTTGCCCCCGGCTAAAACGCACGCGGTCGAATGGAAATAGGGTGGAAGGGCCGGTACATCCGCGGACTCCCTCCACCCGCCGTACTTACTTAAGTCCGTCAGCGGTCAGCACATCGAGGGCTTCGGCCGTGGCACGAATTTTTTCGGCCTGATCGCCCGGAAGGGTGATTAGACCCTTGTCGGCGAGATACCCGTCTTCGCCCAGCGCTTTTTCAGACACATATTCGGCGATGAACTCTTTCATGCCGGCGACCTTGCCGATATGCTGCTTTTTCACATAGATGAAGAGCGGGCGAGCCACCTTGTAGCTGCCGCTGGCGATGGTCTCGTAAGATGCTTCCACACCATCGACAGCAATGTCCTTGATCGTCGCCGAATTCTGCTCGAGGAACGAGTAGCCGAAGACGCCGAGCGCATCGGGATTGGCCTCAAGCTTCTGCACGATGAGATTGTCATTCTCGCCGGCCTCCACATAACCGCCATCTTCCCGCATGGCTTTCCACACCGTATCAAAGGCCTTGGCGTCGGATTTCTTCAGTTCTGCAAGGCTGTCAAATTTCGCGGCACCGGCCTCCATCACCAGTTCGGCAAAACTGTCGCGGGTGCCGGAGGTGGGCGGCGGGCCCAGCACTTCAATCTTCACGGCCGGAAGTGCTGCGTCGATCTCATTCCACATCTTGTACGGATTGGCTACGAGCTTGCCGTCAGAGTCTGGAACCATCTTGGCCAGGGCCATGAAAATCTGCTGCTTGGTCAGGCCGAAATCAGCCGCACTCTTGGCGTGGGCAATCGACAAACCATCAAAGCCCACTTTGATTTCGACGATTTCGGTGACGCCATT
>JANLWG010000047.1:0-5910 GCA_031364405.1 Hyphomicrobiales bacterium
TAGCCAAGGCGGAAGAAAGTCCGCTTGGTCTGGCCGATGAGCTTTGCAAATGCCACGATCTCAGCCACCGGAATATCGCAGAGTTCCGCCGCCCACTCGGGTGTACGGGTTTTCAGGTGCGCTTCGAACTCGCGTGGCGCATCGGTGAATTTCTCCAGATACGCCCTATCGGCATAACCATCGCGGAACAGTACATGCATGATGGCGCAGGCGAGCGCTCCATCCGTACCCGGACGAATGAGCATCTTCACATCGGCTTGCTTCATTGTGCCGGTATTGTAGATGTCGATGCAGGCGATTCTGGCGCCGCGCTCTTTGCGCGCCTTCATCGCATGGGTCATCACGTTGACTTGCGTATTGACCGGATTGCCGCCCCAGATGACGATCAAATCGGATTTCTGCATCTCGCGCGGATCAACACCAGAGACACTGCCAGTGCCCGCCTTGTACCCCGACCATGACAGCGCCACGCAGAACGTATCGTACATTCCGGAGTAATTCTTGGCATGGCGCAGCCGGTTGATGCCATCGCGCATGACCAGACCCATGGTGCCCGCATAGAAATAGGGCCACACCGATGAAGCGCCATAGTCACGTTCAGCCCTGAGAAATGCCTCCGCGGTTTCGGCCATGGCATCGTCCCAGGAAATGCGCTGGAACTCGCCCGAGCCCTTTGGTCCCCGGCGCTTCAGCGGATAGAGCAGACGGTCCGGATGATGAATGCGCTCGGCGTAGCGCCCGACTTTTTCGCAAATAACCCCTAGGGTATAAGAATTTTCTTTCGCACCGCGCACCCGTCCGATGGTGCGGTCATCGAGCAGTTCGACTTCCAGCGCACACGCCGAAGGGCAATCATGCGGGCAGACCGATATGCCGGTTCTGATACCTGGAATGATGTTCATGGACGTTGATTATAGCGCAAACTATAGTCCGCGCCATGGTGCGGATTTATTCAACTCAAAACCCTGCAATCAAGATAGTCCGGTCGCTTGCCGAGAAAAAATACCGGCAGGAAACCGGGCTGTTCGTGGCCGAGGGTAACAAGGTTCTGGACCGCGCCCGGGCTTTGGGGTGGACGCCGGAAATGCTGGTTTCCATTGCCCCCGCCGCCCCTTGGGGCGATGCTCGTCTGCTTGAGGTGACGCCTGAGATTATGGCCTCGCTCAGCACTCAGAAGAACCCGTCTCCGGTGCTCGGCGTCTTTCGGCAAAGGTGGAGTGAGCACGTCGAACCCCAGGGCTTGTGGCTCGCCCTTGAAGACATGCGCGATCCCGGCAACCTCGGCACCATCATCCGCACTGCCGATGCAGCCGGGGCCCGTGGCATCATCCTCGCTGGCCGAACCTGCGATCCCTGGGGCAGCGCCTGCGTGCGCGCCACCATGGGTTCGATTTTCGCCACACCGCTGGTAACCAGGTCCACTGCCGAACTCGGCAAACTGTGCAAGTCATGGCCCGGTGAAAGCATAGGCACACATGTTCAGGGTACGGAGGATTACCGCCGCCCCTATGGCGAGCCCACGCTCATCGTCATGGGCAGTGAAGGCAGTGGCCTGTCCGATGCGGTAGCGCAGGCCTGTTCAGCACTGGTGCGAATTCCGATGCGCGACGGTCCCGACTCGCTCAACATCGCCGTCGCCACCGGACTCATGCTGTTCGAAGTGCACAGGGCCTAGCGCCAGAACGGCTTTCTGGCTTTCACCTGGTCGAGTATTGACCAATCGACTTCGGGCAAGTCGTGACCCCCAGGCTGTGGTGGTTCGGCTCGCCAGCGGAAGGCGCGCAGGATACGCGGATCGCTGTAGTAGTTTTCGAGCACGACTTTTAAGAGCGCCTGCCAGTGCATGGGCAAAGCCAACGCGATTTCGGCAAGGCGCGCTTCGCGGTCCGCGGCGTCCAGTCCGGCAAAGCCTGCTCCCGCTGCGGCCATGATTTCGGGCGGCAGCAGCCGATCCGCATCGATGATGGCGCTTCCCGGCGGCAGGCTGACGTCATCGGTCACCTCTCCCCCCGGCAGTAGGGTATCGACAATCGCTGCGCAAAGAATGCTGCTCATAACCGCCACTCCCGCGCCAGATCATCAGCGAATTTGAGCGCGATGGCGCCAATGGTGGAGGCGGGATTGACCGCACCCACCGTCGGCATCACGCTGCCATCGGCAATGATGATATTGGGTGCGCGGTGCATCCGGCCCGCCGCATCGACCACACTATTGGCCGGATCTGTGCCCATGCGCGCCGTTCCGAGAAGATGCCAGCCGGTATAAGGCGGGAATGGCGCATCTACGGTTCGCGTGGCTCGCGTTGCCTTGAAAAATTCGCGCGCACGGTCGTAGCCAAAAGCCACCATTTTCCGGGTGTTTTCCGAAATTGTGTAATCGATGCGCGGCACCGGCAAGCCGTCAGCATCGATCTCCGCCGTGATCGAAACGCGGTTCGATGGTTCCGGCAAGTCCTCCGGCATGATCATGAAGGTAATAGTGTGGCGGAACTCCTCGGCAACCGCACGCTGCGCAGCTTTTCCCCAGGCTGGTGTCTGGCGCTGGGCCTGGGCCAGCAAGGGATTTTCGCGGGTGATCTGAAGATGGACTCCGCGCAGGAAGCCGCGCGCCCGGTCGGTCTCGTAAAATTCATGCGAGTAGAGCGAATTGCCAATGGGTCCGGCCGGCCCGTCAAGGTCGTGGGGTATGATACCGCGGGCATAGGCAACGGGATGAAACATCAGATACCGCCCCAGGGGATCAGCCTCGCCCTGCCCGAATCCCGATGCCAGCAACAGACGCACCGTGCCGATGCCGTTGCCTGCCACCACCACAAGGCTGGCGGGCTGTTCGCAATCCGCACCGTTTTCGTCGCGGTAGACCACACTGCGCGCTTGGCCCTTCTCGACCCGGACCCCCGTCACGGTGGAAAAGCAGCGCAGTTCAACGTCCATGGCCATCGCAGCGGGCCAATAGGTCACATCGGTCGAAGCCTTGGCACGGGTGACGCAGCCCTGCTGGCAGGGTCCGCAATGGTTGCAGGCACTTCGCCCTCCGCGCGGCATGGTCAGGATCGCCGCATCGGCGGGCCACCAGTGCCAGCCCAGCCGATTGAAGGCCAAGGCGGCATGGCGGCCCATGTGGCCCAGCGGCAGGGGCGCCATGTCGCGGCGGGGTTTTCGCGGATAGGAGGGATCGCCCGCCAGTCCCGACACACCCATGATCTCATCATTGATATCGTAGTAGGGTTCAAGCGCGCTGTAGTCGAAGGGCCAATCATCGCCCACGCCATCATCCGACCGCGTGCGGAAGTCCGATGGCTTGAGGCGCGGAAAATGCGCGGCCCAATTGACGGTCGATCCACCGGCGCCATTCCACATCAAGGGCTTCACCGGAGAACCGGAATCGTCGATGCGATAATCGCGGCTCCACTTGTTGCCTCCGTAAGCCAGACGCAAATTGGGCGACGGCGACCACAGCCCTGCCGCCAGGCTCTGCCAGTCCGGTCGCAACGACGGCATATCCTTGGCATCAAGAAAACCGCCACGTTCAAGACACACGACGCGAAGGCCCGGCATCTGCTGCTTGATGCGCCAGGCGAAAGCGCTGCCGCCCATGCCGGACCCGACGATGACGATGTCGACGGGATCAAGCTTGCGCATCACACCACCATGCCGGCCTTCAGCCCTTCATAGACGGCTTCTTCCGCCGTGCGCGGCGTCAAGCAATCGCCGATGATGTGATGTTCGATGCCCAGCGCGGCAATGGCTGAAGCCAATTCATCCACCGGGTGATTGGGAACCGCCAGCACCAGTGTATCGATATCCTCGAACACCACAGCTTCACGCGCCGCCGTATGGATGAAATAAGCGGTACGATCATCGGCACCATAGAGACGCAGCCACGGATGCACCTCGACACCGAGTTTATGAAGGCGTCCGATGATCTCGAAGCGAATATAGCTCTGGATATTTGCTGCGGCAGACATGCCATTGACAGCAAGCCGCACGTGAACGCCTTCCGCCGCCAGCTTTTCAGCAAGGCCAGCCCCGATCCAATCGGCATGCCAATCGTAAATGACAACGCGCGCTCCGGTCGTGGCGTTCCCGCTGAGAACATCCACTGCGTGAACCATGTGCGCCGCCTCGCCCTCGATGGCCGGCGGATGGGTGCGGCTGCCGGTTGCCAGTATCACCGCATCGGGTTTCCCGGCCGCGATCATCGCAAGCGTCACTTCGCTGCGCCGATGGATGCGCGCGCCATGGCGTTCGGCCTCGCGGGTAAGATTGAGACTCATACCGCCGAATTCAGCCCGGGTCGGCAAGAGCTGTGCGAGCTTCACCTGTCCGCCGGTTTGGCCTTCGCGCTCATAGAGATCGACGTTGTGGCCGCGCTGTGCCGCCACTGCCGCGGCTTTCAATCCCGCAGGACCACCGCCCACCACCATGATACGGCGCGGCTTTGTAACCCGCGATTTGGTTTCATAGACAAGTTCGCGGCCAGTCTCCGGATACTGGATGCACGAAATCGCAATGCCCAACTGGAAGTGGCCGATACACGCCTGATTGCAGCCGATGCAGGCGCGGATATCATCGGTGGCGCCAGCCTTTGCCTTCGAAGCCATGTCGGGATCGCAGATCATCGCCCGCGTCATGCCGCACATGTCGGCGGCCCCTTGCGCCAGGATGCGCTCGGCATCCTGCGGCTGGTTGATGCGGCCGGCAACGAACACCGCACTACCGGTGGCCTGCTTCACCTTCTGCGCGAAGGGTGCCACATAGCCATGGGCATTGGCCATCGACGGCACGATATGGACTGCACCCGAGGCCGATGCGGAAGTGCCGGCGATCAGGTTGAGGTAATCAAGGTCTTTACCAAGGCTGCGGGCGATGGTGAAAGAATTATCTTCGGTCATGCCGTCCTGATCATGCTCGTCGCCCGACATGCGCAGGCCGACAATGAAATCAGCAGGCACCCTCACCCGCACCGCTGCAATGGCCTCGCGGGTGAAGCGCAGGCGGTTGTCCAGCGCGCCGCCATATTGGTCAGTGCGCCGGTTGACATTTTGATTCATGAATTGCGCTGGCAGATAGCCGTGGCTCGCCACGATCTCGACGCCATCAGCCCCTGCCTCCGCCATGCGCCGGGCTGTTGCACCGTAACCTTCAACGATCTCGCCGATCAGATCGGTGGAAAGTGCGCGCGGGATCACATGGAAGCGTTCTGACGGCGAATGCGATGGCGCGTAGGCGGCCTGCACCACGCCATCCGGGCGGCCCAGCAATTCGCGGCCGGGATGGAAGAGCTGGACGAAACATTTCGTCCCCTCCGCATGGATGGCTTCGATGAGCCGGCGGAAATGCGGAATGCAATCATCCGACGTGCCCATCAACAGCGCCTCGGTATAGCGCGAAGTTTCATGCACACCGACGACCTGGATGACGATGAGTCCCGCCCCACCACGCGCCCGCGCCCGTTGATAGGCGATCAATGCATCGGAAGGCAGACCGCCCTCGGGCAAATAAGTATCATGCCCGGTCGAGAAGATGCGGTTGCGGATTTCAGTTTTCTTGATGGTGAGGGGTGAGAACAGCAGTGGAAAGCGCATGGGGCCAGTGTGCACTATTTTGGAAGCAGCAGTCGATATCAAATCTTCAAACCGCCTTTTCGGTCCACCGCCGCGATAGCCTTGCCCAGTTGTTGCCTGATCGATAAGAGTTGTTAACCGTTGGTCGAGGGGATGGGCATGGGCGAGGAACAGGTTGAGCGCCGGTTGGCGGCTATTCTGGCGGCTGACGTTGTCGGCTACAGCCGGCTGATGGAAGCCAATGAGGAACGCACCCTGGGGGCGCTGCGCCTGCACCGCCGCGAGTTCTTCGATCCAACAGTCGTCAAGCATAGCGGGCGCATCTTCAAGGTGATGGGCGACGG
>JANLWG010000056.1:0-31979 GCA_031364405.1 Hyphomicrobiales bacterium
CAAAATGGTGGAACTGGCGCAGGGTGCACTCGATTTGCATTCAGGCCGGAGCCTGGTCGATCTTGACTGGCTGGCCAAGCTCGCGCCGGAACTGCCGCGTGAAAAAGTGCTGGCGGCGAATACCGCCCATCAGGTTCTGGAAATGGCCGAGGGGTTCGGGCTGGCGGACCGGGTTGCCGTGGCAGCGCTTGCCCAAGTCGGCCACGTGCTGCGGGGAGCGCCGGTTGCGGCGGATGTGATTATCGTTTCGCGCGCTGGTGCAATCATTGGCCATGCCGGCTGATCGCATTCTCATTCTGGGCGGCACCGGCGAAGCGCGGCGGCTCGCACGTGCGCTCATTGACCAGGGTTTTGCAGTCGTTACATCGCTGGCTGGAGTGACATCGTCGCCGCTGCTGCCCGCGGGCGAACTGCGGCGTGGTGGTTTTGGCGGCGAGGCGGGGCTGGCGGACTACGTGAAGCGCGAGAATATTCATGCCATCGTCGATGCCACTCACCCATTTGCAGCGCAAATATCGCGGCATGGGCACGGTGCGGCGCAGCTCTTGGGGATTGACTATTGCCGGCTTGAACGGCCGCCGTGGGTTGCCGAAACTGCGGACAACTGGATCGAGGTTGGTGGTCTGGCGGAAGCCGTTGCGGTGCTGCCGGTGGGGGCGCGGCCACTGCTTACCATCGGGCGCAAGGAGGCCGCCAGGTTTTTCGCGCGGGCTGATCTTCGCGGTGTGGCCCGGATGATCGAGGCACCGGGCATTGTCATGCCGCAGCACTGGACGCTCATTCTAGCGCGGCCGCCGTTCAGCCTGGAAAACGAAATCCGCTTGATCGACAGCCATCACATCAGCCATGTGGTTACCAAGAATTCCGGCGGTGATGATACGCGGGCCAAGCTGGTTGCGGCGCGTGAAATGACTATTCCTGTGGTGATGGTGGCGCGGCCGGTGAAGCCGGAGGCTCCGGCGTTTTCGACCGTGGAAGCCCTGATCCCGGCACTTCGCCAAGTGCTTTCTCCTTGACCCCCACGCCGTTTCCGGCTTGTCTAACAACCAGAGGGGTGACCTGTGAAGAGAAACACCCCCGGGGAGAGTAACAAAGTAATCAGCGGCCAGGACATTGGGCATACGACGCGCGCAAAGTGGCTTTTGCCAAGCGCCGTGGCATCTTCCAATCAGCCGATCCGCACAGTTGAGAAGGAAGAAGAGTAATGAAAAGCAAAGTTCTATCATGGGTATTGGGCGCCGCTGTCAGCGCTTTCGCCGTGTCGGCTGCCACCGCCGGTACACTTGACGACATCAAGACCAAAGGCTTCGTGCAATGCGGCGTCACCACCAGCCTCGCCGGCTTCGCCGTCCCGGATGCCAACAACAACTGGTCCGGCATGGATGTGGACTACTGCCGCGCAGTGGCATCGGCCATCTTCAACGATCCGCAGAAAGTCAAGTTCACGCCGCTCAATGCCAAGGAACGTTTCACCGCCTTGCAGTCGGGCGAAGTCGATCTCCTTTCGCGCAACACCACCTGGACCATGAGCCGCGATACCTCGCTCGGCCTCAAGTTCGCGGGCGTCATGTATTATGACGGCCAGGGCTTCATGGTGCACAAGGCGATGAACATCAAGAGCGCCAGCGAACTCGACGGCGCCACGGTGTGCACGCAAACCGGCACCACGACGGAATTGAACCTCGCCGACTTCTTCAAGGCCCACAACATGAAGTATCAGGTTGTTGCCATGGAGAATGATGACGAGGTGCGCGGCGCCTATGAAGCCGGCCGTTGCGATATCTTCACCACCGACCAATCCGGCCTCTATGCCGAACGTCTCGCCCTGAAAAACCCGGACGAGCATGTGGTGCTTCCCGATATTATCTCGAAGGAACCGCTGGGCCCGCTGGTGCGCCAGGGCGACGATGCCTGGTTCAATGTCATCAAGTGGACCTATTTCGCGCTGCTCACCGCCGAGGAGTTCGGCATCACCCAAGCCAATGTGGAAGAGATGGCGAAGACCTCCACCAACCCTGAAATCAAGCGCATCCTCGGCATCAAGAACGAAGATGGTTCGGCTGCCGGCTTTGGCACTGGCATCGGTCTCGACGAGGAGTGGATCGTCCATATTGTCAAGGGTGTCGGCAACTACGCTGAAATCTTCGAACGCAACGTTGGCGCCGGCACGCCGCTGAAGATCGCCCGTGGCAAGAACGCCTTGTGGAAGGATGGCGGCCTGCAATACGCGCCGCCGATCCGCTAAACACTTTCGGGAGCCCGGCCGGACCGGCCGGGCTCCATCCGATCTCCAATGCCAGGGCCAGACCGGAAACCGGCGGTTCCAGGTAGAGGTGCGAGGCACCGCTTTGAAGGACAGGGGCATGACCGCCGCGGTTGAAACGCGTGACAGTCCGAAGACCGCGATGTGGAACAATCCCCGGGTCCGCTCGGCGGCCGTTCAGGTGGCCCTGCTTGTGGCAGTGGCGGCGCTGATCGTGATCCTTGCCCACAATACCTACGTTAATCTCAAGAGCCGTAATATCGCGTCGGGCTTCGGTTTCCTGAACAAGACCGCCGGCTTTGACATCATCCAGTCGCCGATTTCCTACAGCAGCAGTTCGAGCTACGGCCGCGCCATCATGGTGGGGTTTCTCAACACGCTGCTGATTTCGGTTCTGGGCATCGCCGCAGCGACCCTGATCGGCTTCTTCATGGGGGTGATGCGGCTGTCGAAGAACTGGCTGGTGTCCAGGCTTGCCGCCTGTTACATCGAATTCTTCCGCAATGTACCGCTACTCCTGCAGATCATCTTTTTCTACCAAGTGGTGCTTGCGCCGCTGCCGGGACCGAAACAGGCGCTCGACTTAGGTTATTTTCTGATCAGCAATGTGGAGTTGCTGCTGGCAGGCGCAGCGCTGGGGCTGTTTATCCTTTCTCTTTTAGCATCGGTGCGCGCATGGGTTCGTAGGGCCGAAGCAACGGAGTCTGCTGAAATCGGTCCAACAGCATCGATCAGCCGTCACGGCCTCCCATTGGCATTTTTCGGTCTTTCGGTCTTGAGTCTGATTGTCGGAAGCTATCTGTTTCTCGCATGGTGGGGAATGTTTCCGAGCCTGATCAGAACGTGGGGCGAGGACGAGTTCGCCGGCAGTTTATTTATCTCGAACCGCGGCCTGATCATGCCGAAGCCCCTGTGGGGCGATGGCACCTGGCTATTCCTCGCGGCCTGCGCTGCCGCCGTGATCGGCGTGTGGCTGGTGGCGCGCTGGGCGAGGGCCCGGCAACTGGCGACGGGACAGACCTTCCCGGTGCTGTGGGTGTCGCTGGCAATTCTCGCCGGCGTGCCGCTCGTGGGCTATGTGATCGCCGGTTTCCCGGTGACTTTCGAATACCCGGCGCTCAAGGGTTTCAATTTCGAGGGCGGTGTGCATGTGCTGCCGGAACTGATCGCACTGTTCCTGGCGTTGGCGGTCTATACCGGCACCGATATCGCCGAGTCGGTGCGCGCCGGCATCCAGGCCGTGAGCCATGGCCAGACGGAGGCGGCCAGCGCGCTGGGCCTGCGCGGCGGAACGACGCTGCGCCTCGTCGTCATTCCGCAGGCCATGCGGGTGATCATCCCGCCGCTGGCTTCGACTTACCTCAGCCTTACCAAGAATTCCACGCTCGCCGTAGCCATCGGCTATCCAGATCTCGTCGCGGTTGGCGGCACAGTTCTCAATCAGACAAATCAAGCCGTCGAAATGGTCGGTATCTGGATGGTGGTCTATCTGTCACTGAGCCTGCTCACGTCGCTGTTCATGAACTGGTTCAACGACCGCATGAAACTGGTGGAGAGATGAGCATGGCAGCAAGCGATGCGAGGACGGCTTTCGTCCGAAGCGAAGATGCGCCGCTGATGCCGGCGCCCGCCAATGCGCGAGGCTTGCGCGGCTGGCTGATCCAGAACCTGTTTTCCTCTCCCCTCAACAGCGTGCTGACGCTGTTCTTTGGTACGATTGCGCTGTGGCTCATCTGGAACATCGTCGACTGGGCGTTCCTGCGCGCGACATGGACGGGTGCTGATGGCACAGCCTGCACCTGGGAGGGAGCAGGCGCCTGCTGGCCGCTGATCGTCGTCAAATTCCCGCAGTGGATCTATGGCTTCTTCCCGATCGACCAGCGCTGGCGGGTCAATCTGAGTTTCATAATCGGCATCGCGGCACTGGTGCCGATGATGATGCCGTCGGTGGCCTACAAGGCGTGGAATGGGTTGTTCCTGCTGCTGGCCTATCCGCTGATCACATTGATCCTGCTGACCGGCGGGAATTTCCAGTATTCGCTTACCATATATGCGGTGGTGATCGCCATCCTGCTGGCCTTCGGCATCGTCTTGGCGGCGCTGGCGGCCCGCTCGGGCGAGGGCTTTGGCAGCCTGCGCATCTGGGCTTATGCTTCGGCCTTCATCGTGGCGGCAATGGCGCTATTTGATTTCGATTTCGGGATGGTGCCGGTCGAGACGTCAAATTGGGGCGGTCTCACCGTGACACTGATCGTGGCGCTCACCGGTATGGTGGCGTCGCTGCCGCTTGGCGTACTGCTGGCATTGGGGCGGCGGTCGAACATGCCGGTGGTCCGCATCTTCTCGGTGATCTTCATCGAGCTGTGGCGCGGCGTGCCGCTAATCACCGTGCTGTTCATGTCGAGCGTGATGCTGCCGCTGTTCCTGCCGGCGGGCATGAACTTCGACAAGCTGTTGCGAGCCCTGATCGGCGTGGCGCTGTTCACCGCGGCCTACATGGCCGAGACGGTTCGCGGCGGGCTCCAGGCGATCCCCAAGGGCCAGTATGAGGGCGCCCAGGCGCTGGGCCTCTCCTACTGGCAGATGATGAACAAGATCATCCTGCCGCAAGCTCTCAAGGTATCGATCCCCAACATCGTGTCGAGTTTCATCGCCCTGTTCAAGGACACGACGCTGGTGGCGATCATTGGCCTGTTCGACCTGCTCGGCATCATGCGCACCGGCCTCAAGGAGACGATCTGGGCTTCGCCGAGCGCCACGCCCACCGCATACCTAACCATGGCGCTGGTGTTCTGGGTGTTCTGCTTTGGCATGTCGCGCTACTCGATCTATACGGAGCATAGGCTCAATACCGGACACAAGAGGTAAGACCGATGGCTAAGCCCGCAAAGAAATCCAAGGTCAGCGACGAGGTGGCGATCCATATCAGCGCCATGAACAAGTGGTTCGGCGAGTTTCATGTGTTGCGCGATATCAATCTTACCGTTTACAAGGGCGAGCGCATTGTTATCTGCGGGCCATCGGGTTCGGGCAAGTCGACGCTGATCCGCTGCATCAACCGGCTGGAGGAACACCAGAAGGGCGACATCACCGTCGACGGCATTCCGCTCACCAACGATCTCAAGAAGATCGATGAGGTGCGCCGCGAAGTGGGCATGGTGTTCCAGCACTTCAATCTGTTTCCCCACTTGACTGTTCTGGAAAATTGCACGCTGGCGCCGATCTGGGTGCGCAAGATGCCGAAGAAAGACGCCGATGAACTGGGAATGAAATATCTGGCGCGCGTAAAAATTCCCGAACAAGCCCTGAAATATCCGGGCCAGCTCTCGGGCGGCCAGCAACAGCGCGTGGCGATCGCGAGATCGCTGTGCATGAACCCCAAGATCATGCTGTTTGACGAGCCTACTTCGGCGCTCGATCCGGAAATGATCAAGGAAGTGCTGGAGGTGATGGTCGATCTCGCCCAGTCCGGCATGACCATGCTGTGTGTTACCCACGAGATGGGCTTTGCCCGGCAGGTCGCGCACCGGGTGATTTTCATGGACCAGGGCCAGATCGTCGAACAGAATTCGCCGGAGGAGTTCTTCTCAAATCCCAAGAGCGAACGGACCAAGTTGTTCCTCAGCCAGATCCTGCACTGATGCAACTTGGCAGCACGGCGTATCCGGTCTAGGTTCTTTCCTGCAAATTCGGGAATCGGCTGATGAAGCGTCTGGCAATCATACTGGGACTGGTTTTCGCTTTCGCTGCCGCCGCCAACGCCGCAACGCTGGACGATGTGAAGGCGCGTGGCAGATTGTTGTGCGGTGTCAATCCGGGACTGCAGGGATTTGCCGCCCAAGGCGCTGACGGCGCATGGGCGGGCTTTGATGTCGACTATTGCAAGGCGGTTGCCGCGGCGGTTCTCGGTGATGGGGCAAAAGTTGAATTCGTGCCGGTGAATGCCAAGGAGCGATTTGACAAATTGAAGTCCGGAGCCGTCGATCTTCTGTCGCGCAACACCACCTGGACGATGGAGCGCGAAACCAAGATCGGTATCCGCTTTCCAGGCATCGCCTATCATGACGGGCAGGGTTTCATCGTGAAGAAGCTGCTGGGAGTAACCACGGCGCTGAACCTGACGGGCGCCACCATCTGCTTTCTGGCCAGCACGACGACGCAGGGCAATGTGGAAGACTTCTTCCGGGAAAAGGAAATGAGCTTCACGCCGATGATGTTCGACGACATCGGGGATATGGTGAAGGCTTTCGACGAAAGCAAATGCGATGCCTATACGGCCGACCTGTCGCAGCTCTACGCGGTGCGATTGAAATTGGGCAATCCCGATGACAGCATCGTTCTCCTCGATGTTATTTCCAAAGAGCCTCTGGGGCCGGCGGTCCGGCAGGGCGACGAGCAGTGGTTCAATATCATACGCTGGACGTTGTTTGTGTTGATCGACGCCGAGGAACTTGAAGTGAAGGCCGCTTCCGTCGATACCCTCAAGACCGAGAGCACGAAGCCCAACGTGCGGCGGCTTCTGGGTCTTGAAGGCACATTCGGCGCTGATATGGGTCTCGATGCCGATTGGGCCGCCCGCGCCATCAAGGCGGCGGGAAACTATGGCGAGATCTTCGACCGCAACCTCGGCAAAGGCTCGCCGCTGTTGATCGAGCGCGGTGTCAATGCCCTGTGGAATGCTGGCGGCCTGCTCTATGCGCCGCCGGTGCAGTGAGAACTAGCGAGCGCTGGTATTCTGCCGGAACCAATCAGCCAGGGCATCCTCATCAAGAGTTCCCTCGGCTAGCGCCAGAAATTCCATCACGTTCTGCTCCTGGCTTGCCGTAACTTTCAAACCATTGACGAATAGAAAAGTGAACGACGTGACGAGAGCCATTCGCTTGTTTCCGTCGATGAAAGGATGGTTGCGGGCGATGCCATAAGCGTATGCAGCGGCGAGATCGGCCAAATCGGGCGATCCATAGGCCAGTTTGTTTTGTGGTCTTTGCAGGGCGGAATCGAGAAGTCCGTTGTCGCGCACGCCCTCGCCCCCGCCATGTTCGGCAAGCTGACGGAGATGCATGGCGCGTACCATCTCGCGTGGAATCCAGATGGGTTCCATCATGTGTTACTTGGCGAGCGCCTTCAGCGCATCGCGGTTTTCACGCATGATGATTTCGGCAGCTTCCATGATTTCGGCAAATTCAGCATTGTATGGAGTGAGCAATACGCCTTCGGGTGTCTCAGTGACACAAAGCGTGTCACCTTTACCGACGCGCAGTTTCGCTAAAACTTCCTTTGGGAGAGTAACCCCAACAGAGTTTCCGATTGCGGTAATTTTTACCGTGGTCAAAGTGGTATGCTTGTTCATAATGCGAGTTTATAACATATGTTATAACATAATTACAATAGAGAGGTGGTCTGCCAAGCCGGCCGCCGTCAGCCGCTGATTTCCATCTCTTTCTCGCGCTGGTCGTAGGCGACGAAGCCCAGTTTCTGGTAGAGCGGCAGGGCGGCGGGGCCGTCGAGTGTACAGGTTTCGACGATGACGCGCCCGGGCTGTTTGGCCCAGCAGGCGCGAATGGCTTCGGCGAGAAGCCACTTGCCAAGGCCCAACCCGTGAAACTCCGGGAGCAGGCCAAAGTATTGAAGCTCGACAACCGTACTTTGGCGGCCATCAACTTCGAAGTAGCCGGCGGGCTGACCAGAGGCATAGAGCACCCAGACTTCGACTTTGGGGTCCTGAATGATCGTTGCAAGACTCGCATTGTCAAGTTTATTGCGGTCGATCCAGTGGTATCCGCCACCGACGGCGGTATAGAGGTAGCGATAAAATCCGACGCTGATATTTTCGGCGCGCACCAGCATCAGTTTCAGGTTGGCGGGTGCGGCAATGCGGGTGTTCTGCTCGGCCAGCATTTGCAGAAATGTGACGGTGGTTTTCATGTGATCAGGCGCCGGTGGCGACGGGACTGCCGGGGTCGCCGCCCCACTCGGTCCATGAGCCATCATAGAGGCTGTGCTCGCGGGCCCCAATCAACGTCAGGCCGAGGCTCAATATTGCGGCGGTGACACCGGAACCGCAACTGGTGATGACGGGCTTTGCTACATCGATACCGGCATCGGCAAATACGGCGGCAATCTGTTGTGGTGACTTGAGCGTGCCATCGGAATTCAGCAGTGTTGCGTAGTGTACGCCGCGGGCGCCGGGCATGTGGCCGGCGCGAACTCCGGGGCGGGCTTCGGCTTCTTCGCCGCGGAAACGGGTGGGCGAGCGGGCGTCGGCAATCTGTTCCGCCGCGGTCTTGATTGCCCGTGAAACATCGGACTTGTCGCGCACCATCATCGAACGGTAGCGCGCGGTGAAATGGCGCTCTTGCGGTACTACGGCCGGACCCTCGACGAGGGCATGGTTTTCGGCCTTCCACTTCGGCAGGCCGCCATCGAGCACGGCCACATCATCGTGGCCGAACACTTTGAACATCCACCACACGCGCGCCGCCGAGAACAAACCGGCCGCGTCATAGACGATCACCCGTTTGCCGTCGCCGACGCCCAACTTGCGCATGCGGGAGGAAAATTTCTCAGGAGCCGGCAGCATGTGGGGAAGGGGACTTGCGGTATCGGCAATTTCGTCGATATCGAAAAACTGGGCGCCGGGAATATGGCCTTCGGTAAATTCCCTCCTGGCGCTGCGTTTGGTGGCGGGCAGATGCCATGAACCGTCAAGAATGGCCAAGTCGGGCGAGCCCAGATGATCCGCCAGCCACCCCGTCGAGACGATATCATCACTCATGCGAACACCAATCTGATGCGGCGGTTGATTCTGCCCTTGTTCTCGATCTTGGCAACGGCAATCGGGCCGATCTCGGCGGTGGAGCGCACATGAGTGCCGCCGCAGGGTTGCAGATCGACCTGGCCTTCGGGGCCGATCATTACGAGGCGCACCTTGCCGGTTCCCACGGGTGGCTTCACCGACATGGTGCGGATCAGGTGCTGGTTGGCCGCCATCTCGTCATCACTGATCCAGCGAAAACTTACGGCATGATCCTCGGCGATCAGACGATTGATCCGTTCACCGAGCGCCTGCTTGCCGGGGATGCCGCCTTCGGGAATATCGAAATCAATGCGGCCGCCATCCTCCGATATGGCTCCACCAGTAACCACGTGAGGTACTGAAGCACAGAGCAGATGCATCATGGTGTGGGCCCGCATGTTGCGATAGCGCGTGGTCCAATCGAGGGAGAGTGTGACCGTTGCACCGACCGGCGGCAGCGTTGCCGCTTGTGCTGGAACATGGACGACATTTTTGTTTTCATCATAAACCGCGGTGGCGATGTCGATGGTGTGGCCATCAAAACCGAGCGTGCCCTTGTCGCCTGGCTGGCCGCCAGCGGTGGCGTAGAACACGGTGCGGTCCAACAGAATGCCGCCGCGTTCATTGATGCCGACAACCGCCGCCTCGCAGGATTGCAGATAGGAATCATCGCGGAAGAGGAGAGTGATCAAGCCGGAACCTCTTCAAACACCGCCGGCACCTCGGGTTTTGCCTCCAGCCATTTTGGCACCGGCAATCCTTTTTCGCGGAGGAAGGCGGGGTTGAAGAGTTTGGACGCATAGCGCGTGCCGTAATCGCACAGCACCGTCACGATGGTATGGCCGGGGCCCATTTGCTTCGCCATGCGGATGGCGCCTGCGATGTTGATACCAGTAGAGGCGCCCATACACAGACCTTCGTGTTCGAGGAGATCAAAGGTGATGGGAATGGCCTCGCTGTCGGGGATTTGAAAAGCTTCATCGATGACAGCACCTTCGAGGTTGGCGGTGATGCGGCCCTGGCCGATGCCTTCGGTGATCGAAGAGCCCTCGGATTTCAGTTCGCCGTGCTTGTAGTAATTGTAGAGTGCGGCCCCCATGGGATCGGCCAACACCATCTTGATATTCTTGTTGCGGGTTTTTAGCCCCATGCTGACACCGGCGAGGGTTCCGCCTGAGCCGACAGCGGACACGAACGCATCGACCGTGCCGTCGGTCTGGGACCAGATTTCCAGCGCGGTGGTTTCAATGTGGGCCTGGCGGTTGGCCACGTTGTCGAACTGGTTGGCCCACACGGCCCCCATGGCCTTGGCCAGGCGGCCAGAATATTTCACGTAGTTGTTGGGGTTCCTGTAGGGCACGGCGGGTACCTCGACCAACTCGGCGCCGAGCTGGCGGAGCGCATCCTTTTTTTCCTGCGACTGCGTCAACGGTATGACGATCACCGAGCGAAAGCCCATGGTCTTGGCAACGATAGTGAGGCCTATTCCGGTATTTCCCGCAGTGCCTTCGACAATGGTGCCGCCGGGCTTCAGTTGACCACGGGCAATCGCATCCCTGATGATGAACAGGGCGGCGCGGTCCTTGACCGATTGGCCGGGGTTCATGAACTCGGCCTTGCCGAGAATGGTGCAACCGGTGAGCTCCGATGCCTGGCGGAGTTTGATGAGGGGGGTGTTGCCGATGGCGGCGATGACGTCTTGCTTGATATCCATGGCGTTAGACATGCCCCAGGCGGGGGCCATCCGTCAAATGGACTTAGGCGGTTTCAGCGTGACCGCCGATGGCAGCATGGCTTCCGGAACATACGAGGGATCGACGATCTGGGCGATGCAGTCGCTCAGTGGCAAGTAGCCGGAATTCGGCATATGGAACCAGCGGCGAAATTCCGATGTCGGCATTCGTCCCGCCAAATAAAAATCGAGCACCTGCTGGCTGAAGGAATGCAGTTTGGTAGGGCTGAGGCAAGCCTCGATCCGGGCGGTTTGAATGCGGTCCAAAATCGTCCTCCATGATGCCACCACATTATGCCTGCCAAACACGGCAAGGCCAAATCAAATGTCGAGGCGCAGCCGAGGCTGGCCGATTTTGTTGCAGAAGTGATTTGAATTTCCCAACGAACAGTGATTCCTGTGTTGTCGGGCCAATGGGAGCGCGTGCTGACAATGATGGGCCGTCTCAAGCAGGATCAGGAGCGGCAACAAACGCTATGCCTCAGGGAGAAAGCGTTCAGATCACGCCCGACTGCCCGCCAGCAAAAACCGAAACATCATCAACGATCAAATCAAATCCGGATTCTGCAACAGTATCGGCCAACAGCGGCCACTGGTATTGAGAAATTAGCTTACGTCTTTGGTTCGATGTTCTGGTTTAAGCGGAAAAGATTGGCCGGATCGTAGCGAGCTTTAAGCTTGGCAAGCCGGTCGTATTTTTCCGCCCCATAGGCACCGATGACAATGTCCTTGCCGAAGTCTGACTGTTCATTAACATAATTGGTCTGCATCGAAATTGCGGCGAGACTCTTGGCTGCCTTTCTTCCCCAGTCGATGCAATGGGTGTCGTCGGCAGGTTTGTCCCATGCGGCATTTGCAATCCAATAATAACTGGCCGACCGTCCGGAATATGCCGTGGCAGTCTCTTCTACGTCATTTATAGCTCCACCGAGCTGCAGCACATAGATGTCGGAATTTGCGGTTGGGGCCGAAGCGATTGCCTCCTTCATGCAGTCGATCGCCGCGACATCAATTTTTCCGAGAAAGCCACCCTTGGAGTAATGGCGCTGGCCCCAAGCCGTAAGTTCGTCGTGTCTCTTCTGGAGATCAGCATAGGCCATGCTTCCAAACGACCCGGAAACTGGCGAAGCAAGGCTTCCAAAGGGTACGACTGCCGCTGCCGCTCCTTCTGGAACACCTGACCAGCTTGCCGTCACGACCAGTTGGGTTGAAGTGAAAGCGAAGTTTGTGGTCAATTCCCGCGGCGCGTAAGTGGAAAGCCGATGGAAGCCCTGCAATACAGCTTCACAGTCAAGAGCTGAATAGGTCCAGCAACCGACGACGATCGGACCCAGCGGGTGCATGCGGAACCTGAACCTGGTCACCACGCCGAAATTGCCGCCGCCGCCGCGCAGTCCCCAAAAAAGGTCTGGCTCGGAATCCGCGCTTGCCCAGATCAACCGGCCATCTGCAGTAACTACTTCCGCACCAAGAAGATTGTCGATGGTCAAGCCGAACTTTCGGCTCAACCAACCCATGCCGCCGCCCAGGGTGAGTCCGGCAACTCCAGTGTGCGAAACTACGCCAGCTGGAGTCACCAGTCCGGCCCGGGCTCCCGCCGCATCCAGATCCCCGAGCAGCGCGCCGCCACCCACGTCGGCGATGCCAGCAGCGGCATCAATCGCAACATCGTTGATAAGCGACAGGTCAAGCACGATGCCTTCATCACAGGTGGAAAGCCCAGGCAGACTATGCCCACCGCAGCGAACGGCAAGCAATGCGCCTTGATCTGCGGCAATTCGGACTGTCTTTCTGACATCATCGACACTTCGGGCGCGCACTATTGCGGCGGGCCGTCGATCCGCCAGGCCGTTCCATATTCTGCGATATTTGTCATACTCGGGATGGCCCCTGTCGACGATCAAGCCGTCCATCAGTGTTTGGGACAATTCCCGGCCAAGTGAAATAGCATCCATGTGGCAATCTTCCTAAGAAGGCAAAGCAGGATTTGCAAGAGCGAGTTAGGTGGTCATACTAATATCCCCGCTCCGGCCCTTGACTAAATTGATACCACCGGTTTTTCGATATGTCCGATCAGGATCATTGAGTGGTTTGGCCTGTTTCCGAGCGACATCGGCTTGCCCTGTGACAGCATCCGCTCCTGGCACGCAATTTGCTTCGGTTGGCATAGCTCGGGCATTGTGCGAATTTGGGACATTGGAGAGTATTCAGGGTGCTGACGATCACGAAAATCGAGACTGGCATTGCCGTAAACTACGAAATCGAAGTCTCGGCGGGCGAACCGGCGCGCGTCCTTGCCGAGGCGATCGGCGAAATCATGAAACTTGACGAGTCGGCCAATCTCACAGCGGATGTCAAGCTGGTATTCTCCAATTGGGTGAAATTGTCCGCGGCGTCCGGGGGCAAGCATGGATAAGGGCAGCGAGGCGGTGAAATTGCGGCCAAAGAGTGACCCCAATGAAAAATGCCTTGATTGATGGTTTTTTATTGGCTATCGGCCATTTGAATGGGGGCATCACAGGACGCGCAGCGTGACCCCACCCCAATCAGCCATTGTCGAATAACTGCAACGCGTTACGCAACATGAGAGGGGGCATTGGTGGGCGCCTGTTTACCCACAATAGCGCGCCATAACGTAAAAAAGGTGATGGCTCCCCGAGCTGGACTCGAACCAGCGACCATTCGATTAACAGTCGAATGCTCTACCAACTGAGCTATCGGGGAATGTGGGGCTGCGTATAGCAGAGGGGTCAGCCGGGGAAAAGCATTTTTGTCGAACTGTAATAAATGACCTGATAATTGATTGAAACAGGCATATATTGGACTGTACGTCTGTCAGGTAGAATAACCATATGAACACGATCAATTTCGCTGGCCGCAAGATTAGAGTTCCGGGCCATCCGGTATCGCGGACGTTGCTCGGAATCGTGCTGATTTGCTTTGGCTTGCTGGGTTTTCTGCCGGTTCTGGGCTACTGGATGATTCCCGTGGGGCTGGCGATATTGGCCATCGATTTCCCCATGGCGCGCCGCCTGCATCGGCGGTTGACGATAAAATTCGGCTACTGGCTGCAGCGGCGATGGCCGCGTTTTGCCCGCCATTTCGGCTATGGCACTCCGCGGAATGGCAAGCACTAAGTGGCCCGGCCATTCAAATCTTGCAAAATCATGTGAACCGAATACGCTGACGCTCATCATGGGAGCAGGGAGACCGGTCAGATGAACGCAAAGAAAACGGCGGCCAAAAAAGTTGCCAGGAAGCCAGCCCGCAAGATGGCGAGGAAAACCTCGCTCACCGATGTGGCCGCCGCTCTCTTGTCGGGACGGGTGAAAGTCATCGATCTCACGGCAACGCTTGGTCCCGATACACCGCTGATCAAGCTGCCGCCGCAGATCGGGCTCAATACGCCCAAGATCGAAGTGCACGAGATTTCCCACTATGACCAGAACGGTCCCTATTGGGCATGGAACTGGCTGAAGCTCGGCGAGCATTCCGGTACGCATTTCGATGCGCCGATCCATTGGATCACCGGCAGGGACTATGCCAATGGTTCGACCGACACGATTCCGGCGAAAAATTTCGTGGCGCCGGTCTGCGTTATCGATTGCAGCAAGCAGGTTAAGAAGAATCCGGATTTTCTGCTCACGGTCGATCATGTGAAAGCCTGGGAAGCCGAGCACGGCACCATCGAACGCGGCAGCTGGGTGGTGATGCGCACCGACTGGTACAAACGCAATGGCAGTGAAGCGACGTTTCTCAATGCCGACGAGAACGGCCCGCACTCACCCGGGCCGACGGCGGAGACGATCATCTATCTGCTGCGCCGGGGCATCGTCGGTTGGGGTTCGGAAACGGTCGGCACCGATGCCGGATCCGCTGGCGGCATGACCCCGCCGTTCCCCGCGCATAATCTGATGCACAAGGCCAACCGCTATGGTTTGGCGAGCCTGTGCAATCTCGACAAGCTGCCGCCCAAGGGTGCCGTGATTATTGCGGCTCCCTTGAAGATACAGAACGGGACCGGCAGTCCGGTGCGCGTGCTGGCGCTCGTCGCGCGTTAGGCACTGGCCAGGATGGTTGACTATGTGATTGCCGGGAGCGGCATCAATGGGCTGGTGGCCGCGAGCATGCTGGCAATGCGCGGCAAGAAAGTGCTGGTGCTTGAGCGCAACGACCGCATTGGCGGTTGCATCCGGGCCGGCGAGATAACCGTACCGGGCTTTGTGCATGATGTGATGGCAACCACGTTTGTGCTGTTTCTGCTGTCGCCGGCCTATGCGGTGTTGGGGCCAGAACTTGAAAAGCGCGGGCTCGAATTTGCGCATCCGGAAATTCCGGCGGGCGTGTTGCTGCCTTCGGGCGAAAGCCTGACGCTTGGCCGGAGCAGGGCCGCCAATGCAGCAACGCTCGATCAACTGGCGCGGGGCGACGGGCAACAGTTTGCCCGCGACATGGAGAGGCTTGGTGCCGATGCGCCCTTCCTGTTTGCACTGCTTGGCGGCTCGTTGTGGTCGTGGCCGATGGCGAAGCTGGTGGCGAAGGAAACCTGGCGCCGGGGTCCACGCGGGCTTGCGGCGTTCTTCGGCGATGCCCTGACGACGGCGCGCGGATGGCTGGAGCCCAATTATAAATCGCCGCTATTTCACGGGTTAATGGCGCCGTGGGTGTTGCATACGGGGCTCGGACCGGAGTCGGCCTATTCCGGACAGATGGCCAAGGTGATTGGGTTTGCGCTTGAAGCTGCCGGTGCGCCCATCGTGAAAGGCGGCGGGCAAAACCTGCTGAGGGCTTTCGAGAAACTGATCACCGATCACGGCGGAGAAATCCGCGTGGGTGCCGATGCCGCCGAAGTGATTGTCGACGCGGCCAATCGCGCCACGGGTGTGGCACTCGCTTCGGGCGAGAGGGTTGCGGCCGGTGAAGGGGTCATCTGCTCGATGACGCCACTGCAGCTCTATGGACGGCTGCTGCGCCAACACCCGGCGTCCGAAGTTGCGAGAACCCAATCGGCCATCCACCGGCATGGCAAAGGCAACATGCAGATTCACTATGCCTTGAAATCACCGCCTAAATGGAAGACCAAGGATTTGGCCAAAGTTGCGCTGCTTCATCTCACGCCCGGACTCGATGGCGTGTCGAAGGCAGCCAATGAAGCCGAGCGCGGAATGCTTCCGGTGGAGCCGACGATTTGCGTGGGCCAGCCCACGGCTTTCGATCCAACCCGGGCACCGGAAGGCAAGGCGATTCTGTGGCTGCAATTGCCCGAAGCGCCGCGTGTGTTGAAAGGCGATGCCGCGGGCTTGCTCAAGGTTCCCGCCGATGGCCGCTGGGATGAGGCAACGCGCGAGGCCTATGCCGACCGGGTCGAAGCGCTGTTGGTCCGGCATCTTCCGGGTTTCCGCAAAACGGTGATGGCGCGGCGTTGTTATTCGCCAGCCGATCTCGAAGCGATGAATGTCAATCTCACCGGCGGTGATCCCTATGGCGGCTATTGCGGCCTCGATCAGTTCTTCCTGTGGCGGCCGTTCAAGACTTCGGTCAATCATGCAACGACTGTAGGCCGGCTTTTCCATATCGGCGCTTCCACTCACCCTGGCCCCGGCCTTGGTGGCGGTTCGGGCTACCTTCTGGCCAAATCGCTGGGCAAGTGAGCGGGGTGTCAGAGCGTGGTGATGGTTTTCAGCACGCCATCAAGGGCTTTGCCGTTTTCATCCTGCAGCGCTGATTTGATCAGGCGCGACATCCATTCATCCGCATCGGTGCGAGTTGCAAGATGTGGCACGGCGGAAAGCACGCGGTCAAATTTTGAAAGGCCGCGCGCATGGGTGTCTGAATAACCTTTGACAAGGCGGCGCGCCTGGATGATGCCGGTGGCCAGAGCATAATTACTGTCGAGATGGCGGGTGGCCAATGCCAGCCAACTCTCGACATGGGCCATTTCATTGGCGTGGCGCAGCTGCCGGCGGCGGCGGGGCCGCAGTGCCGACAGAGCGTAAAGTTGCAGAAAGCCGCTAATCCTGGCGGTATTGATGCGCCGCCCCCGGTTGACCAGTTTGTCGATGACGGCAACCAGCCGTGGACGGCACACAACCCAACGCCCGAGGCTGGCGGGAAGCAGGCCGATCAATTCTTCGGCGCGCGGATGCATGAATTCGGTGAGATAGACCGGTTGACCGGCTTTGGCGCCCATCTCGCTTTGAATGCGGTCGAAGCGCGCCGCCCGGGTTTTGGCATCAGCAACGGCGATCACGTCGTTATAAGCCATGCCGGTTGCCAGATATTTTGCGGCGGTTCCGGTAAAGGCAAATTCTCTGGCGCCGCCTCCCGCATTGCGGTCAGCGGCGAGCAGTGACTCGAGGCGGCCGAGATATTCTTCGCCGTAACTTGCATCCTGATAATCGACAAGCCGTTTTGTTCCGGCATAGATCATGGGGTGAAGCGGTTGGGGAAAAGCACGAATGCGCTTGAGCAGGCGGTTGAGTGCCGGATGGCCGGCATCGCCGGGGAGTTCATCGAAAAATTTTGCGGGGGCGCGGGCGAGGGTATTGAGCTGGTTGTCGGCAGCGCGAGCGAAACCTTCGCCGAAGGCTCGCAGTGAGCTGGCCACGCCCTTGCCGCCGGACTTAATCACGGCTTCGAATGTTTCACGGGCGAATGGCAGGGCGCCTGAGCCCGCGAGCGCCCCAAGCAGCGGCGACGAGATTACCGTGCCGCAGGTTCTGGCAATGGCCTCCATATCGAAGGCCACCACCTTGCGGGCGGTGATGCCGGCCGCTGCCTCGACGGCTCGCGGATCACCGATGGCGTCGCCGGGTTTTTCCGTTTCGGCGACAGCAAAGGCGCGGTGCGTCGATGTAATGAGCAGGGTCCGGTCGGGCGTCACCAGCCCGCGCAGGATCGAACGCCCGGCTTCCATGAGTTCGGCCGCGATGACCACATCAACATCGCCTGGCGTTGGCATCAGGGCGAAGACTGGCGCCTTGCCGTTCTTGGGTGGCAGCATTTCAATATAATAGAGCGTGGCGCCGGTGCGCTGGGCCACACCTGGAACCGAGGTGGATTGGGCATGCCAGCCGTTCGACTCGGCAACCGCGACAATCCAGTCCGCCAGCACGCCGCCGCCCTGGCCGCCCATCGCGACAATTGCGATGCTGAGGGATTTGCCGGCCGCCGGGGACATCAGGGGGTTGCCGCCACAACGAAAGCGACGCGGCGGCGCTCGCGGCGGCGTTGCAGCCAGGAGATGACGCCGCGCCGTGCTTTCATTTTCCATTTATCCCATGGGCTGGGATTGTGGATCACATCGGCGCGGTAGAACGATGGGCATAGTATCGCTGCATCGGCAACTTCACCGCAATTGCCGCAGCCGACGCAGGACTGATCGATGCTGGCAACGGGATCGTCCTTCAGCGGATCATCGGTCTGTTTGACCGAGAGCGACGGGCATCCCGAAAGTCTGATGCAGGCATGATCGCCGGTGCAGATATCTTCATCGATGCCGAAGCGTTCCTTCACCACGCGGGTGCCGCCCTTCAGCGCCGCATCGACCAGCGGCTTGATGCGGCGCTGCTTGTTGAGCATGCATTCGGATGAGGCGACAATGACCTTGGGCCCAGGCTCGCTGGTGGTGAGAGCCTCGCGAAATGTATCGCGCATTTTGCCCACATCATAGGTGCGATCAATCTGGCGCACCCATTTGACGCCGATGCCCTTGACCGCGTCGACGATGGAATTGTTGGTCTTGCGTTTGGGGTTGAGGGCGCGCGATGACATGATGTCCTGGCCGCCGGTTGCCGCTGAATAGAAATTATCGACGACGAGGATGACGCCATCCTGCTTGTT
The DNA here is from genome assembly GCA_031364405.1 of Hyphomicrobiales bacterium. Classification (GTDB taxonomy): domain Bacteria; phylum Pseudomonadota; class Alphaproteobacteria; order Rhizobiales; family Aestuariivirgaceae; genus Aestuariivirga. Next base: position 18,634 of record JANLWG010000056.1, read on the forward strand.
GAAGACGGCGTTGCCGATCGAGGTTGCCAGGCCATTGTGCCAGAAACCGCCATCACCGATCACCGAGACAACGCGTTTGCCGGCTTTCACATTGAATGCCGAAGCAGCGGCGGGGCCGAGGCCATAACCCATGGTGCTGGCGCCGATATTGAAGGGTGGCAGAATAGAGAAGAGGTGGCAGCCGATATCGGCCGAGACATGGTGCTGGCCCAATTCCTCTTCGACCATCTTGAAGGCGGCAAACACCGGGCGTTCCGGGCAACCAATGCAAAAGCCGGGCGGGCGTGGCGGAACAGCCTCGGCGAGCGCCTTAATTTTCGGGTCCTGCAGCAGTGGCGAAGGGTCGGGCAGGGGTGGCCTGTTACCAAGCAGCCGGGGTGCGGCTTTTTCGAGAAATCCGAGCAGGCCCTTCTGCATTACCTGCGCGGTATATTCGCCAGCCAGCGGAAACACGCCCTTGCCATAAATGCGGGCCTGAATATCATGGCGCCGAAGTATCGTGCTGACCGCCTGCTCGATAAATTCAGGCTGGCCTTCCTCGACAATGAGCACAGATTTCTTTGCCGCGCAGAATTCCGTCAGTTCATCGTCAATCAGCGGGTAAGTAAAATTCAAAACATAAAGCGGAACTTTGCTTTCGCCATATGCATCGGCCAGCCCCAGTTGCTGCAGACCCCGGATCACGCCGTTGTACATGCCACCCTGCAGAATGATGCCGACACCGCCGGTGGCTGGCCCAAAAAATTCGTTGAGCTTGTGTTCCTTGATGAACGACACCGCGGCGGGCCAGCGTTTCTCGACCTTCTGCTTTTCGTGCAGGAAGGATGCGGGCGGCAGCACGATGCGGTTGACATCGCGGATAGGGTTTTCGAGCGCATCCCGCAACGTGTGGGCGGGTCTCTTGTTATCTTTCGCGATGAAGCGGCCATGGACGTGACAGGAACGGATACGCACCTCGACCATGACGGGCGTGTTCGATGCCTCCGAAAGTTCGAAACTGCGCTCGACGATGTTCACCATCGCCGGCAAATCGGGGCGGGGGTCGGCCAGCCAGATCTGCGATTTCATGGCAAAGGCGTGGCTGCGCTCCTGCATGATGGAGGAGCCTTCGCCATAGTCTTCGCCGATGATGATGACAGCACCGCCATTGACGCCGCTCGATGCAAGGTTGGACAGCGCATCGCTCGCAACATTGGTGCCCGCTGTCGATTTCCAGGTGACGGCGCCGCGCACCGGATAGATGACCGAGGCCGAAAGCATCGCCGCCGCGGCGGCTTCCGACGCCGAGGTCTCGAAATGGACGCCCAGTTCGGCCATGTAGCCAGAGGCATCGGCGAGCACATCCATCAGATGGGAAATCGGCGCTCCCTGATAGCCGCCGACATAGCTGACGCCCGATTGCAACAGCGCCTTGGTGATGGCCAAAATTCCTTCGCCGCGGAATTCCTCGCCTTCACCGAGCTTGAGATCCTCGACCTCGCGGGCAAATGAGCGTTCGGCCATTGCTGCTTTCCAATTCGATCGGTTGTGCCTTGTTAGTGGCAAATTCATATGAATGCCATGCCCAGGAGTCAATGAGCCGCCGGGTGCGCAGTGCCAGGTTCAAAAAATGCACTTGAATGTTTGGGGAATTGAGCTTTTGATGACGGTAACTTGGGGGCCGCGGAACGGCTGCGCCTAAAGATTAATGGGGAGGACTTCATGTTAAATCTGTCGAGACGTCAGCTGTTGCAGGCTGGTGCCGCCGGTTTGCTGGCCGGACATTTCGCGGCGGCCGGTTCAGCCAAGGCCGATGGCGGCACGCTGACAATTGCCTATAACGTGAATCTTCCGGCATGGGATCCGACAACCGGTCTGTCAGCCGTCAACCCGACGATCCAGTCGATCTACCGGTCGGTATTCGATCAATTCGTTGGCCAGAAACCCAGCCTTGAATTTCAGCCGGGCCTGCTCACCGAATGGGGCTGGTCGGATGACAAGAAGCAAGTGTGGATGACGGCGCGCGACGGCGTCACCTGGCACGACGGTTCGGCGTTCAGCGCGGCCGACGTGGTGTGGTCGCTGGAGCGGGCGGGCAAGCCTGAGAGCGGCAATCCCATTCAATTCATTTGGTCGAAGATCGGCAATTTCAAAGTTGATGGCAACAAGATCACCGCCGATGTTCTGGCGTTCGAACCGACGCTGTTCAAGTGGATGGCCTTCCTCACCGGCTACGTGATGCCGAAAGCCTATTACGAAAAAGTGGGGGCTGAAGGTTTTGAAGCCATGCCCGTGGGCACCGGCCCTTACATGGTTGACCAATTTGAACGCAATGCCTTTGTCCGCCTCAAGGCCAATCCGAATTACTGGGGCGGCAAGCCGGCCTTCGAAACGGTTGTTTATAAATTCGTGACCGATGCGACGAGCCGGGTGGCCGAGATCGAATCCGGTTCGTCCGATGTTACGGTTGATGTGCCGTTCGAGGAATTCGACCGGCTTAAATCGAAGGACGGCATGGCCGGCGTGGCTACACCGATTTCCGATATTGGCATGATCTTCCTCAATAACATCGAGGTGATGAACGACAAGAACGTGCGGCTGGCAGCCCATCATGCCATCGACAAGAAGGCTATCGCGGAGAAATTGCTGCGCGGCTATGCAACGCCCATCGATACGCTGGAAGCGCCGCAATATGCCGCTTTCGATGCTTCCATCGTTGTTGGCTACGACCCCGAGAAAGCCAAGGAGTTGCTCAAGGCGTCGGGATTTGGCCCGGAGAATCCGGCGAAGTTCAAGATTCAGACCACCCGCGGCCTCAAGCCCAAGGACTATGAAATGGTTCAGGCCATCGTCGGCATGTGGCGCAAGGTGGGTATCGAGGCGGACATCGAAGTTTACGAAATCGCCAAGCACTATGAATTGCGCGCCGCCGATACGCTGGCACCAGCGGCGTTTTACAATTGGGGCAATGCGATCGGCGATCCCACCACCTCGACCGGCTTTGCCATGTTCGGGCCATCGCCGCACTCGGTGTGGAACACCGATGATCTCGATGCCATGATTGGCCCGTTGTGGGGCGAGGCTGACGAGGCCAAGCGCATCGCTGGCTGGAAAGCGGTCGACAAATACATTGCCGAGCAGGGTTATGTCATTCCGCTGATCCAGTATCAGCAACCGATATTGTACAAATCTTCGATCACGGTCGTGCCCAACGTCGCTGGTTCGCCCGAGCCATTCCAGATGACGAAAGCCTGATCAAGGTCTCCCCGGCTCAGGCCGGGGGGATCGTGCTTCATGTTTCTACGTTCCCTGTTCACCCGCATCGGGTCGGCGGCTGTCACACTTCTTGGTGTCACGGTCATTGTGTTTGTTCTGGTGCGGGTGGTGCCGGGCAATCCCATTGCGATGATGATAGCGCCTGGGGCTTCGGAAGCCGATGTACTCGCACTCAGGGCGCGTTACGGGCTTGACCTGCCGGTCTTTCAGCAGTTCGGCGTATGGTTCTGGCAGGTGATCCATGGCAATTTCGGCACGTCGATTTCGCTGAAACAGAATGTCATGACGGTGGTGCTGGAGCGCCTTCCGGCCACACTGGAACTGGCTTTTCTGTCGCTCGTCATTGCGCTGACGATGGGGACGGCGATCGCACTGGTATCGACGGCCTGGCGCGGCACCTGGGGCGAGAAGGTAATCGACAATGGCAATGGCCTGCTGCTTGCGGTTCCGGATTTTATCTGGGGGCTGACGTTTGTTCTGGTTCTCGGCGTGATCATTCCAGTGCTGCCAGTGTCGGGGCGCAGTGATCCCGCACAAAGTGCGGATCTTGCCACGCAATTCTATGTGATCGAAGGTTTGCTGCGCGGGCGGCTTTCATTTGTGGCCGACGTTCTGAGCCATATGATCATGCCCGCACTCACCATGGGCATTCCGCTGGCGGCGGTGATCGGGCGTGTCCTCAAGAATACGCTGATGGATGTGATGGTTCAGGACTATATCGTCCTTGCACGGATCAAAGGCCTGAGCAATGCGCGGGTGTTGCTGCAGGAGGCCTTGCGCAATGCGGCGGTTCCAGCCCTGGCACTGACCGGCGTGCAGTTCACCTTCCTGATCGGCGGAACAGTAATCACCGAACGGATTTTCTCTTATCCGGGGGCGGGCAATCTGGCCATTGATGCGGTGATCAACCGCGATCTGCCGCTCATTCAGGGGCTGGTGATGGTGTTCGGTGTTATTTTCATCGTGGTCAACCTGACGGTCGATGGGCTGACGGCGTGGCTCAATCCGCGGCTGCGCCATGCCTAGGGATTTGCGCATCATCCTGGGCGGTGGCTTCATTGTGTTTCTGGTGCTGCTCGCGGTTTTCGCGCCGTTGTTGGCGCCGCAGGATCCATTGGCGCAGGATCTTCTGCTGGCAACGGCACCTCCCCTGCAGGCGCCGGGCTATCTGCTTGGCACCGACAGCCTGGGCCGCGATCTTTTGTCCCGGCTGATCTATGCCAGCCGCATCGCCATGACGGTGGCTTTCGCCGCCAGCATTCTCGCTGGCATTATCGGCACTGCCATGGGCCTCATTGGCGGATATCTCGGCGGCTGGTGGGACAACGCGGTGTCGCGGCTCATTGACATCTGGATGGCGTTTCCGCCGGTGCTTCTGTCGATCCTGCTGGTGGCGGTGCTGGGTTCGGGCCTGCATTCGGTCATTGTGGCAATCGTGGTTATCGACTGGACGCGATTTGCCCGCGTGGTGCGCGCCGAAACCCAGCAGCAATCGCGGCTCGAATATGTGGAAGCCGCCACCGCCATCGGCATGGGCCGGCCGGCTATCCTGTTCAAGGAAATCCTGCCGAATGTAGCACCAGTCATTCTGGTGCTGCTGTCGCTCGAGATGGGTATTGCGGTGATCGTCGAGGCCATTCTTTCGTTTGTCGGACTGTCCGTATCATCCGACACGCCAACGTGGGGCGGGATGATCGCCGAGGGGCGCCAGATCATCCATCAGGCCTGGTGGGTCCTGGTGTTTCCGCTGGTCACGCTGTTTCTCACGGTGCTGGCTTTCAACCAGCTGGGGGACGGGTTGCGCCAATGGCTCGATCCGGTGTTGAAGCGATGAGCGGGGTTCTTGAAATTGTTAGCCTCTCCGCGCAATCCAGCAATGGCCGGGTGCTGCGCGATGTATCGCTCAGCGTCGGACGTGGTGAGGTGATGGCGCTGGTCGGCGAAAGCGGGGCGGGCAAGACGACGATCGCCAAGGCCATTCTGGATATTCTGCCGCCGGCCATCAGGATCACCTCCGGCCGGATCCTGTTCGGCGGCGCTGACTTATTGGCACTTGATGAGGCCTCGCGCCGCAAGCTGCTGGGTGTGCGCATCGCACTTATTCCGCAGGACCCGCTCACCTCGCTCAATCCTTCGCGCCGCATTGGCGGTCAGCTGACTGACGGGCTCCGGCTGCGCGGCGGACTCGATAGGAAGGCGGCCATGGCGAGGGCCGCGCAATTGCTGACCGATGTTCATATCAACGACCCGCTACAGGTGGTGCAGCGCTACCCGCACGAACTTTCCGGCGGCATGCGCCAGCGGGTTCTGATCGCCCAGGCGTTTTCGCTAAACCCTGAACTCATCATTGCCGATGAACCAACCACAGCGCTGGATGTCACGGTTCAAAAACAGGTATTGCGCCTGATCCGGCAATTGCAGAGGGAGCACCAGACGACACTGATTTTTGTCACTCACGATTTGGGCGTGGTGGCGCAGATCTGCGACGATATCACGGTTCTCTATGGCGGCAAGGTTGTCGAACAAGGCCGGACTGCCGATGTGCTGATGGCGCCGAAACATCCCTATACGCAGGCACTTCTGGCGGCCAACCCGCGCTATGACCGCCCCGAGCAGAGCTTGCGGCCGGTGCCGGAGCCGGTGATCGCCGCGTTAAGAGAAGAGCTGGCGCGATGACGCTGCTCGACGCTCGCAACCTCTGCCTTGATGTGCCGGACATGGCGCAACAGGTTGTTTTTGGCCGGCGCCGGGCCATACGCATTCTCCGCAATGTGAATATCGCGATCGATCGCGGCGAGACGGTCGGCATCGTCGGCGAGTCGGGCTCGGGCAAGACATCGCTCGGCCGCACCCTGTTGCGGCTCCATGAACCGAGTGCGGGAGAACTGCGCTTCGATGGCGCCGACATTACTCATTTGCCCCACGCAGGCATGAAACCGGTACGCAGGCGGATGCAGATGATTTTCCAGGACCCGCAATCCTCGCTCAATCCGCGGCAAACCATTGGCCGCATTCTGGCTATGCCGCTCAAGGTTCATGGACTTCCGTGCAGTGAAAGCATCATCGCCGGCATGCTCGAGCGCGTCGGGCTTCCGGTATCAGCGATCGGGCGCTATCCGCATCAGATTTCAGGTGGCCAACGCCAGCGGGTCGGCATCGCGCGGGCCATTTCGCTTAAACCCGATTTCGTGGTGGCCGATGAGATCGTGTCCGGCCTCGATGCATCGACGCAGGCTCAAGTGCTCGATCTGTTGAAGGGCCTGAAGGATGAATTCAAGATGGCCCTGGCTTTCATCAGTCACGATCTCTCGGTGGTCCGCCACATCTGCGACCGGGTCGTCATCATGCGGGAAGGCGCAATCATCGAAGCAGGCCGGACTGCCGACATATTCAATGCACCGGCCGAGGATTTTACCAAGACCCTGATATCGGCAATTCCATTGCCGCAACCCGATCCCGGCTGGCTATGGCGGGACTGAACCGGCAAACCGCAGAGAGTATCAAAGCCGAGGTGTGGCACGGGCGCAACATCAGCACTTTGAATAGTCGAGCACCCGGCAAGCAGTTTTGGGCTTGCCACGCCGAACGGGAGGTAAGTTGCGTCCCGGAAAGTACCGGGCGAGTCCATTGGATGGGGCCCAGGTGCGAGGATCGTTTAACCTCGCGTGAAAATTCACCGATGCCGGGCAGCAGAGCGGCATTCCTGCAAAATCAGCGGCTTAGTGCGAATACTTGTGGTGATGGAGGCCTCGCCCGGAATCGAACCGGGGTGCAAGGATTTGCAGTCCTCTGCGTAACCACTCCGCCACGAGGCCTTCGGGCGGGCTTATAGTCGAAGGACATTAATGAAACAACCGCGCAATGAGGCCTGTGCAATAACCGGTTAGGCGGCTCGCGTTCCACGCGCGAGGAAACAATTAGCGGTTGCCAAGCGATCGTGGGAAACTGCATAATCCATTGGATAGTGGTGGCCGGAGAGCTGCCTGCTCCTACACGGAGGTGGAATGTTCCTGGATTATTTCGCATTGGCCATGTTGATTTTTACGGCGCTGGTGCTTTTTTACGGTATCATTGCCTTGCACGACATTCCCTATGAGATTGCCAAACGCCGGAACCATCCCCACCAGGATGCGATTCATGTTGCTGGCTGGGTGAGTCTGCTCACGCTCCATGTTATCTGGCCGTTTCTGTGGGTATGGGCGACGATTTACCGGCCGGAGCGTGGTTATGGCTTTGGCACCGGGACGGCGACAGAGGACCGCCTTGCCGCGCTGCAGGCGCGCATTGCACTATTGGAGGAGCGGATGGCAAGCAAGGAAGAAGCGAAGCCAGTTCCACTTGCGCCGCCGCGAAGCAAAGGCGGGGGGTCCGCCTGATGGATCTCCTCATCATCCTGACCTACGCCGCACTGTGTTACGCCGGCTTCAAGATATTGCGGATTCCGGTCAACAAGTGGACAGTCCCGACCGCCATTCTCGGTGGCATATTCATCATCGGGTTCATCCTCCTGTTCATGAACTACAACCATCCCTATTCGAATTCCGCCCGGCTCTACTTCGTTACGACGCCGATTGTCCCGGAAGTTCGGGGGCGGGTCATCGAAGTGCCGGTTGTTGGCAATTCACCCCTGAAAAAGGGCGATGTGCTGTTCAGGATCGAACCGGCTCTTTACCAGATCGCGGTTGATCAGAAGCGGGCCGCACTTGCCGAGGCGGAGCAGAATGTCCTGAAACTGCATGCCGCGGCCGACGCGGCGAATGCAACGGTTCAGGAGGTTACCGCTGAACGCGATCGCGCCCAGAGACAATATGAGCGATACGCCAAAGCCAATGAAGGCGTGACCAAGCCGTTTTCCGAGCAGCAGGTCGACAATCAGCGCCAGCTCTATCTTGCCAAGGAAGCCGAACTGGTTAGTGCGGGGGCCAATGCCCGACAGGCCGAACTGGCGGCGGAATCACAGATCGGTGGCGTCAATACCACAGTCGCGCAGTTGCGCGCCCAGCTCGCTGAAGCCGAATACAACCTCGACAGGACCGTGGTCCGGGCCCCCGGTGACGGCTTCGTGACACAGGTTGCCTTGCGTCCGGGCGTGATGGCCGTTCCGTTCCCGTTGGCGCCGGCGATGGTGTTCATTCCCGATGAGGATAACGTGTTCGCGGGTGCCTTCCTGCAGAACTATCTGCAGCGAATCAAACCCGGAGATGCAGCGGAGATTGCTTTCGATGCCCTGCCCGGGCGGGTCATCCAGGCGAGGGTACGGACCACGCTTGACGCGATCTCGCAGGGACAAATTCAGGCGAGCGGAACTCTCATCGATCCGGCATCGCGCAGGGGCGCGGGCCATGCGATTGTGACATTCGACATCCTGGAGGATCTGTCGGCCTATCACCTCCCGGCGGGCAGTGCTGGCCAAGTGGCGGTCTATACCGAGCACTGGCATGCTTTGGCGATTGTGCGGAAGATTCTGCTGCGGATGCTCAGTTGGCAAAATTATGTGTTCCACTGATCCCTTCCGGCAGCCCGCTGCGCGATGGACTTGGGCCGGCGCTTTGGCTATGAGAGGCAGCCCCGGGGACATCAGGCGATCACAGGACTGACATGACGAATTTTGCTGCTGCCCGCGAAAATATGGTCGAATCGCAAGTGCGGCCCAATGGTATTACCGATCGCCGGATCATCGATGCGATGGCGGAGATTGCCCGCGAGGATTTCGTGCCAGCCGATCGCCGGGCTGTCGCCTATATGGATGAGGACGTTCTGCTGACCAAGGATGGCGGCCCACGCTATTTGGTCGAGGCCATGGCGTTCGCGCGCCTGGTGCATTTGGCGGCGATCAAGGGCGCTGACAGAATTCTGCATGTGGGCGCGGCGACCGGCTATGGGTCGGCGGTTCTGGCCCGCCTTGGGGCATCGGTTGTGGCGCTGGAGAGCGGCAGGTTTCTGGCGCTGACCGCACGCGCCAATCTTCGCGGCGTTGCCAATGTTACGGTTGTCGAGGGCGATTTGGCCGATGGTGCAAAGTCCGCCGGGCCTTTCGATGTGGTGGTTATCGAGGGCCGGGTGGGCGAAGTGCCCCAGTCGCTCATTGCACAGGTGGCCGAGGGTGGCCGTATCGTTGCCGTGGTCGGGCAAGCCGACGTCGCAAAGGCGCATCTCTATACGATCCATGGCAAGACCTGCGCCTTCCGGACAGCTTTCGACGCCAGCATTGCTCCGCTTCCTGGTTTTAACAAGAAATTGGCGGCATTTGTTTTTTAGGAATTTTAGCCGATTTTAGACGGGGCAATGTGCGTTGGATGGGAGTTGGCCTGAGTTTTGGCCTGGTATCGAAGTGGTGGGTTAGCGATGCGAAGCTGGTTTATCCGTGGGTTGTTTTCGTTGGTGATTGCAGCAGCGCTGCTGCCTGTCCGTGCGGCTACGGCAGACAGTCTGGCGGATGTAATGGTGCAAGCATATCTGACCAATCCAACGTTGCGGGCAGCGCGGGCGGGCCAACGGGCAACCGATGAGCAGGTGCCTCAGGCGCTTTCGGGCTGGCGGCCGACCGTGACAGTCACTGGGCAGATAGACGAAGAGGATGGCAAACGGAAGTTTTACAATCTCGATGCTCCGACTTCCAAAAGTGATATCCAGCAGACTCCCGGATCGCTGACTATTACCCTCTCGCAACCGCTATTCAGCGGTTTTGCGACGGTCGAGGGAACCAAGGCTGCCAAAGCCAATGTAAAGGCCGGGCAGCAAGATCTGCTGGCCACCGAGCAAAGCATTCTGTTCAACGCGGTTCAGACCTATATGAGCGTCTATAGCGGGCGCCTGCTGGTGGCATTGCAGCAGGAAAACGTCAGCGTTCTGCAAAGCCAGCTCAATGCTTCGAACGAGCGTTTCAACGCCGGTGAAATTACCCGCACGGACGTCGAGCAATCAAAAGCCAGCCTCAGCCAGGCGTACGCATCGCTGGCGACCCAGCGGGCAACGCTCGCCGCCGACGCCGCCAAATACCTGCAGATCATCGGGCGCGAACCGGGCAAACTTGAGTATCCGCGATTGGCCAGGATGCCGCCATCGCTTGACACGGCCTATGCCATTGCGGCGGAGACCAATCCGAATGTGCTCGCCGCTGCCTTTGTGGAGGATTCGTATTTCCACAATATCAATGTCGCGAGAGCGGGTCTGCTGCCTGAGCTTACTTTGCAGGCGCGGGCAAATATTGCCGACGACCTCCAGCGCGGCTCTGGCAACTATGATGAATCGCTGTTGATCGGAGGCGTGTTGTCGATGCCGCTCTACGAGGCTGGCGCGGTCTATTCGCAAGTGCGCCAAGCCAAGCAACTGGCAAGCCAAAAGCGCATACAGGTTATCGAGGTGGCGCGTGCCGTGCGCCAGGCAGTTGCATCATCGTGGAGTTTTTTAATCGCCGCCCGTGAGGTCATCATCGCGGCCAAACAGCAGGTTGCGGCACAGAAGCTTGCCCTGGAAGGAGTTAGTCAGGAAGCTACGGCCGGCACGCGCACCACTCTCGATGTTCTCGATGCGCAGGCAGCGGTGGTCAGCGCCAGGACGACGTTGGTGAACGCGGAACGGTCGCAGGTTCTGGCGGCCTATCAGCTGCTCGCTGCAATCGGCCATCTCACGGCCAGGGATCTCGAGCTAAATGTTCCCATCTACGATCCCGACGAGAACTACCAGGCGGTGCGCGGAAAATGGATTGGTACCGGCGTTGAGACCGTCGAATAGATACTTCGCATATCGACAAATCACCACTGGTGGCGTAACTTTTCGCGGCGATAAAGGGATCGCGTGGACCCGGATGCGAATTCTTCCGCTTGAGTTGGAGTATTGCCGGTGACGGCTGAACCGAGAATGGAAGAACTTCTCGCTTCCATCAGAAGAGCGATCCATGAAGATATTGGCGACATTCCAGCGCCGGTTTCGGGCCAGCCGGAGGGCATGGTGTTGCGTGGGGCCATGCGGGAACTCCGGGTCAAGTTGGGCAATGAAATGACCGCCGCCGCGGCCGAAATTCAGGAACTGCGCGACCGGATCAATCGCAATGGCGCGGGTGAAGTGCCAGGCCGGGTATCGCCGCCGCTGTTGGCTGCACCTGCGCCAGCGCTGGCCAGGCCATCCGGCGGCGCCGCAATTCCAGGCGGCGAAGTTGGAGCCCATCGCCCTCGGCGGATATTGGAAAATTTGCCGCCACACACACTCAGGCCAAGTCTTGCCGAAGGTGAAATCCGTAACCTCGAACCCCTGCGCCATGAATCGCCCCGGCGATTCTCGCGCGAGGCAGAAACGGTGACGCCGGAAATTCCCAAGTGGCAAGAGCGGCTTGTCGAACCGGAAGCGGAGCCCCACCCGGTGGACCGCGGCCTCCTGTCAGCCGAGGCTTCAGCGGCGGCTGGCGCTGCCTTTAACCGGTTGGCAAATACTGTACTCAACCGGGACACGACAGACCGCTCGATTGAGGACATCACCCGGGAACTGCTGCGTGGCATGCTGAAGCAATGGCTCGATGACAATCTGCCGGGCTTGGCCGAAAGGTTGGTGCGCGAAGAAATCGAGCGCGTGGCCCGGCGCGGCCGCTGATTGAATTCTGGCGGAAAATAAGGCTTACAATTTTAAGTAGTAATTTTATGTGTTGCAATCTATAGTAGTCATGCATGTTTGGCTGCTGATGGATTTATCTTGGGACAGATTGAAAACCGCATCGACCGGCGCTCGCGGGTATTGAAGGATGGCAAGATTGTGACTTTGAACAATCAGTCGGTGGTCGATTGCTGTGTTCGTGATTGGTCGCAGAACGGAGCCCGCATCAGATGTGCGCATCAGGCGGCAGTGCCGAACAATTTTCGCCTGATGATGCCGGGGGACAATACCATTCGCGATGCGCGCGTGGTGTGGCGGCGCGACGACTATCTCGGCATCGTCTTCACCAGCGAGGCCTGCAGAGCGCCGCCGAGGAAGGGGTAGTGTGAATTCAACGCAATAAATTAAGGTTTTTGAAAGGTTCCTGCCACTTATAGTTGATCCTTGTAGGATGGAATGTCGATGACACATGATACCCTTGTCGACGAGCAGCGTATTTTAAGGCGCCAACGGGTTCTCAAGAAGGGCCTGATTGTCCTGGCCAACAATTCGTCAACTATCGATTGCACCATACGCAACATGTCAGATGAAGGCGCTAAAATATTATGTGGCGACCAGTTTGCCGTTCCCAATGAGTTCCGGTTTGTCACCCTGAGCGATAATCTGGTGCGTGATGCAAAGGTGATTTGGCGGAGGGGCGATCAGATTGGCATCGGTTTCAGCGGTGGCACTCGCCCGCTGCCACAACGCAAGGGCTGAGGATAGCCTCACGACCATGTCTTCCCGGCCGCTGCTGGTTGCATGATGGCCCCGGCTGGTGTTTAAAGCCCGCCAAATCAATCATCCCAGCAGTTCCCCCATCATGCTCGACAAGACCTTTGCGCCCGCCGAAATGGAAGCCCGCCTCTATGCCGAATGGGAGGCGCGCGGGTTTTTCAAGCCGGGCCGCAAGCCCAAAGCCAGGCCCTTCACCATCGTCATTCCGCCGCCCAATGTTACGGGCTCGCTGCATATGGGGCATGCGCTCAACAACACCATCCAGGATGTGCTGATCCGCTTCGAACGGATGCGCGGCCGTGACGTGCTGTGGCAGCCGGGCACCGATCACGCCGGCATCGCCACCCAGATGGTGGTGGAGCGGTTGTTGCTGAAAGAGAACAAGACCGAGCGCCGAACGATCGGGCGCGAGGCCTTCCTGAAGCGCGTGTGGGAGTGGAAAGCTGAATCCGGCGATGCCATTTCGCGGCAGTTGCGGCGGCTGGGAGCATCGTGCGATTGGTCCAGAGAGCGCTTTACCATGGACGAGGGATTGTCGCGCGCCGTGATGAAGGTCTTCGTGCAGCTTTACAAGGAAGGCCTGATCTACAAGGACAAGCGTCTGGTGAACTGGGACCCCAAGCTGCTCACCGCTATTTCGGATCTCGAAGTGGTGCAGAAGGAGGTGAAGGGGTCGCTCTGGTACCTGCGTTATCCCATCGAGGGATCGGATGAGTTCATCGTGGTGG
>JANLWG010000061.1:0-16343 GCA_031364405.1 Hyphomicrobiales bacterium
CACCTATGGCCTCGATGTCATTGACGGCGTCTACAATGATTTCAAGGACGAGGCCGGGTTTCGCGCCGAATGCGAACAGGGCCGCACCCTTGGCATGGATGGCAAGACGCTCATTCATCCAGGCCAGGTGGCGATCTGCAACGAACTGTTCTCGCCCCCGCCCGAGGAAATCGCCTGGTCGCGCCAGGTGATCGCCGCCTTTGCCCTGCCGGAGAATGGCGGAAGAGGCGTCATCACAGTGGAGGGCCGTATGGTCGAGCGCCTGCACCTGGCGATGGCCGAACGCGTCGTCGCCATCGCCGAGGCGATTACCCTATGACCAAAATCAATCGCGGAAATTTTTTCGAGGATTTCCGTGTCGGCCAGGTGATTCGCCATGCCACGCCGCGCACGCTGACGGTGGGTGATCAGGCGCTTTATACCGCACTCTACGGTTCGCGCTTTGCCGTGCAGTCCTCCGCTGAATTCGCCCGTGCCGTGGGCTATGCGCAAGCACCCATTGACGATCTCCTGGTGTTCCACATGGTGTTCGGCAAGACGGTGGCCGATATTTCGCTCAATGCGGTGGCCAACCTCGGTTACGCCGATTGCCGCTTTCTGAAGGTGGTTTACCCAGGCGATACGCTGTCCGCCGTTTCGGAAGTGATCGGACTCAAGCAGAACTCCAGTGGTGCCACCGGCACCGTCTATGTACGCTCCACCGGCTTCAATCAAAGCGGCGAGGCGGTTCTGACGTTTGTGCGCTGGGTGCTGGTGCGCAAGCACAATGAAAAAGCGCCGGCCCCCGCTGTAATGGTTCCCGATCTGCCGGAATTCGTGGCGGTGAAAAATCTCGGCGCTGCCTGCCCGCCCGTTGCTACAACCGGGTGGGATAATGGTCTCGCAGGCTCGCCCCACCGGTTTGCTGATTATACCGTGGGCGAGAAGATCGATCATATGGACGGCATGACGGTGGAAGAAGCCGAGCATCAACTGGCAGCGAGGCTTTACCAGAACACCGCGAGAGTTCATTTCAACCAGTTCGCCGAAGCCCGCGGCCGCTTTGGCCGCAGGCTGATCTATGGTGGCCACGTGATCTCGCTGGCCCGCGCCCTTTCCTTCAATGGCCTCGGCAATGCTTTCCACATCGCCGCGATCAACGGCGGCCGCCATATTGCACCGCTGTTTGCCGGCGCCACGGTGTTCGCGTGGTCGGAGATCATCGCCAAGGCTGACCTTCCGGGGCGCAGTGACGTGGGTGCCCTGCGCGTCGTTACCAGGGCCAGCCGCGATCTACCGTGTACGGAGTATCCGGCGGCCGATGGTACGGCGGAAACGCCGGGGGTTATTCTCGACCTGGATTACTGGGTTCTGCTGCCGCGCTAAAATCGCATCAAACCCCTGGTTGCTTTCAGTGAGAACGACAGTGGCAATCGCGGAAACCCATCCGGCAGCACCCACATGCGGCGCTTGGCTTCAATTGGCACCATGATGGATGCAAACTGCCAGGCCAGCTCCTCGTGCTCGTTGAGATAATCCAGCCGCATTCCGGCAGCAATCACGGCGTTGATAATATCGCTCAAGGGATGAACCCACTCCAGCGTCGTCGTGTGGGTGACGGGTGTCGTATCGCCGGTGTAAGTGGTGGCCTCGTTCATTACGATGGGCTGGTCCGGCGGCGTGCGCCAATTGTAGCCAGGGCGCAATTCCGGGGTTCTTTCATCGAGGTTCAACAACGACGGGTGGCCCTCCAGCAGATAAAGTGTTCCGCCGGGCTTCAGCAACGACGCCACCACGCCCGCCCAACGCGCCACATCGGGCAGCCAGCCGATGGCACCCCAGGTGACATAGGCCATGTCGAACTCACCGTTGATGAGAGCGCGGGCATCGTAGACATTACCTTCAATGAACTCCGCATCAAGCCCGGTCTTCGCTTGAAGTTCACGCGCCGCCGCGATCGCCACCGGCGAAAAATCAAGCCCCACGCAGGAAGCGCCCCGCCTGGCCAGACACAGCGTATCGATGCCGATGTGGCACTGCAGATGAGCGATGCGAAGGCCCGCGACATCGCCAATTTCGCGGTCCTCGATGCCATGGAGATTATCTTCACCGGCAAGGAAAGCCGCGACCCGGTAACCCCCGGCCTCATCCTTGAAATGGATAACAGCACGGTCGTCCCAATTCTTGGCGTTGGTGTCGAAGTAGTCCTGCATGAAAGTCTCCAAATAAAAAGGGCCGGTTCAGCACCGGCCCCCTGAATTCATCCGTGCAAGGACGATCAGCCTTCCTTGGCGGTGTCCTTGGTGGCAGCGGTGGCCGGGGCCAGGCCGAAGGGCTTCAGCTTTTCGGCGATACGCGCCGACTTGCCGGTGCGGCCACGGAGATAATAAAGCTTGGCGCGGCGCACCTTGCCGTGGCGGACCACCTTGATCGAGTCGATCATCGGCGAATACACCGGGAACACCCGCTCAACGCCTTCGCCATAGGAAATTTTGCGGACGGTGAAGTTCTCGTTGATGCCGCCACCGGCTCTGGCGATGCATACGCCCTCATAAGCCTGGACGCGCGAACGCTCGCCTTCCTTCACCTTGACATTGACGATGACCGTGTCGCCGGGTGAAAATTGGGGTACAGCGCGCTGGGCGGTGACGATGGCGACCTGCTCTTTTTCGAGCTGTTCGATGATATTCATGGACAGGTTCCTCTTGGGGTTGCGGGCGTATAACCCCAACCGCTCTGAAAATCAAATCTTTCCCGTCACTTTGGCTTGCCAAAGATCGGGCCGTCTGGCCTGGGTTAGCGCTTCCCGCTGCTGGTGTTTCCACCGGGCTATTGCCTGGTGATCGCCGGAGAGGAGAATCTGAGGAATTTCAATACCTTCCCATTTATTGGGTTTGGTGTAATGTGGATGCTCCAAGAGCCCGTCCTCAAAACTTTCTTCCGCACCACTTTCAGGCCTCCCCATAACTCCCGGCAGCAGCCGGACGATGGCATCGAGCAAGGCGACGGCGGCGGGCTCGCCGCCTGACAGCACGAAATCTCCAACCGAGATTTCGCGCAGCTGGCGCTTCTCGATCACCCGTTCATCAATACCCTCAAACCGCCCGCAGACGATAAGCACACCCGGACCCGCCGCAAACTTTCTGACGAGCGCCTGGGTGAGAGGTTCGCCGCGCGGACTCATCAAGAGTCGTGGTCCCACGTGGGGGGCGGCATCAATGGCGGCGGCGAGCACATCGGGTTTCAGCACCATGCCAGGCCCACCGCCCGCCGGATGATCATCGACACTGCGATGCTTGTCGGTGGCCGATGCCCTGATGTCGCGCGCGTCGAGTGACCACAGCCCCTGCTCAAGCGCCTTGCCCGCCAGCGAATATGCCAGCGGACCCGGAAACATCCCGGGGAACAGGGTCAGTATGGTCGCCGTGAAACTCATGCGCCCTCACTATCGCTCCTCCCCCTCATTTTGTCATTGCCGGGCTTGTCCCGGCAACCCATTCATCCGTAGGCTGATCGATGGGTCCCCGGAACGGGTCCGCGGATGACAGATATGAGGAGGTTAGCGATCTTCCTCATCCAAAAATCCCTCCGGCAGATCGACGATGATCTTTCTGCCTGCGAGATCGGTCGACACCACAAAGCCTGACGCAAAGGGAATAAGCACAGTATCGGGGCGGCCCTCCACTTTGACGTCGAGCAAATCGCCCGCACCATAATTGGGTGCGGCAACCACCTCGCCCAACCTGCCGCCGCCTTTGCGCCAGACGGCAAGCCCGACGAGATCATTGAGATAGACCTCATCTTCCTTTGGCTGCGGCAGACGCTGGCGCGGCACGAAAAGTTCGGTGCCCTTCAGCGCCTCGGCCTGATCGCGGTCCGTTACATCTTTCAGAACGGCGATGAAACCATTCGTCTGTGTACGGAGCTTAACGATCTCGATCCGCTTGCCCGATGTGGTTTCGAGCACGCCATAGTTGCCGATGGCCGACGCTTCGGCGGTGAAGCTCCTGAGTTTCACCTCGCCCTTGACGCCATGGGCCCCGGTGATGGCGCCGACCGAGACGAGATCACGCGGTGCCACAAGCGCTCCGCCTTATTCCTGTGGTGCCGCAGCGGCAGCGGCGGCGGCAGCGGCAGCAGCTTCAACAGCGGCAGCGGCTTTGATGGCGAGATCGGCCTGGGCCTTCTCGCGCTCGACCCGCTTCTTGCCGGGCAGCGCCTTGGTTGGATTGTTGCGGGGCTCGCGCTTGACGATGCCGGCCTTGTCGAGGAAGCGCAGCACCCGGTCGGTGGCTTGCGCACCCTTCTTCAGCCATGAAGCGGCCTTCTCGCCGTCGAGCTTCACCCGGTTGGCATCGTCCTTCGCCAGCATCGGGTTGAACGAACCGACGACATCGATGAACTTGCCATCGCGCGGCGAAGCATGATCCGCCACCACGATATGATAGTAGGGACGCTTCTTGGTGCCCGCGCGCGCGAGCCTGATCTTTACGGCCATGTCTCATTACTCCTGTTGTTCGAGATCATTTCTTCCTGCCCAGTCCGGGCAATCCTCTGAAGGGTTGAGCCCCGCCCAGCCCCGGCAATCCGCCCAAACCGGGCAGGCCTTTAGGCATTGGCGCAGCACCGCCCTGCATCATGTCCTTCAATTCCGCCGGCAGGGCATCGGGATTCATCGCCGCCAATTCGGCCTGCATCTTCTCAAGCTCGGCGGCGTCGGGTCCACCCTTGCCGCCCCCCATCATCTTGCCGAACAGGCCCTTGCCTTGACCCATCTGCTTCATCATCGCCGCCATCTGCACATGCATTTTGAGCAGGCGGTTGATTTCCTCGACCTTGGTGCCCGAACCCGCCGCCACCCGCTTCTTGCGCCTGGCGTCCATCACCTTGGGATGGCGCCGCTCATAAGGCGTCATCGAACCAATGATCGCCATCTGGCGCTTCAGCACGCCGTTGTCGAGATCGACACCAGCCAGCTGCTTCTTGATCTTGCCCATGCCGGGCAGCATGTTCATCATGCCGCCCATGCCGCCCAGTTTCTGCAACTGCTTCAACTGATCGGCGAGATCCTCGAGATCGAACGAACCCTTCTTCATCCGCTCGGCGATTTTTTTCGCCTTGTCATGATCGATATTGAGGGCGGCCCTTTCGACCAGGCTGACCACATCGCCCATGCCGAGAATGCGGCCGGCGATCCGTTCAGGGTGGAAGTCTTCGAGGCCATCGATCTTCTCGCCGGTACCCATCAGCTTAATGGGCTTGCCCGTAACCGCCCGCATCGACAGGGCAGCACCACCTCGGCCATCACCATCGATACGGGTCAAGACAATGCCGGAGATGCCGATCTTCTGGTCGAAGGCGCGCGCCAGATTGACCGCGTCCTGGCCAGTCAGCGCATCGGCAACGAGCAGCGTTTCATTGGGCTTGGCAATATCGCGCACCGAGGCGGCTTCGGCGAGCAATTCCTCATCGATGTGAAGCCGGCCCGCCGTATCGAGCATCACCACGTCGTAACCACCCTTGCGGGCTTCCGACATGGCGCGCTTGGCGATCTGTATGGGCGTCTCGCCCTTGACGATGACGAGCGTATCGACCTTCACCTGTTGGCCCAGAATGGCCAACTGCTCCTGCGCCGCCGGACGCCTGGTATCGAGCGAGGCCATCAGCACGCGGCGCTTGTCGCGCTCGGTCAGACGCTTGGCGATCTTGGCGGTGGTGGTGGTCTTGCCCGAGCCTTGCAGGCCCACCATCAGAATGGCCACCGGCGGGGCGGCGCGCAAATTGAGAGCAGAGCTTTCCGAGCCCAGCATTTCGACCATGGCGTCGTGAACGATCTTCACCACCATCTGGCCGGGCCGGATCGACTTGACGATTTCCGCACCCACCGCCCTGGCCTTGACCTTCTCGGTGAAACTCTTGACCACTTCCAGCGCCACATCGGCTTCCAGCAGGGCGCGTCTGACTTCACGCAGCGCTTCGTCCACGTCGGCTTCGGACAAGGCACCGCGGCCGGTGATCTTGTCGAGAATACCCGACAGGCGCTCGCTTAAGGTCTCGAACATTCAGTCCTTTATCTGTTCTCCTTCTCCCCTCGCGGGAGAAGGTGGCCGTAGGCCGGATGAGGGGGCGGTCCCGCCGGTCTTCTGTGAGACCGGACTCGTTCTGCCACCCCCTCATCCGGCGCGTTCCGCGCCACCTTCCCCCGCGAGGGGGGAAGGGGACTATGTGTTGCCGCCCAAACGCGTTTCGCACCCGGGGGCGCCACGCGCTGCCGGATGTTGGCCTCGGCACCTCTTAGGGATATGAAACCCCCATGTGTGCGGAAACCCGAAGACGTTCAAGCGTCTAATGATGCAGGGGACATAGGCGAAAGGGTGGGAGAAAGCAATCGTCCAGTGAAAGGCACAGAGTTTAATAGATTTAATGAAGCACTTGTTAAATTCAGTAATTCATGTTATTTTGCGCCATGGACAGACGTAGAAATCCTTACGCTCCCGGCGCCGGAATTCAACCGCCTGCGTTGGTCGGGCGCGATCAACTCCTGACTGATGCCAATATTGACATGGAACGTGTTCTGGAAAAACGTCCGGTTCGCGGGTTGATGTTGTTGGGATTGCGCGGCGTTGGCAAGACGGTTCTTGTCAATCGCCTCAAGGCTGACGCTGATCGCAAGGGCTTCCACACCGCGAAAATTGAAGCCCCAGAAGGTGGCGCACTTCCGCAGTTGCTGGTCCCTGAACTAAGGAGAATTCTCTTCAGTCTCGACCTGATAGCCCGTGCTGGCAACAAAGTGCGGCAAGCCATGGCAGCACTCCGGAATTTTGGCAGCGCATTCAAGGTTGCCGTCGGCGAAATAGAAATTGGAATGAACCCCGGTCCCGGCGTTGCTGACACCGGTAATTTGGAACAAGACATGCCCCAACTGCTGATTGCGGTGGCGGAAGCCGCGGTGGAACGCGGCACAGCCATTGCTCTCTTCATTGATGAAGTGCAGTACCTCTCCGCCAAGGAATTGGCGGCATTGGTTGTTGCATGCCATGAAACAGCTCAAAGAAATTTGCCGTTCTATTTTGTTGGTGCAGGTCTTCCGCAAATTGCAGCCCTTGCGGGCAATGCCAAATCTTACGCCGAAAGGCTCTTCAACTATCCGGAAATCGACAAGTTGCCATTTGATGCGGCGCGCGAAGCACTCACGGCTCCAGCACAGCAGGAAAATGTCGAATTTGAACCCTCTGCTGTCGATGAAATCCTGCGGGTAACCGAGAGGTACCCCTATTTCATTCAGGAATGGGGCTCACATGTTTGGAACTTTGCGAAAGAAAGCCCAATCAAGAAAATCGACGTCGAGGATGCAATGCCGGGAATTGTAACGCATCTGGATGCGAATTTCTTCCGGGTGCGGTTTGACAGGTTGACTGTGCTTCAACAAAAATATCTGCGTGCGATGGCTGAGCTTGGCGCTGGGCCGCATAAGACAGGTGACATTGCGGCCGCCTTGGGAGTTGAAGCGGCGTCAGTTGCCACCGTGCGGCAGCAACTCATCGACAAGGGCATGGTGTGGAGTCAACGGCACGGAGAAACGGCCTTCACGGTTCCCATGTTTGACAAATTCATGAAACGGCAAATTCCATTGCTGGAAAAACACATCCCAAGGCGCCGGACCGTGAAGGGCGGTTAACTTCTGTTTGGAGCGAAACTTGCTACCGGATGCTGGCCCCGGCGGATGGCGGTCGAACTCTCGGGTCTCAGCGGCATTGGCACGAAGGCCCAGGCGGGCGTTGTGCTTCCTGGCAACAGTGCCGGATACGATGCCTGTACCCGTTCGCGGTCAAAGCGGATGGCGGCACGGCTCGACAAGGCGCGGATCGAGTAGCCGGGCCTTGCCAGAATGGCGAGCGGCAGGGTTTCAGGGATATCCAGCCAATGGTTCCAGTGATGCAGATTGGCGAGACTGTCGGCCCCCATGATCCACACGAAGCGGCCACGTTTGAGGACCGGTTGCAGGCGCTCCAGGGTTTCCGCCGTGGTGCGCGAATCGATCTGCTTTTCGAGATCGCTGACGATGAAGCGCGGGTGGCTGGCGATCTCGCGGGTCGCCGCCAGGCGGCTCGCATATTCGCCGGTCTCGCGCGGGTCCTTCAGCGGATTTTGCGGCGAGACCAGCCACCACACCCAGTCAAGCTGCAGCCGTTTCAAGGCATAGAGCGCCACCATGTAATGGCCATAGTGGGCGGGGTTGAAGGAGCCGCCGAAGAGACCGATCCGCTGGCCGTCTCCAAATGGCGGCGGGCGCATCACGGCCGCGTCTGCCCTGAACCGCGTACCTGGTACTTGAACGTCGTCAGTTGTTCCAATCCCACCGGCCCTCTGGCATGAAGCTTTCCCGTGGCGATGCCGATTTCGGCGCCAAAACCAAATTCGCCGCCATCGGCAAACTGGGTCGAGACATTGTGCAGCACGATGGCGCTGTCGACCTCATTGAGGAAGCGCTCGGCGGTCATGGCATTCTCGGTGACGATGGCATCGGTATGCTGGGAACCATATTTGGCAATGTGCGCCATTGCCGCGTCCACTCCGTCGACCACCCGCAACGAGACGATGGCATCGAGATATTCGGTTGACCAGTCCTCTTCACTGGCGGGCTTCACTCCAGGATCGGCCGCTTGCGCCAGACTGTCGCCCCTTATCTCGCAACCGGAATCGATCAGTGTACGGATTATTGGTTTCAGGTTGGCGCCGGCACCGGCCTTGTCGATCAGGATGGTTTCGGCCGAACCGCATACGCCGGTGCGCCGCATCTTGGCGTTGAGCACGATCTGGCGCGCCATCTCCGGATTGGCAGCTCTGTCGACATAGACATGGCAGATGCCTTCGAGATGGCTGAACACCGGAACCCGGGCATCCTGCTGGACGCGGGCAACGAGGCTCTTGCCGCCGCGCGGCACAATGAGATCAATCGCGCCATCAAGGCCTTCGAGCATCAGCCCCACACTGGCGCGGTCGGCAGTGGGAACCATCTGGATCGCCGTCTCAGGCAGGCCGGCGCCAGCCAGTCCCTGTTGCAGGCAGGCGGCAATGACGCTTGAGGTTTGCAGTCCATCGGAGCCACCACGCAGGATCGCCGCATTGCCCGACATCACGCATAGGGCTCCGGCATCGGCTGTCACATTGGGACGGCTTTCATAGATAATGCCGATGACGCCAATGGGCACTCGCACCCGCGAAATCACCATGCCGTTGGGCCGGTCCCATTCCGCCGTGATGGCACCGACCGGATCGGGCAGTTCGGCAATGTCCTCAATCCCGGCAGCCAAGGCTTCAATGCCGGGCATGGTCAGCATCAGACGGTCGATGAAACTTTCCTTCAATGCCCGGGCTTTGGCCGCCGCCACATCTTTTTCATTGGCTACCGCGATCGCCTGAGCGCCCTTGCGGATTTCCGCCGCCATGGCGCGCAAGGCCGCAACTTTCTCCGCCGTCGTGGCCAGCGCCAACCGGCGTGCCGCGCCACGGGCTGCAAGTCCCATAGCGAGCATCGCGCCGTGATTGTTGCTCATGTGCGGTCTCCGCCAATCAGCACCATGTCATCGCGGTGTACCAGTTCATCGCGACCGCGAAAACCAATGGTTTTTTCAATCTCGCCTGATTTCATGCCGGCGATGCGCGCCGCATCGGCGGCATCATAGGTCACCAGGCCACGGGCAATCTCGCGGCCCGTCATGGTGACGATACTTACCGTATCACCACGCGAGAATAGGCCCTCGATGCGTTTGACACCGGCGGGCAACAGGCTCTTGCCCTTGCTAAGGGCGGCTACCGCGCCGTCATCGACGACCAGATGACCAGTGGGCTGCAGTGTGCCGGCGATCCAGCGTTTTCTTGATTGCAATGCCGATGCGGGTGCGATGAACCAGGTGCAGCGTTCGCCGGCAATGATCCGCCGCAACGGATGATGTTCATGGCCAGACGCAATCACCATGTTGCAGCCAGCCCCCACCGCGATTCTGGCTGCCTCGATCTTGGTGATCATGCCGCCTGAACCAATGCCTGAAACAGGTTTTCCCGCCATCGCCTCGATCTCCGGAGTGATCTCGGTGACCTCGGCGAGGAATGCCGCGTCCTTCCGCCCCGGTGGTGCTGTATAAAGCCCATCGATATCGGAGAGCAGGATCAGGCAATCGGCCGCCATCATCGAGGCAACCCGTGCGGCCAGCCGGTCATTGTCGCCATAGCGGATTTCAGAAGTGGCCACCGTATCGTTCTCGTTGATGACGGGAACCGCACCCTGCGCCAGCAAGGTGGAAAGTGTCGCCCGGGCATTGAGATAGCGGCGGCGCTCCTCGGTGTCGGTCAACGTTACCAGAATCTGCGCCGCCACTATGTTCCGTGTCCGCAGCGCCTCGGCCCAGGCCTGGGCCAGGGCGATCTGGCCGACGGCGGCGGCGGCCTGGCTTTGTTCAAGCTTGAGTTTGCCCCTGGGCAATCCCAGGCTGCGCCGCCCCAGGGCAATGGCACCGGAGGAAACCACGACGACTTCAGCGCCGCGCACCTTGGCATCGGCAAGATCATCGATCAGCGAGGCCAGCCACGAAGCCTTGATGGTGCCGGTTTTGGCATCCACCAGAAGGGCCGATCCGATCTTGACGACGATGCGGCGGGCTTTGGCTAGCCGGGCCGTCACGGAAGCCAGTCCTCGTCGATCATGCCGGGCTGCTGTCTGCGCTGGGATTGCTTGTCGGTGTTGATAATGGTCAAAAGCTTCTTCATCACCTCGTCGACACCCTTTTGAGTGGCGCCCGACAGGAGCACCGGGGTCTTGCGTACGCGCTTTTTGAAGCCGGCCAGCTTCACCGCCAGGTCTTCATCGGTGATCGCATCGATCTTGTTGAAGCCGATGATCTCGGCTTTCTCCGCCAGCAACGGGCTGTAGGCTTTCAGCTCCTTGCGGATGATGCGGTAAGCCTCAACCGGATCATCGCCGGTTACATCTATGAGATGCAGCAGCACCGAGCAGCGTTCCACATGGCCCAGGAAGCGCGTGCCCAGCCCATGGCCCTCATGGGCGCCTTCGATCAATCCGGGAATATCGGCGAGCACGAAACTGTTGCCGGCCGCGCGCACCACGCCCAGTTGCGGATGCAGCGTGGTGAACGGATAGTCAGCGATCTTCGGCTTGGCGGCCGACACGGCGGCAAGAAGTGTCGACTTGCCGGCATTGGGCAGGCCCAACAGCCCCGCATCGGCAATGAGCTTCAGGCGCAACCAAATCCAGCGCTCTTCACCCTCAAGGCCCGGATTGGCATGGCGCGGCGCCCGGTTCGACGCGGATTTGAAATAATGATTGCCGAAACCGCCATTGCCGCCCTTTGCAATGCGCACTTTCATGCCGAGCTTGGGCAGGTCGGCAATCAGCGTCTCGTTGTCTTCTTCATAGACCTGGGTGCCGACCGGAACCTTGAGCACGATATCCTTCGAATTGGCACCGGCCCTGAGCCGGCCCATGCCATGGCCACCGGTCGATACTTTGAAATGCTGCTGGTAGCGATAGTCGATCAGCGTGTTGAGACCATCGACGGCCTCGATCCATACGTCACCGCCCTTGCCGCCGTCGCCGCCGTCGGGGCCGCCCATCTCGATGAACTTTTCACGGCGGAACGAAACCGCCCCGGCACCGCCGTCGCCGGAGCGCACATAAACCTTGGCCTGATCGAGAAATTTCATAGTATTTCCTGTCTAACCCTTCGCGTGGCTTTTGTGCAACAGTCAAATCCTGATGCTGCAGTGCAGCAATGAGCCCTCATTGTCGACACATTTCGCCAGTCTATCGCAGTTGTTCAACCTGAATTATGCGGCCAGGGTGAGCATTAGTCTCTCTTAGCTTCAAGTTAAGAGGTGTTTGTTTGCAGCAAAGGAGTGGGACGTCATGAACAACAAGATAATAGCAGGGCTCGTTGCCATCGGTTTGACTGCCGCAGTATTCGTTATACCAGCGCAGGCGCGCTGCGAAGACGGCGACCGCTGCAACGGTCTTCACAGCAAGCACACGACACTGACTTACAAACGTCACCGCGTTGCTTCGGCTCGCGTGCATCACCGCACGGTATCGGCTGGACCCTCGCGGCAATCGGGTGCCGTCATTGCGATGATCGAGTCCATGGCTCCACAGTATGGTGTTCCGACGTGGTTTGCGTTGCGTATCGCCAAAGTTGAGTCCGGTTACAATCCCAATGCGCGCGGCTCGCATGGCGAGCTTGGCGTGTTTCAGATGAAATGCGCCACGGCGCGCGGCATTGGTTATCGCGGCAATTGTGCAGGCCTGCTCAATGCCCGCACCGGTGTTCAATATGGCCTGATGCATTTGTCGATTGCCATCCGTTCGTCGAGCGGCAATCTCAGGATGGCGGCGTCCAAGCACAATGGTGGCCTTGGCCGCAAGCGCCTGGTGCCGCGTTACGTCGCCATGGTATTCTGATTTAGCCAGGGGCCGGGGCATCATTGCCGCCGGCCCTTGGCGGTTTCCCAGTTGTGCCGTGACAACACGAGACGGGTGGTGGGAGTTTCCGCCCCCACGGCACGCGAGAATGTCATGGTCTCGCCGGTGTTGACGAAGCCCAGCCCCTCGAGAATGCGCCGCGAGGCTTCATTGCCATGGCGATAACCGGCAACCAGCGCATGATGGCCAGTCATTTCAAAGGCACGATCGGTCATCGCGCGTGCTGCTTCACGCCCCAGTCCCAGGCCCCATTGCGCTTGCGCCAGCCAATAGCCGATCTCGGCTGAACGGCCATCTTGGCAAACTTCATAGCCAATGCCGCCGCACAGACGGCCGCCGCCATCCTTGCGGGCGATCGTCAGGCGCAGCGTGCCCGGTTCTGATTTTTGGGTGATTGCAAAAAATTCCTGCGCATCGGCCAGACCATAGGGAAATGGAATGCGCGCGGTGTTGCGCGAGACATTGAAATTATTGAGGCCATCGACCAGCGCTGGCAGATCACCAAGGCTGAGCGGCCGGAGCATCAGCCGTGGGGTTTCGAGGATCGTCGTCATGGCGTTGGTCCAAATAAAAAAGAGAGGTGGTTTCCCACCTCTCCGCCTGAAACTTTGTTGCTGCCGGATCGATGGTTGGGAGTTCTACTCCGCCGCCACTGCCGGAATGACTGAAACCGTCTGCCGGTCGCCCTTGATGCGGCGGAAGGTGACGGTGCCAGCGACAGTGGCGAAGATCGTGTGATCGCGGCCAAGGCCAACGCCCTTGCCGGGATGAACGACCGTGCCGCGCTGGCGCACGATGATGTTGCCGGGAATGACAGCCTCGCCGCCGAAATGCTTGACGCCGAGACGGCGGCCCGCGGTGTCGCGGCCGTTGCGGGATGAACCGCCTGCTTTTTTATGAGCCATGGTGTTCTCTCCTATTCCTTAGCGCGGGTTTTGTCGGACTTGGCGCGCGGCGGCTTGCCGGCGTTGAGTTCCTCGGCCTGCTCGATCCATTCTTCGCGGCCAACCCGGCCCTTCTGCTTGAGATGAGTCTCGACCTTGGTTACATCGTCTGGCGTCCACGCGGCGATCTGGCCGAATTTATTGAAGCCCAGTTCATGCAGACCCTTTTCCATCTTGGGGCCGACACCACTGATCAGCGAAATGTCGTCGCCTGCTGCAGCACTGGCAATCGGAGCCGCTACGGCGGCGGCGGCGGGAGCCGCTTCGGCTTTCTTCGGCGCAGCGGCCTTCTTCGCCGGCTTGGCGCCGCCAACTAGAATTTCGCGGATGGTGACCGAGGTCAGATCCTGCCTGTGGCCATTCCGGCGGCGATAGTGCTTGCGGCGGCGCTTCTTGAAAATGATGATGTGGGGGCCACGATCTTGGCTGGCGATCTCGCCCACCACGGTGGCACCCGCCACGAAGGGCGCACCGATATCGACAGTGCTGCCATTGGTGACCATCAGCACATTGGTGAATTCCACCTGATCGCCAGCTGCGCCTGCGAGCTTTTCGATCTGGAT
Source organism: Hyphomicrobiales bacterium (assembly GCA_031364405.1). GTDB lineage: Bacteria > Pseudomonadota > Alphaproteobacteria > Rhizobiales > Aestuariivirgaceae > Aestuariivirga. The sequence continues at coordinate 13,980 of JANLWG010000061.1, forward strand.
TTTCTGGTCGGCGGCGACGCGATACTGCTTGCTGCCAGTCTTGATGACTGCGTACATTTTTCTTGCCTTTTCTCTTTCGCGCCCTTTGGCGCCGCTGAGAACCCGATGATTCAGCGGACTTTAAGTGCCTGATTTAACAGGCCAACAAGGGTTGCCGGAGGCAGCGCAAAACCCCGCGAAAGCAACTGCCCCCGCGCGATGGCTGGGGTTCTAGGAGGAAGCAGGGGGGAATGTCAAGGATGGTGGGAAAATAGCCAAATAGAAGAAAAAATAAATCGTTACACTGTGTACAGCCCTATGCATAAACCGCTGACCATATGGCGGGAACAGACGAATCCTTTATGGTCAAATTATCAGGTTGGAGAGAGGGGACACCCCGCTAAGAGAGCCTCCCTCGCCCATCTGCGGCCTCCTGATTGGCTGGGGCTGCGCCGGTCGCCGTTGTCTCCAAGCGGTGACCGACGCACAAATTGCCCGGAATACGCAGAAATGCAAACTGGTTTCTTCAGTTTTCCAGCGGTGATTTAATGCGCCTTTTTTACTTTGACATACCGAAGGAGGTTGGGACGAAGAAAAATCCGGTTACATCAATTGATCTGGGGTAAATTGGGCCTCTCCGATTCCTGTGCCTAAATTTGCCAATCTTTGTGGTTCATGCCATAATTCCTATTAGGAGCTTACCGATGAACATGAATGTCTCGTTGCCCGAGGAACTGGCGGAATTCGTTAAAGCCAAGGTGTCCACTGGGCGCTACTCGTCTTCCAGTGAAGTGGTGCGCGAAGCCCTGCGGCTGCTTGAGCAACAGGACATCAGGAATGCCGATAAACTCCGCTGGCTGCAAAAGGCATGGCACGACGGTGTCGACAGTGGTGATGCCGGTGAACTCGATATCGAGGCCTTGAAGCGCGAAGGCCAGCAGCGGCTGGCGTCAGCCCGGAGGGCGTGAGCCGCGTCCGATACACCAATCTTGCACGCACTGACCTGACCGATATCTGGGTGCGCATCGCACTGCATGATCAAGCAAGCGCAAATCGGGTGGTTGATGCGATCATCGAACGATGCAATCAACTCAGTGACTTTCCCAAATTGGGTCCGGCACGTCCAGAAATTGCGCCTAATGTAAGGGTCTTGATAGTGGAACGCTGGCTTGTGCTCTATCGGATGATGGCTGCCGACGTGCAGATCGTCCGTATTGTCGATGGTGCACGCGATCTCGCATTCATCGAACTGCCTGAGAATCGGGAGACTTAGGCAGGCGCGGGATTGTCGTCTGTATACGGAATAAAAAAGGCCCCACGATCATCTCGCGTGGCCTCTTGAATTTGCGGTGCGAATTATCCCTCGGCGCGGGTGCCTCGGCCGCCGCTGACTTCTTTCATCCATGACGGCTTGCCGCCCGGGCTGCGCTTGGGGGCTCCGGCGCCGGCACCATGGGGGCGGTTGCCCGCGGCGTGGTTGCGGTTGCGGTTATCGCCGTGCGGCTTTTCACCGGCGACCGGGTTCCACTCGCGCTTCTTGTGGCCACCTTGCGGCGGGCGCTTGCCACCCTGCGGCGGGCGCTGGGTCTGGCGGTGGCGGTCGGGCTGGCCCAACTGCACGTTGGCCAAGCCCAAGGCATGCTCGGTGACCGGTACCGGCTGGCGGATAGTGCGCTCGATATCGCGCAGAAGCCCACGCTCTTCGGGTGTGCACAGCGCGATGGCGGTTCCCTCGGCACCGGCACGCGCGGTGCGGCCGATGCGGTGGACATAGCTCTCCGCCACATAGGGCAGATCGAAATTAACCACATGGCTGACCGCATCGACGTCGATGCCGCGAGCCGCGATGTCGGTAGCGACAAGCACCAGGATCTTGCCCTGCTTGAAGCCGGCCAGCGCCTTTTCGCGATTGGCCTGGCTTTTGTTGCCGTGAATGGCGGCGGCGTTGAAGCCCGCGGCCGACAGGCCCTTCATCACTTTGTCGGCGCCATGCTTGGTGCGGGTAAACACCAGGGTGCGCGTCATGTTGTTGTCCTTGAGCAGATCGGTCAACAGCTTCAATTTGTTGGCGGGATCGACATGAATGACACTCTGGTTGACCTTCTCAACCGTCGTTGCAACCGGTGCCACTTCCACCCGCACCGGATTGGTGAGCAGGGCTGAGGCAAGGCCTGAGATTTCCTTCGGCATGGTGGCCGAGAAGAACAGGTTCTGGCGCTCCTTCGGCAACATCGCGGTGATCTTGCGGATGGCATGGATGAAGCCAAGGTCGAGCATCTGGTCGACTTCATCGAGAACCAGGATTTCAACCTTGTTGAGGGTGAGCGCCCGGCGGTCGATCAAATCGACGAGACGGCCCGGTGTCGCCACCACGATGTCGACACC
>JANLWG010000108.1:0-20673 GCA_031364405.1 Hyphomicrobiales bacterium
TCAATTTAGCCACTCGCTGTTGCTCGCGTAATTCCTCCGCGAAGGATTCAGCGTCAGCCGTTTTCGGCGGGGGGTCCCAAGGTGAGGGAGGTTTGCTACGTTTTCTTGCGATGTGATCATAGATAAACTCGTGCAACGTCAGCGGAAAGTGCAGTTGAATTATTTGGACACACTCGGCGTGTGATTTGCCATCATTTTTAAGTTGACAATAAATTCTGAACCGACGATTCCATCGCAACCAAAGACGCAAACGGGTCATAACGTGCCTCTAGCAGCCTGTCGGACTTAACGCGCGTCTTCGGAAGGCGCTAGAATCTGTGCAGTGATTCTGTTGATAGGTTGGCTGGCGATGGGCAATTTTCGCATGAGTGACCGGGGAACCGGGTTTCTGCTGCCGCCGTCGGTCGACGAGTGGCTTCCGGAGCAGCATCTGGCGCGGTTTGTGGTGGAGGTGATCGAGGGGCTTGACCTCGGTGCGATGAGCGGAAGCTATCGCGGCTCGGGCTCGGCGGCGTATCATCCGCGCGCGCTGCTCGGCATCCTGGTTTACGGCTACGCGACGGGGGTGTTTTCGAGCCGCAAGCTGGAGCGGGCGAGCTACGACTCGGTGGCGTTCCGGTTTGTTGCGGCGAACGAGCATCCCGATCACGACACCATCGCGGCGTTCCGGCGGCGCTTTCTCAAGGAGATCGAGGGGCTGTTCGTCAAGGTGCTGGTTGTGGCGCGGGAGTTGGGCTTGTTGAAGCTGGGCACTGTCGCGCTGGACGGCACGAAGATCCACGCCAACGCCAGCCGGCACAGTGCGCTGTCTTACGAGCATGCAGGCAAGATCGAGGTGCAGCTGAAAGCCGAGGTGGCCGAACTCATGGCCAAGGCGGAGGCGGCGGATCAGGCCGATGTGCCCGATGGCATGTCGATTCCCGATGAGCTGGCGCGCCGAGAGGAGCGGCTGCAGAAGATTGCCGAGGCGCGGACCAAGATCGAAGCCAGGGCGAAGGAGCGTTTCGAGCGGGAACAGGCCGAGCATGCTGCGGTGCTGGCCACGCGGGAGGACAAGGCCAGGGCGACGGGTAAAAAGCCCGGCGGCAAGCCGCCTGCGCCGCCGAGCCATGGGCCCAAGGCCAACGATCAGATCAACCTCACCGATGAAGAGTCGCGCATCATGAAGGTTCCCGGTGGCGGCTTTGACCAGTGCTACAATGCGCAGGCCGTGGTGGCGGCGGAGAGCCTGTTGGTGTTGGCGGCGAGCGTGGTTCAGTCAACCAACGACAAGGGCCAACTTGAACCGATGCTGGCCAGGCTCGCCGCCTTGCCGGAGGTTCTGGGCAAACCGGAAACGCTTCTCGCCGATGCCGGTTATTTCAGCGCCGCCAATGTGACGGCCTGTGACGCGGCCGGCATCGCGGCGCTGATCGCCATGGGCCGGGAGCCGCATCATTGCACCCTTGCCGAACGCTTTGCACCAGCATCGCCCGCGTCGGAAAACCCAACGCCCGTTGCGGCCATGGCGCACTGGTTGAAGACGCCGGAGGGAAAAAAGCTTTACGCGCTTCGCAAGCAGACGCCGGAACCGGTGTTCGGCATCATCAAATCCGTGCTCGGATTCCGCCAATTCCTGTTGCGCGGCCTCGCCCAAGTGCGGGGCGAATGGAGCCTTGTGACCATGGCCTGGAACCTCAAGCGGATGTTCGTCTTGAGCCACCCCGGATGAGCCGGCCAACCGCCCAATCATACCGAACCCAGCGTGTCCAACCCGGCCAGACCGCGCAACAAGCGAAAATCCACCAAAACCAAACCCTCAGTCCGACAGGCTGCTAGGAAACTCCTTCAACAAAACTGAAGATCACAAGCCCCGGTGGAAACACCGGGGCATTATGATTCGCGTTCCGGCGTCGTGGTCACAGACTGTCGGAAACGTGGTGGCGGGCTAAATGGATGAATTTCTGCCTCGCTAACGACATGCAGTTGGGCCAATGTCGGCCTCAGCAAGTCAGTCATCGCCAGAATGGCGGGCAATAACGGATCCACGCCCCCCTCGTTTGATCTGCACAGCCAATTTACTGAGCTAGTCCCTCACGTCATTGAATCTGACGCAGTTTTCTGAATCACTGTCGCGGCAAGTAGCGATGGAGGTGATTCGTGGCAGCGATTGAGATTGCCGTTAAGAAGTATGTCGTGAATTTGAGCGCGGCTGAGCGAGAGCAACTTGTCGGCTTGATCCACAAGGGCAAGCGTTCCACCCAGCTGTTGACGAAGGCCCGCATTCTTTTGAAGGCTGACGTCTCGGAGGCAGGCGAGGGCTGGAACGACAGCCGTATCGCGGAAGCGTTGGACACCAGCATCGCCAATATCCTTCGCACCCGGCGGCAATTGGTCGAAGAGGGATTCGAGGCAGTCCTGATCCGCAAATATAACGCGAACTCTGCCCGGCCACGGATTTTCGACGGCGCGGCGGAAGCAAAATTGATTGCGCTGACATGCGGGCCAGCCCCGGCGGGTCACGCCAAATGGACCCTGCGCCTGCTTGAGGAGAAAGTCGTTGAGTTGCACATCGTTGAACGTGCCAGCGACAACACCATCGGGCGGACTCTCAAAAAAACATTCTCAAGCCACATCTGAAGCAACAATGGGTGATTGCGCCCGATGCCTGCTCGGCCTTTGTTGCCAACATGGAAGATGTGCTGGAAGTCTATCAGAGGCCGCATGATCCGCAGCGTCCCGTTGTGTGCCTCGATGAAACGTCGAAGCAGATGATCATTGAAACGCGCGCGCCAATCCCCGCCCAACCGGGACGAAAGGCGCGTCACGATTACCAATACAGACGCAATGGTGTGGCCAATCTGTTCATGCTGTTCGCGCCGCTTGAGGGGTGGCGGCACGTGAAAGTGACAGACCGTCACACCGCCGTCGATTACGCCCACGCGCTCAGGGACCTGTCCGATGTGCATTTTTCCGGCGCATCTAAAATCGTGCTGGTGCAGGACAATCTCAACACCCACAAGTCCGCATCGCTCTACGAAGCCTTTCCCGCGCCCGAGGCGCGCCGCATCTTCGAACGGTTCGAGTGGCATTACACGCCAAAGCATGGCAGCTGGCTCGATATGGCAGAATCCGAACTCGGCGTTCTCTCAACCCAATGTCTGGATCGCCGCATCCCCGACAAACAAACACTGACCAGCGAAATCACCGCCTGGCAGGAATACCGCAACAAGCATTATGCAAAAGCCGATTGGCAATTCACAACAGCCGACGCCCGCGTTAAGCTCAAAAGACTGTACCCGCAGTTTCAATGACTCGGGGCACTAGTAGCGCTGGGCGTACGCTGGTAAATCGTCGGTTCGCCCCAGAGGCTGATGGGCGCGAACGTCGAACCGCCTCACGCCGCCTAAAAACGCCTGCTGAAACATATGATGAAACAGAACCTTTCTTCGTTAATATTTAACGACTTGAAAATACAGTGTAAAACGTAAAATGACGGCGAAAAAACCCATCATCAGCCATCACGTGGCAAGCGGCGCGGCGAGGCTTCGCCATGTGTTCGTTCGCGATCTCGAGGTGATGGCGACGCTTGGCATCCACGAGCACGAAAAAGTGACGCCGCAGCGCATCATCGTCAATATCGATTTGTCGGTGAAGGAGGGTGAGGATCCGCTGATCGACGACATCAGCAATGTGGTGAGCTATGAGATCGTGGTAAAGAAGGTCGATGCGATCATAGCGCGGGGCCATGTCAGCCTGGTGGAGACGCTGTGCGAACTGATCGCGGCGGCTTGCTTGAAAGACCGCCGGGTGGTGGCGGCACGGGTGCGGATCGAGAAGCCCGACATCATTTCCAACGCGCGCAGTGTGGGGGTGGAGATCGAGCGGGTGCGGTGAGGTCCGGCCCTTCGCTTGCGCTCAGTGCGTTCGGTGTTCAAATCATGCCACTGGCATGATTTGCCGCCGCTTCGCGCCGTCGCACCTCACCCCCTCACCCTCCCATTGCGTGCCGCAATGGGCCCCAACCCTCTCCCCGCGATGCGGAGAGAGGGATAGGATGGGGGCATGAGCGAATCTGTTGGAGCTGACATCATCCGCGATTTTGTTTCGCGGCTGCCGGGAAAGCCCGGGGTCTATCGCATGTATGATGCGAAGGGCGATGTCATTTATGTGGGCAAGGCGCGGCACCTGAAGAACCGGGTTTCCAACTACACGCGAATGGGCGGCCACACCAACCGCATCGCCGCGATGATAGCACTCACCGTCAACATGGAGTTCGTGACGACGCGCACCGAAGCCGAAGCGCTGCTGCTCGAAGCCAACCTGATCAAGAAGCTGCGCCCGCGCTACAATGTGATCCTGCGCGATGACAAATCGTTTCCCTATATCCTGATCGCCAAGGATCATGCGGTGGCTCAGCTCACCAAGCATCGCGGCGCGCGCAACCGGGCGGGCAGTTATTTCGGCCCCTTCGCATCTGCCGGATCGGTCAACCGGGCAATTAACACTTTACAGAAGGCATTCCTCTTAAGATCATGCAATGACAGCGTTTATTCCAATCGGACACGGCCGTGCCTGCTCTATCAGATCAAGCGCTGTTCAGCCCCTTGTGTCAATTATGTCGAGCCTTCGGCCTATGGCGAGTTGGTGCGCGAGGCTGAAGCTTTTCTTGCGGGCAAGAGTCAAGTTGTGAAAGCCGATCTGGCGCGGATGATGGAGGAGGCTTCCGGGAAACTTGACTTCGAACAGGCCGCACGCATCCGCGACCGCATTCAGGCGATGAGCTTTGTGACAGCACAGCAGGGCATCAATCCGCAAACGGTGAATGAGGCGGATGTGTTCGGCCTGGCGCAGGAGGGCGGTCACACCTGCATTCAGGTTTTCTTTTTCCGCGCGGGCCAGAACTGGGGCACCCATGCGTTTTTTCCGCGCGCCGATAAATCATTCGATCCCGGTGAAATTCTGATGTCATTCCTCGCCCAGTTCTACGATGCCAAGCCGGTGCCGGCACTGGTGCTGCTGTCGCATGAGATCGAGGAGCGCGAGCTTTTGGAGGAGGCGCTTTCCACCACTGGCGGACGGCGCATCGAGGTGGCGGTGCCGCGGCGGGGCGAAAAGAAGCTGCTGGTCGATCAGGCGGTTACCAATGCGCGCGAAGCCATGGGGCGGAAAATGGCGGAATCATCGTCACAGGCCAGGCTGCTGGAAGGGGTTCAGCGGGTGTTCGGTCTGGTCGAGGTTCCACAGCGCATCGAGGTCTATGACAATTCGCATATCCAGGGCACCCACGCGGTGGGCGCCATGGCGGTGGCGGGGCCTGATGGGCTGCTGAAATCGCAATACCGCAAGTTCAACATACGCGCGGCCGATATCACCTCGGATGATTTCGCCATGATGGGGGAAGTGCTGACCAGAAGGTTCTCGCGGCTTTTGAAGGAGGAGGGGGGGCGTGGTGAGATTGCGGCAGGTGCTGATCAGGCGTGGCCCGATCTGGTGTTGATCGATGGCGGCCAGGGCCAACTTTCGGCGGCGAGGGCGGTGCTTGATGAGTTGGGCTTATCCGATTTGCCGGTGGCTGGTGTGGCCAAGGGGCCTGAGCGCGATGCGGGCCGCGAACACTTTTATATGACGGGTAGGCCATCGTTCATGCTCGAGGCGCGCGATCCGGTGCTCTATTATATCCAGCGCCTGCGCGATGAGGCGCACCGCTTTGCCATTGGCACCCATCGGGCCAGGCGGTCGAAAGCCATCGGCGTCAATCCGCTCGATGAAATTCCCGGCATTGGCCCCACCCGCAAGAAGGCCTTGCTGCGCTCCTTCGGATCGGCGAAATCGGTGTCGCGGGCGAGTGTCAATGATTTGTCGGCGGTGGAGGGCGTCAGCAGTGCTTTGGCACGGGCCATTTACGATCACTTCCATGAAGGTGCACAATGAGCCGAATCGCGAGCAAGGCGGGAGCTGGCAAAGTGGCGAAGCATTCGAAGATTTGGAACCTGCCGAATATTCTCACCTATGGACGCATCGTGGCGGTGCCGGTGGTGGCGGGTCTGCTGATGCTGGGCGGCAACAATGCCCGCTGGGCGGCACTCGCCATCTTTGTGCTGGCGGCGATCACCGATTTTTTCGATGGATACCTCGCCCGCAAGTGGCAGCAGCAATCGTCGCTGGGGCGGATGCTGGATCCGATCGCCGACAAGGTTCTGGTGGCTGTCGTGCTGCTGGTGCTGTCGGCGGATGGCATTCTGTTCGGTGGACATATCTGGGCGGCAATCATCATCCTGTCGCGCGAGGTGCTGGTATCGGGGCTTCGCGAATATCTGGGCGAACTACGGGTGTCGGTACCGGTCACCAGGATCGCCAAGTGGAAAACCGCGGTGCAGCTTCTCGCCGTCGGATTTTTGATCGCGGGACCGGCGGGTGATACAGTGGTGCCCTATGTGACGCAAACCGGCATCGGCATGCTGTGGATCGCGGCGGCGCTGACGCTCTATACCGGCTATGATTATTTCCGCGCCGGTATTCAGCACGTGGTGGATTGAGCATGAAAGTCTTGTATTTCGCGCGGGTGCGCCAGATCGTGGGGCGAGGGGAGGACCAGCTTGAGGTTCCCCCCAATGTGACAACCGTCAGTCAACTGATCGATTTTCTCAGTGCGCGGGACGAAGGCTGCGCTGCCGCGTTCGCCGACCGGCGGACCTTGCGTGCGGCGGTCAACAAAGCCCATGTGCAACTCGATGGCTCGCTTGCCGGTGCCACCGAGGTGGCATTCTTTCCGCCGGTGACCGGGGGCTAGACCAGTATATGCGGCTCAATGTTTACTTGCAGAAGGCCGGCATCGGCAGCAGGCGCGAGGCCGAACGGCTGGTGGCCGAGGGCCGCGTCAAGGTGAACGGCGCGGTGGCGCTGGCTACGGTGCCGGTGGAAGAGTGCGATCAGGTGACGCTCGACGGCAGGACGGTGGCGCCCGCCACCAAACCGCTGCCGCGATTATTCGTGATGAACAAGCCGCTCGATGTGCTGGTAACCAACCGCGATCACAAGGGCCGCCAGACCATCTTCGATTTGCCCGCGCTCAATCCGCCAAAGTGGCCAGCGACGATGCCACGGGTGATGAGCGTGGGGCGGCTCGATGTAAACAGCGAGGGGCTGTTGCTGCTGTCATCGGACGGGCCGCTGGCGCAGGCGATGATGAGTCCGGAGACGGCACTGGCCAGAGTTTACCGGGTGCGGGTGCGCGGCAAACTTTCAGCCTCCGATATTTCAGCGTTGGCGGGCGGCATCGTGGTTGATGGCGTTAATTATCGCGGGGCTGAGTTTGTCGAGGAATATGAAAAGGGCGGACGCAGCAACAGCTGGTACCGGGTGCTGCTCAGCGAAGGCAAGAACCGCGAAATCCGCAAGCTGATGGAACATTTCGGCTGCGTGGTGAACCGGCTGATCCGGGTGCAGTATGGCCCCTTTCACCTCGACGGATTGCCCGGCGGAGCGGTAAAGGAAGTGGCGCCGGAGAAGGTCAGGGAGTTCATCGCCTATCTGGCCGGGCGTGGCGTGGTTATTTAGCAGCAACCAACTTCGCTGCTTTTTCCGCCGCCATCATCACCGCGCGGTCTATATTGATCTTCCGCTATTCTTCACAGGGCCAGCGGTGGGAGACGGTGAGGCCGGCCGGAAGCTTGGTCTCCTGGTCGCCGCAGGCGCTGTCGAGCTGGTCCTGCTGTAACCCCGTCACCGCCGAGAGATCAGCCCCGGCGAGATTGGTGCGATAGAGATAGGTGTCGGTGAAATTGGCGCCGGTAAGTTTGGCGCCAGTCAGGCTTGAGCGGGCGAGACTGGCGAGCCGCAAGTTTGCGCCGCTCAAATCAGCATCGCGAAATTCGCAACGGCTGAATTCGCCCTTTGCGAGATCTGCGCTGATCAATTTGGCGCTGGTAAAATTGCCGCGGGTCATATCGATATTGATCAGCCGGGCACCGGTGAGGTTGGCACCTTCGAAATCAACCCGGCTGCCGCTGGCCTTTACCAGCGAGGCGTTGGAGAGATTGGCGCCCTTGAACGAGGCGCGGTTGAATTCGGCGAGATCGAGAATCGCCTGGCTGAGATTGACCTCCTCAAACCCGGTACCGCTGAGGAATGCGCCGGTCAGATTGGCGCCCGCCAGGTTCTCGCCGCCGAGCATCAGCTTTTCCTTGGAACAACCAGACCAGTCAACGCCCGCCGCGGCGTAGGCGCTACAGTCAGCCGCCGACGCACTTGTTGCCGCGAGGAACAAAGAAGCAATCAGTATGACAAATTTGGTCATCTCGTCACCTCATCTCAGGGCGTTTGTCTTTTAACAAGTGCACAATGCGCGGGCTTTGGCAAGGCACGGGCCATGGAGCCAATCAGCGATCCGCTGGCCACTGTCAAACTGTCGCAGCCATAAATAGTAATTTTACTTGTTACATATATTTATTCGGTATATATATCAGTTACAGATTAACTCCAGTCAAGGAAATCCCATCATGAATACCGGCATTATTCCCTCCACCTGGTCGGGCCCGATCCTTTCGGTGCTCCGGGTGATCACCGGCGTCCTGTTCCTCGCCCATGGCACGGCCAAGCTCTTTCAGTGGCCGCAAGTCGATATGTTCAAGGACGGCGTGCCGCTGGCCTCGCTGTTCGGCATCGGCGGCCTGCTGGAGATCGCTGGCGGCGTGCTGATCGTTCTCGGACTCTTCACCCGCGTCACCGCCTTCGTTCTCTCGGGCATGATGGCGGTTGCCTATTTCATGTTCCACGCGCCTGCCGCCTTCTATCCGATCATCAACGGCGGCGAACTGGCGATCATCTATTCCTTCGTGTTCCTGTATTTCGCGGCTCAAGGCGCTGGCCCCTGGAGCCTCGACGCCAGGCGCGCCACCGCCTGATCCAATTTGCCGCGAACAAGCCGCGATGGCCGGGTCAACCTCTTGCCCCGGCCATCTGGTTTTGAAGCAGGGTGAATGCCAGCGCGTTGCGTTCATTCGCTGAAATGCCGGAGTTTGCGTTTCCGGCCATGACAAAGGAAAGCCCGGCTGCGTCAGATGCCGTCATTATGAGGCAAACGTGATTGGACATCAGGCGCTACGCCAAGACCAAATACGTAGTATCCACAACTGAATGGACTGTCACCGAAACCTAGGTATTTCTGCGCAACAATGGTTTTGAGAATGTGGGCATCGACGGCAAGGTGAGCGCTGCTATGGAACAGGCGCTCAATCGTTGCTTGGCCGAAAGCGATTGCGCTGCAGGGATCGGGCAGCCAATTTCATGTCACTCAATATTCGTCGGCTGCAACATCTTTTTAGCGCAGCGGGGGATCGGGTGTCGAAAGAGGCTGGGGGATTTGGCACACTAATAGCTGTTCTTGCAATGCGATGTGCTTGTCCATAGCATCCGACTACATTTTTAGTTGATGGAGGTCCTGATGATTGCGCGCAGGCTGTTGCTATTAGAATTGGTACTTAGTGCTGCAATCTGCCTCGTAACAAGTCTGGTGCTGGCGGCAGAAGCGGCAGCCAAACTGCAGCCATGCCAGAATGGCTACAAAGTATATATCCTCAAGAAGCCATTGCATAAGGCTGTGGCGACAACTGGCGGCCGCTCTCTGGCGGCTCCTTCCACTGCTTGCGGATTCTCCTATGGATATGGGACAAAGCGTCTAGCTGTAAGCGCGGCATTGCGCCAATGCAAAATGGTTCAACGGAAAAACAAGGCCAGGGGAACTTGTCAGATCATTGAATCCAAGTGAAAGCGTGCTGCGGAGCTACAGTATTTGGCTGCCATGATAGAGCAATCTTGCTTGGATGCGGCGGGAAGATGCCCGGAGCAGGTCCGGGCATGATGAGGGGTGTGGTGCTGCTGGCCTTTGCTTGATCAAGTTTCCGACACTCACGCCGCCTTCGCCGCCGGCCGCACGGCATTGGTGTAGGCGTCCATCAGGGTGCGTGAGATGTTGCCGGGTTTGAATTTATGGGGACCCACTTCGGCCACCGGAGTTACTTCCGCCGCGGAGCCGACGATGAAGCATTCGTTGAAGCTCTTGAGTTCGTCGGGGAGGATGCGGCGTTCGATCACTTCCATGCCCTGGCCGCGGGCCAGTTCGATGACGGTCTGCCGGGTGATGCCACTGAGGAAGCAGTCGGCGATGGGGGTGTGAAGGGCGCCGTCCCTGGTAAAGAAAATGTTGGCGCCGGTGCACTCGGCCACGCGGCCCTGCCAATCCAGCATCATGGCATCGGCATAGCCCTTGTTCTCGGCCTTGTGTTTGGAGAGGGTGCAGATCATGTAGAGGCCAGCGGCCTTGGCGTGAACCGGCGCACACATGGGATCGGGCCTGCGGTAATCGGCGATGTCGAGCTTGATGCCCTTCATCTTGGTTTCGGGATCGAACATCGAAGGCCATTCCCAGGTGGCGATGGCCACGTGGATCTTACTGTGCTGGGCGGAGACCGCCATCATTTCCGAACCGCGCCAGGCGACTGGGCGCACATATTGATCGCCGCCGCCATTCCGGGCCACGGCTTCGGCCTTGGCGGCATCGAGCTCTTCGAGGGAATAGGGGATCTTGAAGTCCATCAGTCCGGCTGATTTGTGAAAACGCACCGAATGCTGGCGCGATTTGAAAATCTGGCCGCCATAGGCGCGCTCGCCTTCGAACACGGCGGAGGCATAATGCAGGCCGTGGGTGAGCACGTGGACCTTGGCATCCTTCCAATCGACGAATTTCCCGTTGAACCAGATGACGCCGTCGCGCTGGTCGAATGGAATGATGTCTGCCATGAGAAATCTCCCTTGCCGTCTTGTCGCGTTCTTTGCACTGGGGCCGCGGATCGGCCTATATGTCATTGAGAAACTGGTGTTAGCGCAATAACATTTCGTGCTGACAGAGTTCAACGTAACAAAGATGGAAAAATATGTCAATATGACTGACATAATTTCTGCCCCGGAATTGGGCGATAACGAAACACTGGCGCTGATCGAGCTGTTGTTCTTCGCCTATCGGGATTTCGTATCTGATCCTGACGAAATCCTGGCGGAGATTGGATTCGGCCGGGCTCATCACCGGGTGGTGCATTTTGTCGGCCGCGACCCTGGCATGACGGTGGCGCAACTCCTCGATATTCTGCGCATCACCAAGCAGAGCTTGGGCCGGGTGCTGAAGGAGCTGATCGGCAAGGGTTACGTTTGCCAGAAGGAGGGTGAAACCGACCGGCGCCAGCGGCTGGTGTTCTTGACGCCTGAAGGCGAGACCCTGCGCCAGCGCCTGATGGCGCCGCAGATGGCGCGCATCCGCCGGGCGCTGGCCCAATCAGGCAGGGAGGCTGGCCAGCATTACCGCACGATGCTGTATAATCTGGTGAGCCCGGAAAATCGCGACAGCGTGCGCGACTGGATCGGCACGGCCAGCATTGCGGGCGGCAAGAGTGGTTGAGCAACCGCACATTCTGGTGGTCGACGATGACCGGCGCATCCGCCTGCTGCTGCAAAGCTATCTCGCGGACAACGGCTTCCGGGTGACAGTGGCGGGATCGGCAATGGAGGCACGCGAGCGGCGGCGCGGGGTGATCTTCGACTTGATGGTGCTCGACATCATGATGCCGGGCGAGAATGGACTTGAACTCACCCGCTCGCTGCGTGACGGCAATGACAAGATTCCGGTGTTGATGCTTTCGGCACTGGCGGAGACTTCCGACCGCATCAGCGGCCTTTCATCGGGCAGCGATGATTATTTGAGCAAGCCCTTTGAACCGCGCGAACTGCTGTTGCGCATCGCCAATCTGTTGCGCCGGACGGAAACGGCAACGATCAAGACCGATGATTTCCGCTTTGGCGCCTTCACCTTCAATGCGCCGCGCGGCGAGTTGCGCAATAATGGCGAGCTGGTCAGGCTCACCTCGCGCGAAAAGGATTTCCTGCGCATTCTGGCGCAACGCCCCGGCACGCCGGTGGCGCGGACGGAATTGGCCAAGCCTGGTGCCGAGGAAAGCGCGCGCAGCGTCGATGTGCAGATCAACCGGCTGCGCCAGAAAATCGAAGCTGATCCCTCCAACCCGGTTTTCCTGCAGACGGTGCGGGGTGCTGGCTATGTGCTGCATGTGAATTGAGGGACGCCATGGCGGGCAATACCAGTCTGTTATACCGCTTCAACCGTTTCCTCGAGCGTCATCTTCCCTCGGGCCTCTACCAGCGCGCGCTGATCATTCTGGTGGCGCCGATGGTGCTGCTGCAATCGATCATGACCGGTGTCATTCTCGATCGCCACTGGGACAATGTGACAAAAGTTCTGGCGCGTTCGCTGGCCCGCGAGATCGGGCTGGTCATCGAACTCTACAACAGTTCGCCCAAGACCGATGACGATCTCATGCGCATCGAGGAGCTTGCCAACGGCAGGCTCAAGCTCGGCCTGCAAATCATGCGCGGCAGCGAACTGCCGGAGCCTTTGCCGAAACCCTTGTTCTCCCCCGTCGACACCAGGCTTACGCGCTATCTCGCCAATGATACCGGGCGGCCATTCTGGATCGACAGCCGCAATCAGCCTGGCTATGTCGATATCAGGGTCGAGGTCGAGAAGGGACTTATATTCCGTATGCTGACCAATAACAGCCGGGCCTATGCCGCCAACACCGATGTGCTGCTGTTCTGGATGATCGTGTCGTCGCTCATCCTGCTCGCCATCGCCGTGGTATTCCTGCGCAAACAGATCAGCCCCATTCTCGATCTGGCGAAGGCGGCGCAGAATTTTGGCACGGGCCGCGACACCGGGCGCTTCCTGCCGCGCGGTGCCGCCGAAGTGCGTCAGGCGGGCGAGGCCTTTCTCGACATGAGGGACAGAATAGCGCGGCATGTCGAGCAGCGCACCGTCATGCTGGCCGGGGTCAGCCACGATCTGCGCACCATTCTCACGCGGTTCAGGCTTGGGCTGGCATTATTTGGCGATGGGGCGAAAGTTCAACCGCTGATGGAGGACGTGGCCGAGATGCAGCGCATGCTCGAAGCCTACATGGCATTCGTGCGCGGCGATGGCGGCGAGAAGGTTGAAGACAGGGTCCTGTCGGATATGGTTTTGGCGGCGGTGCGGTTGGCCGAACGCAAAGCTGGCCAGGTGAAGGTGAACATACCCGATGGACTAAAGGTTCACGTCAAGCCCAACGCCTTTGGCCGGCTGCTTGGCAATATCATTGGTAACGCCGCGCGCCACGCCAGGCATGTGGCGGTCTCGGCTGATCATGCCGGTCATCTGCTGACGGTCAGCGTCGACGATGATGGGCCGGGCATACCGGCGGACCAGCGCGAAGATGCCTTCCGGCCGTTCGTCAGACTGGACAATGCACGCAACCTCGACGAGACCGGCACGGGGCTGGGCCTGGCCATCGCACTCGACATCGCGCGGGGCCATGGTGGCGATCTCAAGCTCGAAGACAGCGCCATGGGCGGGTTGCGCGCCGTCGTGCAAATTCCGGTTTGAGTTGATGGCGGAGCACTGGGCTTAGAACAGCCTGCCGCCGTTGGGCACCTGGCGTTCGACTGCAACCAGCACCACTTCTCCTTGCGGGTCGGGAAAACCCAGGGTGAGGACTTCCGACATGAAGGGGCCGATCTGGCGCGGCGGGAAATTGACGACGGCCGCGACCTGGCGGCCGATCAATGTACCGGGAGTATAATATTTGGTGATCTGGGCCGAGGATTTCCTGATGCCGATTGCTTCGCCGAAATCGATTTTCAGTTTGAAGGCGGGCTTGCGGGCTTCGGGGAAGGGATCGACGGCAATGATGGTGCCGATGCGGATATCGACTTTCAGAAAATCATCGAATGAAATTGTCATGGCTTAACTGGCCAATTGGCGCGAACGCTGGGTGGCGGCGGCGATGGCCTTGTCGAACAGCGGCTGCATGCCGGTATCGGACATCAAGATTTGCAGGGCCGCGTAAGTCGTGCCCTTGGGCGAAGTGACATTCTGGCGCAGGGCGGCGGCGGGCTGGCCGGACAGGCGCATCAACTCGCCTGAACCGGCAACCGTGGCGCGCGCCAGCTGCATGGCGAGACCGGCGGGCAGGCCCACTTTCTCACCAGCGGCGGCCAGGCACTCGGTGAGATAAAACACATAAGCCGGTCCCGAGCCGGAAACCGCGGTGACCGCATCGATCAGCGCTTCATCATCGACGGTTACGACTTCGCCGATGGCCAAAAGCAGGGTGCGGGCCAAGTGCAACTGCCGGGGCGAGACGTTCTTGTTCGCGGCCATCGCGGTAATGCCGCGGCCGACGGCGGCGGGGGTATTTGGAATGGTGCGGATCACCGCCGCGGTGGCACCGAAATGGCGCTCGAAGGCGGCGATGGTCTTGCCGGCGGCGATTGAAAGAATGAGCGGCTTCGAGGCCCCCAGCGGCACGATGCCCGGCAGCACGTCTTCCATGACCTGGGGCTTCACCGCGACGAGGATAATTTCCGCATCGGTGATCGAAGCCACGGCGGGATTGAGCCTGATGCGGTTTTTTTCGAGCAGGGCTTTCACTTCATCGGGTGGCGATGGATCAAAGGCCACGATGTGCCGGGGATCGGCTCCGCCCTTGAGCCAACCCTCGAGCATGGCGCCACCCATCTTGCCAGCGCCGACCAGCACCAGTGTGCCGTTAAGTTCAATGCTCATATCGTGTACTTTCTTGCACAGTAAGTTGACATGATATCTCCCTCCCCACAGATGGGAGGGGGAAACTAAAATCTCATGCTTCGCCCATGGTTTCAAACAGACTTGATTCGAGCGCCTCCTCGGCGCTGCGCCCGGCCCAGACGACGAACTGGACGGCGGGAAAATAGCGTTGGCAGCTTTCCACCGCCAGGCCGATCAGCGCCTCGCACTGGGCGTCATTGGCCTCAGCCCCGCCGGTGAGCAGCAGATCGTTGCGGAACACGAGACTGCCGTCCACCTGCCACAGGTCGAAGTGGCCGTGCAGCAGTTGCTCGTTGATGATGGCGGCGAGGCGGGCAGTTTCGTCACGCCGGGCTGGCGGCACCTTGGCGTCGAAAGTGCAGGCGACATGCAGGGTTTCGACATCGTCGCGCCAGTTCATCGCCACGTGGAGATCGCTCCACGAGCCCTCGACCAGCATGGTGACTTCATGGGGATTGGTGCGGTCGAAACTCCAGTGATGGGCCTCGGCCAGCCGCTCGACACGATCGAGGGGATTGGCAGTTTGGGTTTCAAATGCCTGCACAGCAGCCATCGCAATTTCCTCTGCCGGCTGAAGAATCAGGTCTCAACCGCGCGGCTGACCGTGCCCAAGCCTTTGAGTCGCAACAAGTCTCAAGAGGGCTGGGACGGTGATTCCTCCACATGAATTTGGCCGGCGGGTGATTCGCCGGACAGCTTAGCCTCGAGTTCGGCCAGGCGTTTGGCGAGGGTATCGTTTTCCTCGCGGGCCTTGGCAGCCATGGCTTTCACCACCTCGAAATCTTCACGTTTCACAACGTCAAGGTTATTGAGCACACGTTCGACCTGGGTTTGCACCAGGGTATCGAGTTCGCGGCGCACGCCCTGGGCTGCTCCAGCGGCGTTGGTCATCAGCTTGGCAAGCTCGTCGAAGAAGCGGGACGAAGTTGTAGTCATGGCGGGGCCCTTTCTGCACTCTAGCTATGGCTTCCGGTGACAATCTTCAAGGTGCTTGACGGATGGGGCCGGCGCGGACAGTGTCCGCCGCCATGTTGAACTTCGCGGTCTTGACGTTTCCCAACATCGATCCGGTGATCTTTTCGTTCGGGCCGTTCGCGGTGCGCTGGTATGCGCTGTCCTATATCGCCGGGTTGCTGTTTGCCCAGTGGTATATGAAGGGGCTGGCGAGCAATACCAGCCTGTGGGCGGGAACCAAACCGGCGATGACGCCGCAACAGATCGATCAGTTCTTCATCTGGTCGATGCTCGGCGTGGTGCTCGGCGGCAGGCTTGGTTATGTGTTGTTCTATAATCCGCTGCATTATCTCAGCCACCCCGCTGATATTTTGCGGGTGTGGGATGGCGGCATGTCGTTTCACGGCGGCTTTCTGGGCGTAGTGGCGGCCTGCCTGATTTTCGGCCGCCGCATCGGAACCGGTCTCGACCGGATGCTCGATCTGGGGGCGGCTTCGGTGCCGGTGGGATTGGGGCTGGGGCGGCTGGCCAATTTCATCAACGGCGAACTTTATGGGCGAATGACGGATTTGCCGTGGGCCTTCGTGTTTCCAGCCGATCCATCGCAAGTGCCGCGCCATCCCAGCCAGCTCTATGAAGCAGCGCTGGAAGGGCTGGCACTGTTTCTGGCGGTTCGCATCGCCACGCACCGCTTCAAGGTATTGGCGCATCCGGGGCGGGCGTCGGGGATTTTCGCGTTGGGTTACGGCTTGTCGCGCATGGTTGTCGAGTTTGCCCGCGAGCCCGACCGGCAGCTGGGTTTTTTCGCGGGCTTCATCACCATGGGCATGATCCTGTCGCTGCCGCTATGTGCAATCGGCGTCTGGCTCTTGCTGAGATCGCGCCGTGCCACCGCTTGAACGGATAATCCGCGAGGCCATTGCGGCGGAAGGGCCGATGCGGCTTGATCGCTATATGGCGCTGTGCCTCGGTCATCCCCAGCATGGTTACTATATGGCGCACGAGCCGTTTGGCGAGCATGGCGATTTTGTTACCGCACCGGAGATTTCACAGATGTTCGGCGAGCTGATCGGCATCTGGTGCGTGGCCTGCTGGCAGGCCATGGGGGCGCCGGCCGGGTTCAATCTGGTGGAACTGGGGCCAGGACGCGGCACGCTGATGGCCGACATTCTGCGCGCCGCAAAGGTGATGCCGGGGTTTGCATCGGCGGTGCGCGTGCATCTGGTCGAGACCAGTCCGCGTCTGCGTGACATGCAAGAGCAGGCGATTGGCTGTCGTGCGACTTGGCACGACGCACTGGCGAGTGTGCCGGAAGCGCCTGCAATCCTGATCGCCAATGAGTTTTTCGATGCCATCGCAATCCATCAATTCGAGCGCCGCGACGGGCGGTGGCACGAACGATGCGTGGGTCTCGATGGCGAGAAACTGGTGATCGGATTAGGTGCCGCCGAAGTCGAGGGGCAAGGGGCGCCGGGCAAGGATGGCGACGTTATCGAGCTTGCACCGGCGCGGGTGGATATTGCGCTGGAGATCGGGGCACGGCTGGCGCGCAACCCCGGCGCGGCATTGATCATCGACTATGGACATCTGGTTTCAGCACCGGGCGATACATTGCAGGCACTGCGCCAGCACGCCCATGTGCCGGTGACACAAGCGCCCGGTGAATGCGATCTTACTTCGCATGTGGATTTCGCGGCGCTGGCCAAGGCGTTGCGCAATGGCGGCGCTGCCGTCTGGCCCGCCCTTACACAGCGGGCGTTTCTGCTGGCCATGGGGATTGAGGCGCGCGTGGCGGTGCTGGCCGCCAAGGCTGATGCGCCAACACGGGATATTTTGCAGCGGGCGCTGACAAGGCTTGCGGATCAAGCGCAGATGGGTAACCTGTTCAAGGTTCTGGCCGCCACTTCACCGGGGCTCGCCACACCCTATCCATTCGGGGCACGATGATCGAGGCAGAAGCTCTTAAAGCGTCCGGTATCAGCCACGGCTTCTTCACCCGGGAAGGCGGGCACTCGCGTGGCATCTTCGCCTCGCTCAACTGCGGCATGGGCTCGGGTGACGACAAGGATATCGTGCGGATGAATCGCACCGTCGTTGCCGATGCGCTTGCAGTCAGCGAGCCCAATCTGATCACCGCCTTTCAGGTCCATAGCCCCAATGTGATCGTGGCCGAGCGGCCATGGGAAGTAGGCGAGCGCCCGCGGGCCGATGGCATGGTGACGGCGATACCGGGGTTGGCGATCGCCGTGCTGACGGCGGATTGCGGCCCTATCCTGTTCGCCGACGCCCACGCCCGGGTCATCGGTGCGGCCCATGCCGGCTGGAAGGGCGCCCTCCACGGCGTGACGGGTGCCACACTCGATGCGATGGAAGCATTGGGTGCCAGCAGATCGCGGATTACCGCCGTGCTGGGACCGATGATTTCCAAGGCGGCCTATGAAGTGGGCCCGGAATTTCCGGCGCGGTATGTCGATGCCGATAGCGTCAACAAGAAGTTCTTTACGCCGTCGCCTCGTGCCGGCCACGCCATGTTCGACCTCGCCGGCTATCTTGAGGAGCGGCTGCGGCGCGAGGGGGCGGGCAGAGTGATCAACCTTGGCCTGTGCACCTTCAGCGACGAGCCGCGCTTTTTCAGCTACCGCCGCACCACGCACCGGGCCGAAAAAGATTACGGCCGTCAAATTTCAGCCATCGCACTCGGATAGGAAATATCATGGCACTTCATTTCAAACTCCCGGAATATCAATCGCGCATCGCCCGCGCGTGCGCCGCAATGCAGGCGCAGGGCCTCGACGGGCTTTTGATGTTCCAGCAGGAGAGCATGTATTATCTGACCGGCTATGACAGTTTCGGTTTCTGCTTCTTCCAGTGCCTCTATCTCGGCAGCGATGGCAAATTGGCGCTGCTGACCCGCTCGGCTGATCTGCGGCAGGCGCAGCATACGTCAATTATCGAGGATATTCGCATCTGGACCGATGCGGCGGGAGCCAAGCCCGCCGGTCAGTTGAAGGACATGCTGCAAAGCCTTGGCGCGCGCGGCAAGCAGCTTGGCATCGAGACCGACAGCTATGGTCTCACGCATTTCAACGGGCGCGCGGTTGATGCGGCACTTTCAGGATTTTGCAAACTTCAGGACGCTTCGCATTTGGTCAATCGCATTCGCGTGGTGAAATCGGCGGCCGAACTCAAATATGTGCGCAAGGCCGGAGAACTCGGTGATGCGGCATTGAAGGCGGCGATCAAGAAAACCAGGGCTGGAGCTGATGAAGGCGGCATTCTGGCCGCCCAGCAGGGTGCGGTGTTCGCCGGCGGCGGCGATTATCCGGCCAATGAATTCATTATCGGGTCGGGCCGCGACGCGCTGCTGTGCCGCTACAAATCGGGGCGGCGCAAATTGTCGAAACGCGATCAGTTGACACTCGAATGGGCGGGCGTCTACCGGCACTATCACGCCGCCTTCATGCGCACCATTTTGATCGGCAAACCGGGCAAGCAACACCTTGCGATGGACGCAGCCGCCCGCGAAGCGCTGGCCGAAGTTGAAACCAGGCTGAGGCCCGGCCATACGGCGGGCGAGGTGTTCGACGCCCATGCAAGGGTGATGGATGCCCATGGCATGGAGCGCCACCGGCTCAATGCCTGCGGCTATTCGCTGGGCGCCAAATTCACCCCGAGCTGGATGGACGCGCCGATGTTCTACCGCGGCAATCCGCACCCCATTGAGCAAGGCATGGTGTTCTTCGCCCATATGATCATCATGGATTCAGACAGCGGCAGCGCATTCTGCCTGGGCCGCACCTATATCATCCGGGACAAGGGACCACAGCCGGTTTCGCGCTATCCGCTGAGTATGATAGTCTGCTAGATCATGACATCTACTGTCGCCATCAACGTTCCGGCGCCGTGGCGCCGCTGGCTGGTTCTCTTGTTGTTCGGGCTGGTGCTGGCCGCCTGTTCGGCGGGGAATCTGCTGAGCGATAGCACTACGACAGCGCCCGGTCCGAAAGGCAAGACACCGCCGCCGGTGGTGTTGAAGCAACTCGTGGGTATTCCGCCAGA
The DNA here is from genome assembly GCA_031364405.1 of Hyphomicrobiales bacterium. Classification (GTDB taxonomy): domain Bacteria; phylum Pseudomonadota; class Alphaproteobacteria; order Rhizobiales; family Aestuariivirgaceae; genus Aestuariivirga. The sequence continues at coordinate 19,682 of JANLWG010000108.1, forward strand.
CAAGGCGCAAGAGTTCAAGGACGCGCTGGCCCTTGCCGCCGGGCAGCATGACATTGGCGTGGTTGAAGGCGAATTCCAGTCCGGCACGTATTCGCTGGGCGGGCGGTTTCGCGGCGAGGTTCAGGCAGGGGCCACGCAGGTTGTCTACAGTTTTGAACTGCGTGACAATGCGGGCGTGCTGGTCGCTACCCTGAAAGGTACGGTCACGGCGGATGCCGCGGTGCCGGGCGATCCAGGTTCGGCGATAACCGAAATCGTGCTGCAGAATATTGCCGGGCAGGTTTCGCGGCAATTGACCGACAAGTTCCAGCAACTGGGTTTTGCGGTGCGCCTGGGTGCGATGATCGCGCCGCCGTCGACTTACTTCGTGATGGCCAAGAACGGCGCGCAATTTGATGTCGACCTTGAGACCCTCAATGGCCCCAGTGCATTGGAGCCCGCAACAGTGGCTCCGGCCGATGGTGAGCAAGCGGTGGCGGAAGCCGCACCCGAGCCCATGGTGCCGCCGCCGCCTGAACCCGGCGCCGCCCAACCGGACCGGGTCGCCATCAATGTTGTAGCGGTTGTTGGTGTCCAGGGTTCGCCGGGATCGGGCAATGCTGAATTGACCGAGGCGATGCGGCGGACGCTGAAAGCGGCGGGCTGGCCGGTGGTCAATGCACCGCGCACCGACGCCCTGATCGTCAGGGGAAAGGTGGTGCTGTCCAAGCCCAAGGGCACCAGTCAAACGGTTGCTGTGCGGTGGGTTGTCGAAACGCCACAGGGAAAATCTCTGGGCGATGTGAAGGAGCCCTACAGCGTGCAAACGGGCTCGCTCGACCAAGGCTGGGGCGAATACTGGACCGTCGACGCCGTTGCCGCCGCCGGCGGAATATTCGATATCATCAAGAAATACCGGTGAAATCGCCCAGGGTGTTGCGCTCAAATTTCCTTGGGCACTTGCGGGCCAGCAGGCCATATCGCCCAGTTTTCGGCTCACATGACCCTATCAT
>JANLWG010000405.1:0-2093 GCA_031364405.1 Hyphomicrobiales bacterium
GGAAAGCCCTTCATGTATGGCAGAAGAGGGCGTCAGCATGTGATGGGATTGCCGGGCAATCCGGTTTCAGCGCTGGTGTGCGCCAGATTGTTTCTGAAGCCGCTGCTCGATGGCCTGCTGGGACTACCCACCGGTTAGCCCGCGACGCAGGCGCGCCTGGCGGCACCGATGAGGGCCAATGACAGCCGCCAGGATTATATGCGGGCAACCCTGGAGATTGCGGCGGACGGGACCCGCACGGCGACTCCCTTTGCCCGCCAGGACAGTTCCATGCAGCGCACCTTTCGGGAGGCGCAATGCCTGATAATCAGGCCTCCAAACGCGCCAGAAGCGCCGGCGGGAGCGCTGGTTCCCATTCTGATCCTTGATTTTTAGTCGTTACAGAAAGTAAACACTTGCAGAACCAAATGGCAACCAGTATCAATGTTGCAGGTTTGTTCCGAATCTGGAACCAAATGATAGAGGTCCGCCATGCTCACCCGCAAACAACTCGAGCTGTTGCTGTTCATCAATGAGCGCCTGAAGGAAGAAGGCGTTCCGCCCTCCTTCGAGGAAATGAAGGAAGCACTCAATCTGCAATCCAAGTCCGGCGTGCACCGGCTGATCGTGGCGCTGGAGGAGCGCGGCTTCCTCAAGCGCATGCCGAACCGGGCGCGCGCCCTGGAAGTGATCAAGCTGCCGGAAAGCCATTCGCCGAGTTTAAGTACCAAGCGCCAGGGGTTTACCCCCAATGTGATCCAGGGCACGCTCGGGCGGGTCAAGCCGATGCCCGCCTCCAATGACGGCAGTCCACGCTCGGCGATTATTCCGATGATGGGGCGGATTGCGGCGGGTGTGCCGATTTCGGCCATTCAGGATCATACCGCCAATATCGCCGTGCCGCCTGAAATGCTCGGCGGTGGAGAACACTTCGCCCTCGAAGTCAAAGGCGACTCGATGATCGACGCCGGCATTTTCGATGGCGACACGGTGATTATCCGCAAGGGCGATGTCGCCCACAATGGCGAGATCGTGGTGGCGCTGGTCGACGACGAGGAAGCCACCCTCAAGCGCCTGCGCCGCAAGGGCGACTCAATCGCGCTGGAAGCCGCCAACCCCAACTACGAAACCCGCATCTTCGGCCCCGACCGCATCCGCGTGCAAGGCCGGGTGGTGGGGTTGCTGAGGAAGTACTGAGGCAGAACTTTTGCTCACCCCATGAGTGGCGAGAGGGAAAGTTTGGTTTTCGGTGGTCTCCTGGTTTAGACTGCGGCTCACTGCTGCAGGAGTTTCCCCGATGAAAATATACGGCGACGTTCTCTCTCCCTTCGTGCGCATGACGCTGGTGACCGCCGATGAGCTTGGCCTCGCCGGGCGTATCACCCATGTGAAGGAGATGGTGAACCCGACGCAGGTCAATACCACACTCAGCGCCCTGTCGCCGATCGGCAAGGTGCCGGTGCTGGAGACCGACCATGCCCATGCGGTCTATGACTCCAGGGTGATTGTCGAATATCTTTGTCATGTGGCGGGCAACTCAACTCTTATTCCCGACGATGGGGTGAAGCGCTTCCGGGTGCTGACCCTGCAGGCTCTGGGCCAGGGCCTGGGCGAGTGTGCCGTGGGGTATCGTTATGAGACAGCGCTACGGCCCCCGGGCCTGCAGTGGAAGGAATGGACGGAGCGCGCCAAAGCCCGCATGACTGCCGCCTTTGACGATCTCGAAAACAATTGGCAGGCCTGCCTCGCCGAACTGAATGCGGGATCCATCGCCGTCGGCGTGGTGCTCGCCTATATCGATTTCCGCCTGCCCGATTTCGTCTGGCGCAATGGCCGGCCGAAACTCACAGCCTTCCACGCGCGGTTTTCGCAGCGCGACAGCATGGTGAAAACGGCGCTCGGCAAGTGACCGGCTTCGACCTGATTGTTGCCGGCGGCGGACCCGCAGGCCTGGCGGCGGCGTGTTTGCTGGCGCAGGACGGGCGGCATGTGGGGCTCATCAGCGGCGCCGAACCTTCCACACCCGACCCGCGCACCGTGGCATTGATGCAGCCATCGATCTGTCTGCTCAGCCACCTCGGCCTGTGGCCGGGCGCACTGCGCGCCCAGGTCGC
>JANLWG010000171.1:0-3920 GCA_031364405.1 Hyphomicrobiales bacterium
CGACCAGCTTGCGGGCCTCCTCAAAGGGCCAGGCCTTGCTTTCGAATGCGGCAGCGCGAAGGGCAGGATCGACGGACATGCGGAACAGGCTTTCGGTTGATAAACGCGGGCCTGTTTAGGGAGGGGCGGGCTCGCGGTCAATGTCAGCGGGCAAGTTCGGCCACGATCAGGCCGAGGGATATGGCGGCTCCAAGCAGGCCCCAATAACGCCAGCGCCTGATCCTCTCAGGCGCTGCCTTGCTGCATCCGATGCTGAACAGGCTGACATTCACTGTAGTGTAGATCAGCAACATGACGAGGCTGGTGAGTTCCGCCAACTGCAGCAAGGGCACGCTCAGCGGCAGCGCCGCGGTTGCCGCCGTCACCAGCAGGATGGCTCTGGTGGGAGTTTGCCGGGTTTCATGGAGTACTTCAAACCATGGCGGCAACTGGGCTTCGCGCGACATGCCATAAAGCACCCGGCTCGCCATGATGATCTGCACGAGGATGCCGTTGACCATGGCAATCGATGCCATGGCGGCAATGGGAGCGCCGGGCCAGCCGGTGGCGGCAGAGAACAGCACCGCGAGAGGGGCCTTGCTGGAGGTGAACCCCACGCGGTCTGGGAACGCCACCGCAACGCAGGCGACCAGCCCATAGAGTGCCACTGAAATTGCCAGTGTCAATATAATCGCCAACGGCACGGTTCGGTGCGAGTCGGTGGTTTCCTCCGCCATGTTCTCGATATTCTTAAAACCAATGAAAGCGAAGAAGACGACGAATGCGCCGGCCGCCACGCTCGACATCGCGGCATGAGAGCCAGGCAGTGCCGTAATGCGGGCGGTAACACCTGTCTCCCCAAACATCGGCAGTGCGACGGCGATGACCACCAGCAGGGTTCCCACTTCAAGGACTGTTACCACCGCGGCAAAGCCAACGCTCTCGCGCACCCCGGCGATGGCGATTACCGCGAGCAGTATGAGCACGGCGACCAGTCCCACCGGTTCCGGAATGCCGGTGAAGCTGGCGAGATAGCCCGCGAAGGCCAGGCCAATGGTGACCCCGGCGGTAATGGCAACGGCGACAACGCCATATCCGACAGTCCGTCCCACGGCACTGCCGAGCCCCAGCTTGGCGAACACCGCTTCACCGGCCGCTCGTGGATGGGCCCCGGCGAGCAATACATAGGACCAGCCGGTGAAGCCCGCGACCGCACCAGCAATCAGAAACGACATCGGCGCAAAATCGCCGGCAAGGCTTACAACCTCGCCAATAAGAGCGAATATACCCGCTCCCACCGTGACGCCAACGCCATAGAACACCAACCAAGGCAGGCTGAGGGAACGGCGCAGCGCGATGATCGGAGCAGTATTCTCCATAACAGAATAATTACGCGATCTCTCGACCGGAATTCTTGACCGCGATCAAGCCATCAGGACAAATATTTCTTCAGAAACGTCACGGTCCGGCTCCACGCGAGGTCGGCTGCCTGCTGGTTGTAACGGGCGGCGTTGGTGTCATTGTTGAAGGCGTGATTTACGCCTTCGTAGATGTGGAGTTCATAGATCTTGCTGCTGGCTTTCAAAGCCTCCTCGAAAGCGGCGATGCCGGCATTGATGCGCTCGTCGAGGCCGGCGTAGTGCAGGAGCAGGGGTGCCGTGATCCTTGGCACGTCTTCCGCGGCGGGTTGGGCACCGTAGTAAGCAACGCCAGCCTTCAGCAACGGGTCGGCCACCGCCAGACGATTGACTTGCCCGCCGCCCCAGCAGAACCCCATGGCGCCGGTCTTGTTCTGCTTGTTGGTGGGAAATTTGTTGACAGCCAGCAGTGCGCGCTGCGACACGGCGAGGATATCCTCGGGCTTCAAGGTGCCGATCATGTCGCGGGCCTTGTCGGCATCATCGGGCGTGCCACCAAGGGCAAAGAGATAATCGGGCGCAAAGGCCACGAAGCCTTCCAGCGCCAACCGCCGCGTCACATCCTTGATATGCGGGTTGAGGCCGCGATTTTCGTGGATCACAATAACCGCCGGCTGAACATCGCCGTCAAGCGGCACCGAGAGGTAACCCGCCACGTTGGTGTCGATCTCCTGAAACCCCGAGCGCAGGCGCGGATCGTCTTCCGGCACCATGGCGGCATGGGCATAGTTGTTCTCCAGCACGCCGAGCAGTGCGGTGGCCGATACGGCACTGCCGGCAAGCTGGCTCAGTTTTTCGAGAAACTCGCGGCGGCCCATGGCGCCGTGAGTGAAACGGTCGAACAGGTCGATATATTTCTGGTCCATGGCGCTCGCATCCTTCCCGGATTAAACCCTAACACTAGATGATGATTCACGACGGTAATATGGCAATGTTGGCGGCCAGCAAGAGCGGGCGCGATGACGGCTGATCTGCCGGCCGCAGCACTGGCGGGCGTCTCATTGGTCACCTGTGCCGGTGAAATGCTGACTGCCGGAGCAGGCCTCGCACGCCTTGCCACCACACCGCATATCGTTTGCCATGCGGCGTTCCTTGTTGAGCGTCTGGCCAATGCTTCGGGCGCGTCGCGCCATGTTGCAGGGGCGGCGCGTGAGCAAAAGCATTTCGATGTGGCGGAACTTTTTGCTTTTGTGTGCCCGGCGCGTGTTGCCACGCCGACACCCCTTGGCCTGGCGCGGGCACTGGTGCTTGAACCGGCAACGTCTGACGTCGCAATGCTGCGCCTTGTCGCCGACGAGCTGCTGGGCCGCCTGGCCAATCAGCACTATCCCTTCATTCGCGAGGCGGCGGAGAATGCGACCTATCTGGTACGCGCCAACTGGCCATGGGCGAAGCCGGTCATCGCGGCGCTGATCAAAGCCAATCCAAAACTTGATGTCGGAAGTTTCGCCACGGGCCTCAATGTGTGGGACCGCATCGAGGAATGGGAGGATGATGGTGGGCGCCCGCCCGGCCGTCAGGAAGGCGTATCGCCAGCCGACGCGCAGGCCTTTCTCGCCCAAATTGTCGGCCGTGATGCCGAGCCCCGCCCGGCGCAGAAGGATTATTCGGCCAGCGCCACGCATGCCTTCGCGCCACGCCAGCGCAAGGAAGAAAATAATATCCTGCTGGCCGAAGCCGGCACCGGCCTCGGCAAGACGCTGGGTTATCTCGCACCCGCCTGGCTGTGGGCGCGCAAGAACAATGCGCCAGTGTGGGTTTCGACTTACACCAAGAACCTGCAGCGCCAGCTCGATCAGGAAACCGCCCGTCTGGTTGACGATCCCGCCGAACGCCGCGCCCATATTGTCATCCGCAAGGGCCGCGAGAACTATGTGTGCCTGCTCAACATGCAGGAAGTGTTTGGGGGACTCAGTTCCGCCAATCCTCGTTCGGCCTTGTTCGCGGCCTTGATCGCGCGCTGGGCGAGGTTCAGCCGCGACGGCGACATGGTGGGCGGTGATTTTCCATCATGGCTGTTCTCGCTGTTCGGCGATGTGGCGATCGAGGGCGAGGGCCGGGCTCTTTCTCCCGGTTCGATGGGGCTTACCGACCGGCGCGGCGAATGCATCTATGCCGCCTGCCCGCACTACCGCAAATGTTTCATCGAACGCTCAAGCCGGGCCGGACGAAAAGCATCGATCGTCATTGCCAATCATGCGCTGGTGCTGCATCAGGCGGCGGTCGATCACGCGCTGGGCGTTGCCGTCACCAGTGAAGAGGAGGCCGCCCCCGGCGGCATCCGCCGCATTATCTTCGATGAGGGCCACCACCTGTTCGATGCCGCTGACGGGGCTTTCTCGAGTCACCTGACCGCCTTTGAAACATCTGAGTTGCGGCGCTGGCTGCGCGGACCGGAAACCGAGCGCCGCCGCGGCCGCGGCTTGGCCGACCGTATCGGCGATCTGGTCTCCGACAATCCACATGCCGAGAAGCTGCTCAACCAAGTGCTGCGGGCGGCATTGGTGCTGCCCGGCCCCGGAT
>JANLWG010000189.1:0-3894 GCA_031364405.1 Hyphomicrobiales bacterium
TGGCGGGACTCATTTTTTTTCGGCCAGTTCTTGAACCACATACGAATGTGTTCTGGCTCGCGCGGATTCTTGCATTCATCTCTGACCAGGGTGACGGGTCGGCTGGCGACATGGAAACCCGCGTTGATATTTTTGCGCGGCGCATCACCACCGCAATTGTAGCAGACAGTGCAAGCGAAGTTCTGGTGGTGGGGCATAGTATCGGCACCCAATTGGCTGTTGCTGCCTGCGCGCGGGCGCTGAAACTGCTTGGCAAACATACCGATGCAATCTCACTCCTTACTCTTGGCCACACCATTCCGCTGCTTGGCCTGCAACCTGGTGCTGATACTTTTCGCAACGAACTTGCAGCGGTTGCATCTGCACAGCGTATCGACTGGATCGACATAAGCGCAGCTATCGACAGCGCGTGTTTCCCGCTCACCGATCCAGTCGCCGGATCGGGCCTCAACCAAGCTGATCCAACCGTGCCTAAACCTAAACTCTTGTCGGCACGGTTTCCCAAGCTGTTCACACCGGCGAGTTACACCAAGCTCAGGCGTGATTTCAGCCGGGCCCACTTCCAATATCTAATGGCCGCCGAACTGGCTGGCGACTACGACTATTTCCTGCTCACCGCCGGTGATAAGACATTGGCCGAGCGCTTCCGCAATCTTGCCAGCGTGAAGGGTTTCGATCGTTTCAGAATTGGCCGGCCATGAGCAAGTTTACACCTCCTTATCCCAAACCGATGCCCAAGCATGGTCATATCCTGCAACTACTGCTGCGGCCGCTCAAGTACTTGAGATCGCGGTCATGCGCAATTTCCGCCCTGTCTGATAAGGCCTACAACATGCACATGGGCGAATTGGCGACGCCCGGCAGAAGAGTCTACATCGTCAACCAGCCTGAGTTGATCAAACGCGTGCTGGTTGACGATGCCGAAAAGTTTCCGAAAGCCCGCATGATCTCCGACATGCTCGAGTTGTTGCTTGGAGATTCAATCTTTGTATCCAATGGCGAAGTGTGGAGACGCCAGCGCCGCATGATGGACCCGGCGTTTGCACAAGCCCGCATAAAGATCGTCTTCGACCTGATGCTTGATGCCGCCGACGCCCTGTTCGCCCGCATGGATGCCAAAGCCAATGGCGGCGAAATGATCGTTGACGAGGAAATGATGCATGTGGCCGCCGACATCATTTTCCGCACCATCTTCTCGCGGCCTTTGGAGAGCGAAGAGGCGCGTCTGATTTTCGCGGCCTTCACCCGCTTTCAGGAAGCGGCCTTCGCCAAGGGCATGACCCGGGCGGTGGGCCTGCCCGGCTGGGTCAGTTACTTCGGACAGAAGAAAGCCAAACGCGCCGCACGCGAAATCCGCGATGTGCTCGATGCCATCGTCAAGGCGCGTTTCGACAGCTTCCACAGTGGTAAAGCGCAGACCCATCAGGACATTCTGCAATCGCTGGTGTCTGTCAAGGATACCGAGACCGGCACGTATTTCGACCTGCGCGAATTGTGCGAACAGGTGGCCATGTTGTTTCTCGCGGGCCATGAAACTTCAGCCAGCGCATTGGCCTGGACGCTCTATCTCATAGCGATGGATCAACCGGTGCAAGAGCGCATGCATGCCGAGGCAATTGCAATCTTCGGCAAGAAAGCGCCGCGCTTCCAGGACATGAAACAGCTTGAGGTTACACGCAAGGCTTTCGCCGAGGCACTCAGGCTCTATCCCCCGGTCGCCTTCCTGCCGCGCTCTGCCGCCTCGGCCTGCACGATGCGCGATAAGGCGTTGCCGGTGGATTCGATTGTATCGGTATCGCCCTGGCTCATCCAACGCCACCGGCGCTACTGGGCCGAGCCCGATGCTTTCGATCCCGACCGTTTCGACCGGCCCGAAACAGTCGAGGCCCAGCGCCACTGCTATTTGCCATTCAGCAAAGGGCCACGAGTTTGCCTGGGAGCGTCATTTGCACTGCAAGAAGCGGCGCTCATTGTGTCGGGGCTGGTGCGGCGCTTCAAGTTCGAACCAGTGGATGGTTTTGAACCCCGGCCCATCGCCCGGCTGACGGTGCGCTCGGAAAATGGGATCCGCCTGCGAGTCAGCCGACGTTCGGTTAGTTAATACCCAAATCTGAAAATTTGCCTTCAAGCCTCTTGACGGCGGCGGGCGTCAGCCCTATCTCCTGCGGCAGCTGTTAGCACTCTCTGTCAACGAGTGCCAAGAGAGGCGGGTTCCCTCCGGGACCTGGCCCAAAACTTATAATAAACGTCGTCAATACAAGGAGTTATCGAATGAAATTCCGTCCTCTGCACGACCGTGTGGTCGTCAAGCGAGTTGAAGAAGACACCAAGACCAAGGGTGGCATCATTATTCCCGACACCGCCCAGGAGAAGCCCATGCAGGGCGAAATCATTGCTGCAGGCCCGGGGGCCCGCGATGAAAGCGGCAAGATCGTTCCGCTCGACGTGAAAAAGGGTGACAAGGTGCTGTTCGGCAAGTGGTCGGGCACCGAAGTCAAGATTGACGGCGCCGAGCTGTTGATCATGAAGGAATCCGACATCATGGGCATTCTGGACAAGTAGGTCCGCTTGCCAACCCTCCCATTCAATCAGTTAGAGGAATATTCACATGGCTGCTAAAGAAGTCCGCTTCGGCGGTGAAGCCCGCGAGCGCATGCTGCGCGGTGTCGACATTCTCGCCAACGCGGTGAAAGTCACCCTCGGCCCCAAGGGCCGTAACGTTGTTATCGACAAGAGCTTTGGCGCTCCCCGCACCACCAAGGACGGGGTGACGGTCGCCAAGGAAATCGAACTCGAAGATAAGTTCGAGAACATGGGCGCCCAGATGGTGCGCGAAGTTGCCTCCAAGACCAACGATGTGGCGGGCGACGGCACCACCACGGCCTGCGTGCTCACCCAGGCGATCGTGCGTGAAGGTGCGAAGTCGGTGGCGGCCGGCATGAACCCGATGGATTTGCGGCGCGGCATCGATCTCGCCGTCGCGGCGGTCGTCGAGGATCTCAAGAAGCGTTCCAAGAAAATCAAGTCTTCGGAAGAAGTCGGCCAGGTCGGGACGATTTCGGCCAATGGCGAGAAGGCCATCGGCGACATGATCGCCAAGGCCATGCAGAAGGTTGGCAACGAGGGCGTCATCACCGTCGAGGAAGCCAAGACCGCCGAGACCGAACTCGAAGTCGTCGAAGGCATGCAGTTCGACCGCGGCTATCTCTCGCCCTACTTCATCACCAACGCCGACAAGATGGTGGCCGAGCTTGAGGATGTTTACATCCTCCTGCACGAGAAGAAGCTGTCGAACCTGCAGGCCATGCTGCCGATCCTCGAGGCGATCGTGCAGACCGGCAAGCCCTTGCTGATCATCGCCGAGGACATCGAAGGCGAAGCACTGGCCACTCTCGTCGTCAACAAGCTGCGTGGCGGCCTCAAGGTCGCCGCCGTCAAGGCTCCGGGCTTCGGCGACCGCCGCAAGGCGATGCTCGAAGACATCGCCACCCTCTCGGGCGGCCAGGTGATCTCTGAAGACTTAGGGATCAAGCTTGAGAACGTGACGATCGACATGCTGGGCCGCGCCAAGCGGGTCAGGGTTGACAAGGAAAACACCACGATCATCGACGGCGCCGGCAAGAAGCCCGACATTGCCGGCCGTTGCGCCCAGATCAAGGCGCAGATCGAGGACACCACCTCGGACTACGACAAGGAGAAGCTGCAGGAGCGTCTGGCCAAGCTCGCTGGCGGCGTTGCGGTGATCAAGGTCGTCGGCTCGACGGAAGTCGAAGTCAAGGAGCGCAAGGACCGCGTCGATGACGCGCTCAATGCCACCCGCGCCGCGGTTGAAGAAGGCATCGTGCCGGGCGGCGGTGTCGCCCTGCTCAGGGCCAAGAAGGCGGTCGACGCGCT
>JANLWG010000198.1:0-2527 GCA_031364405.1 Hyphomicrobiales bacterium
TTCACGGCCGGTAAAAAAGCCAAAGTTGAGCGCCCGCGCGCAATCATCAATCGTTCTTGAGTCGCCGCAAAGAATAAGTCCGCCTTCAGCCGTACTGAATGTTTTGGTCGCATGGAGGCTGACACAAACCGGTACCTTGCCCGCGCAAATCGCCGCCGAATCCAGCGTATCGAAACAGGCAGCGGCGTCGATCACCAGCGGAATTCCGCTTTGCGCCGCGAAGCCCTGCCATGCCGCCATGTCGGCCATTCGGCCATAGGGTGCAACCGCCATGACAACGCCAGCCGACGCCAACTGCGGCAAGCGCAAAAGCCGCTTCGGTTCACTGGCCCAGCTTTTAGGATCAATGTCGACGAGATACGGCGTGAAACCGCAGGCCGAGGCGGCAACCGCCGTCGCCACGAAGGTATAAGATGGGCAAATGCACAGGGGCTGCGCTGCCGTTGCGCGCCCTGCGGTGGCTAGAATAGCGCCAATCAGAGCCGCTGTACCCGATCCGGCAAGCGTCAATCCATTCTCTTCCACATTGAAATGCCCGGCTAGCCGGTTTCGCAAGGAATCGAATAGAGGACCATGATTGCTGTACTGGCGCGCAGCATCGATCGAGCGCAAGTAAGGCGCAAGCGCCGCCACATCCGGCAACAGCGGCCGGTTCACCGGCACATAATCGGGGTCGGAATTGATCGTGATTGCCATTACTTCGGCTTGCCGCGCTTCTTCGCCAGGTTATGCCATTCGGCAACTTCGACCTGGTAATGCTTGCTGGGGACGCGGCCCTCCTGAAAGCCGAACAACTCAAAATGCTGAGCCCCGTCGCGTATTCTTCCAAATTGGATTTCCCGGGCCACATCGCCATAGAACGACCGGTACCACGCCTCGTCGACCGGAAACTTGAGGGCCAGGCGCTTCTCCCAAAATCCCTCGGTAACAAAGTGAGAGAGCGCTGACGGTATCGCCCCCGACTTGACACCCTGGTTCACATCGGCATTGCGTTCGAGATACTGGCGCTCATCGAAAACCGGTTTGAAAAGCGCCTCAAGCAGTTTGTGGTAAACTGCCTTCGGCATCGAAACACTTTCGCCTCCATTCGGTTCACGCTGGCGGCGAACCAGTGCGGTAAGGACCGTTGGCGGTGGCACATAACCGGGAAGCCTTCCGCCAGGCGTTTCCGGCCTTGGTGTGGGCCCAGTGGCCTTCTCTGCTGCCTTGGCAACCTCAGGTTTTACGGCAGTTGCTGTCTTCTGGGTTTTCTTAACAGGCTTGACCAACTTACGTCCCCTCCGATGTCACCCCGGCGCAAATCTGATAACACAAAGACCCTTGGGTGCAAAAAGCCTTTCAGGTCTTGGCGGAAATCCGCTTCCGGTGGCACAGCGCCGCGTCAGCCAGCCGCCAGCACCAGATTGCCCGCCGCCGCTGTCCGCGCAGCACCATTGTCCACATCATGATTGTATAGAGCCAGATCAGCCGCCACCGTCCGGGCCTTCTATCCACCATGAACATTTCCGCGAGGCGGCTTGCGCCACCCCCGGCCTGGCAAAGTCTGGCGGCGATGGCCCGGCGATCATCGAAGACATTGGCCGAAGTCTGGCGATAAGCCGCGATAGCGTGCGCCGAGACGGAGAATTTCCACCAGCACCGTTGCCTCGCGGCCACAGCGCCCAAACTGTTTGCGGCGTGCTGTACGTAGTCGACGAGCGGCTGATCCAGCCATAGCGTGCTCCCGATCGCCGCCGCGGCGACGGCTGCCACGTGATCATGCAGCACATCGGACTCGAGATCTGCCAAGATACGGTTGGCCAATTCCGCCGTCTCTCTGGTAAACACCGAAGTCATGCCGGTTACTGCATTGAGGATGATGTGACCAAATAAGCCATGCGCCTGCTCCCGGCCTTCGTAGCGCTGCAGCGAAGCCGCTATGACATCGCCGTGCCGATCGACCACCCGCGCATCGCAGTGAACCAGTGCGGCCCCCGATGCTTCGAGTGCGGCTACCGATTGCTGGAGCTTGTGCGGATGCCAGACATCATCCTGGTCGCAGAAGGCGAAATACTCCTGCGCGCCAGCATTTTCGGCCAGCGCCTCGACAAGACCACGAGCGAAGGCGTTGCGAATGCCGGCTGGTCCGGCAACCCTGACCAGTGTCAAGGGGTAAGCACCAAGCTGGCCTACTGCATCCTCATCATCGATCACCGCAACCACCCGCAGCTTCACCCCCTCCTGACCGAACAAACTGTCGAGCTGGCGCTTCAGCAAGACGGCATCGGCGTCATGAATGGCGATGACGGCGGAAACCCGCGGAAGTTCGGTGTTGAATTGCATGCCGAGATGTATCCAGTAGCGTCCCGTTAGGCGTTTCTTTGGCGTTCTTTACCAACTGCTAATGGCTCGATACGATTGCCATATTCACCATGGATCGCCCAAATAGCGTTCCTCGATCGGCAACGCCAGTCGCATCAGTGTTCCAGTGCAAAGGGGCCCACCGCAGCCTCTTGGCAGCAGCACTTGAATCCGCGAAGTGACGCAT
>JANLWG010000215.1:0-3321 GCA_031364405.1 Hyphomicrobiales bacterium
GATGGCCTCGATCCAGGCTGATTCGAGTTCCAGCGGCAGCAGGTCCGGATCGGGGAAATAGCGGTAATCGTGGGCTTCTTCCTTTGAACGCATCGAGCGGGTTTCGCCTTTGCGGGCGTCGAAAAGCCGGGTTTCCTGGTCAATCGATCCGCCATCCTCAAGGATGCCGATCTGGCGGCGGGCTTCATATTCGATGGCCTGGCCCATGAAGCGGATCGAATTCACATTCTTGATCTCGCAGCGGGTGCCGAACTCCGCGCCGGGCCTGCGCACCGACACATTGACGTCGGCGCGCAGCGACCCCTGCTCCATATTGCCGTCGCAGGTGCCGAGATAGCGCATGATCTGGCGTAGCTTCGTCACATAGGCCTTGGCCTCGTCGGCCGAGCGCATGTCGGGCTTGGACACGATCTCCATCAGCGCGCAGCCCGACCGGTTAAGATCGACAAAACTCATGCTCGGGTGCTGGTCGTGGATCGATTTGCCGGCATCCTGCTCCAAATGCAGGCGCTCGACGCCCACCTCAACCGATTTGCCGCCGTCCAAATCCACATGCACCGTGCCCTCGCCGACCACCGGCTGCTTGTACTGGGATATCTGGTAGCCCTGCGGCAGGTCCGGATAGAAGTAATTCTTGCGGTCGAACACCGAGTATTGGTTGATTTGGGCCTTGAGGCCTAGCCCGGTACGCACCGCCTGCTCGACGCAGAACCTGTTGATCACTGGCAGCATGCCGGGCATCGCCGCGTCGACCAGGGAAACATGATCGTTGGGCTCGCCGCCATATTCGGCCGAAGCACCGGAAAACAGCTTGGCCCTGCACAGCACCTGGGCGTGGACCTCAAGGCCGATGATGATCTCCCAATCACCCGTCGCCCCCTTGATCCAATCCTTCTTGTCGGCCACCCGTCTTGCGGAATTCAGCATCTTGCACCTTGCGAAATTGTGGCCTTGGTAAAGGCTCGGGGCGTGCGGTTCAAGTGCCCGATTTTCGAAGTTCCCGGCCAATCGACCGCGCCAGCCACAGGGTGCATGTTAACATCAGTACAATCCCCAACGGCGACATGGTCCCGCACTTCTCCCCGGTCGATTGCCGTGCTACCCCGGCTGGCAATCATTCATATGGCGCAGGACATGATGAAAACCAAACCCGATCTCTCGAGCCTTTCCCCGCAAACCCGGCTGGTTGCGGCGGGGCGCGAATACAGCGAGCACGGTTTTGTCAATCCGGCGGTCTATCATGCCTCCACGGTGCTCTATCCCACGGTGCAGACCCTGCGCGACCGAAGCCAGAAATATGACTACGCCCGGGCCGGCACCCCGACGTCACGAGCCGTCGAGAGCGCCGTGGCGCTCGTCGAAGGTGGCCATGCCGCAAAGATTACACCCTCCGGCCTGGCGGCGATCTCCACAGCTCTTTTGGCCTTCCTGAAGTCCGGCGATCATCTGCTGATGCCGGACGCGGTATATTTTCCTGCCCGGCGCTTATGCAACACAACGCTCGCCGGCCTCGGCATCGAAACCACCTATTATGACCCGCTTATTGGGCGCGGCATCGCTGCGCTCATCCGTCCCAACACACGCGTAGTCTATTGCGAGAGCCCAGGTTCCCTGACCATGGAGGTGCAGGACATCCCGACAATCGCCGAGCAGGCCCACCAGCACAATTGTGTTGTGATAATCGACAACACATGGGGTGCCGGCCACTATTTCAAGGCATTCGAGCATGGTTGCGATGTTTCACTGCAGGCGGCGACGAAATATCTTGTCGGCCATTCAGACGCAATGATGGGCACTGTCACCTGTACCGCGAAAACCTGGCCGCAATTCAAGGTTGCCTACGAGAACTTGGGCCAGTTTGCCGGTCCCGATGATATGTTTCTCACCCTCCGGGGCATTCATACGCTTGATGTGAGACTCGAGCGGCATATGAAGAATGCGTTGCAGGTTGCCGAATGGCTGCGCGGGCGGACGGAAGTTGAAACTGTGCTCTATCCGGCACTGAGCAATGCTCCGGGACATAAAATTTGGAAGCGCGACTTCGCGGGCGCGTCGGGCCTGTTCTCGGTTGTGCTAAAACCTTGCCCGGACAAGGCGGCCGATGCGATGCTCGAGAGGTTATCGCTGTTTGGCATGGGCGCCAGTTGGGGCGGTTTCGAAAGCCTCGCCATTCCATTCAAGCCCGTACGTATCGCCGTGCCATGGATGGCGGCAGGGCCCTGCGTTCGCTTTCATATCGGCCTTGAAGACCCGGATGATCTTATCGCCGACCTCACCCAAGGTTTTGCCGCCCTCGGCGCCAACGCTTGAATTGCCGCCGAAGGTCACCATGTGATGCGGCGATGGAGGATTGACCATTGAAAAATTCACTGTGCGCCGCCGTGGTTGCTGTTCTGGGTTTCGTGGCGCCTGCCATGGCGCAAGAGGCTGACGATCCGCAGCTGATCTTCAAAAAGACCACGGTGTGGCGGCTGCTGTCGCCGGATGCCAAGCTCGCAACCTATGCGATCGACGATCCCGGCATTGACGGTGTGGCCTGTCACTTCACCGTGCCCGAAATCGGCGGCTGGTCCGGCTGGGCCGGATTTGCCGAGGAGCGCTCGGAAACGTCACTCGCCTGCCGCCAGATCGGCCCGGTCAGCTTCAAGGCGAAGTTCGACCAGGGCGAGGATATCTACCGGCAGCGCCGTTCGCTGTTCTTCAAGAAAATGCACATCGTCAGGGGTTGCGATGTCAAACGCAACGTTCTGGTCTATCTAAGTTACACCGACAAGCTGATCGAGGGCAGCCCGCAGAACTCAACATCGACGGTACCGATCATGCCATGGGGCAATCTGCCCGCGCCCAAATGCGGGGATTTTGTCAATCCGTGAAGGCTAGCCTCATACTGTTGTTTGGCAGAGAATATGCCCGGTCGAGTCCGGGCGTGTTTACGACAAGGAGTGAGCAGTGGGGCTGTGCGGATCTGTTCAGGCAATACCTCAAACAATCAAATCCGGCACAAAATCGCCCAACACCACAGCGATGCTATCGGTATTTGCAACCGTGGTGCTCGTTGTAAAATAACCAGTGCCATCGTTGAAATGAATCACATCCGGCGTGAGCGCTCCACCAACGGTGACATATGCATCCAAATCTCCGTCCCGACCGAGATCGCCCAGGGCCACATCCGGACACCCCAAAGGGCTAAGTCTTTGGCCAGTGTCAATCATATTGCCAGTCCCGTCATTGAAGAACACGATGCTGCCACCGTCGCCAACCATGAAGGCGTCCAGGAAACCGTCGCCATTCAAATCGCTGAAGATCGCGCTCGTGACGAGG
>JANLWG010000243.1:0-6969 GCA_031364405.1 Hyphomicrobiales bacterium
TGAGATTTATTATTTAATATCAAATATTATCAATTAGTTAGTTCTATATGCAATGGACTTAAAATCCGTTTTTCGCAAGGAAGTGCGGGTTCGAGTCCCTCCGCCCGCACTAGTTGTTTGTTATTGTGGCGACTAACCGATGAGGGTCAGGAGCGAACTGCCTCTAATGCCCATGGCAAGGTAGTTACCGCTTCATTGCGCGCTGCCCCATTGCCATCTGGCGGGGTAGGCCGCGTTTCTGACCGGCAATGACATTAGTCGATTCATGTGAGGGCTTACAAGATTTATGCCTCCAGCGGGCAGGGGTAGTCCGCATTGGCTCTGATAGCGGACAAATTGCAATCACTTGACGACTTCGCCAACGGGCCAGGAGCGGCCATTCAAGCGTGGAAAATTTGTTCGCTATCGCGCGTAACTCCCGCGTCATTTTCAAAGGTCGGGCCGTCGATGTGAAGCAAGTCGGCACCTTGCTGGCACCGCGTACCTTGCCGCTAACAAGCGGGGCGACCACGGGCAGAGCTGGAGCGGCGTTGTGCACCGATGAGAGACGCCGTTTCGGTCACGTACTCACAGTGCGAGCGTGCTGGGGATCGTCGGGCTTCTGGCCGCGCTCCTGCTACTACTCCTGATTGGCTTGAACTGACTTTACACACACGCGACAGCAGGAGGCATTTCGTCCCGTTATCTCAACTGTCACATGCGCCCTCCTAACTTCCGAGAATACTACTTGACCGGGCCACGTGTGATGGTCGTGAGTTCCGCGATCACGTCAAAAGCCTTGATGCTCAACGTCGGGTCACCTTTCATCTCCGCAATAATTGGCCCGTCCACGACGGCTTTCACTGCGGCGTCATCGTCGAATAGGTAGATCCCACCGGCTTCGCTTTGGGCCTCGTTTATAATCCAGATCTTCCAGCGAAGGCCAGGTATGTCCGCGATGGGTTGAGCATAGGGCAGGTTTTCTCTCTCATACTCGGCCCTCGGCCCGTTGAGCTTGTAGTTGATTTGCAGGATTTTGCCGGACATGTCTTTCCTTCCCTATTCTCTGTAGTAGACGTTGCACAGCCACAAGTGACGCTCCATGCGTCCCCTTGTTGCGCCCCTTCAAGGCACCACCTCAAGCGGCACGTGGCGAGGGTACATCGGCGTTCCGCTCGCGCATCTTGCATTGGATTTCCGTTGCGCAGGCCACCGCGTTCACAACGCTTGAGAACTCGAACAGCATTCCGTCGCCGGTGAGCTTGAGGATCCGCCCCTCGTGCTCGGCAATCCTGCTATCGACCTGTTCCTTGCGATGCGCCCTCAGGCCGCCAGCGTGCCCGTCTCGTTAGCGCCCATGAGTCGGCCATATGGGTAGACGCTTGGTGGTCTTCGAAAAACCCATTATAACGTGTTTGGTTCGAAGCGTAATCTTGCGGGGAATTCATCTGAAGAGAGCCTGACACCTCGTTTATGTTGAAGTTCAATGGTTTGTCGTAACATAGAAAGTCCAACGAAGAATGTCTGACGCTAATCCTACGCCGGTGGTCGAACAATCGGTTACCGAAAATGTTCCAGACTTGACCCGGCAGGCTCTTGAGCAACGTATCCGTCAGCAGGAGATATTGTCGGAGCTCGGTGTGCTTGCACTGCAGGGAGCAACCTTTGATGACTTGCTGGAAGAAACAGTGCGCCTCACCGCTGAGGGGCTGCATGTCCAGTTTTGCAAGGTTCTGCGCCATATCCCCGCGGAAAACCGGTTGCAGGTCGTGGCAGGCGTTGGCTGGGATAAGGGCATTGTCGGAGTGGCGAGCGTAGGCGCGGATTTGGCGTCGCCAGCCGGATTTGCCCTCCGAACCGGTAAAGCGGTCATCTCAAATCATCTCGAAAATGAAGAACGTTTTCGCACCCCCGACCTCCTCGCCCAACATGGGATTCGAAGAGCGATGAACGTTATATTGCAAGGTGATGGCAAACCATTTGGCGTTCTGGAAGTTGACAGTAAATCAGACCACGAATTTGTTCAACATGACTTGGCTTTCCTCCAAGGCACCGCAAACGTGCTTGGAATGGCTATCGAGCGCGAGCGCAATGAGCGCCATCTCAAAGCTGCGCTGGCGCGCCAGCAATTCCTTGTGAAGGAAATGAACCACCGCGTGAAAAATAGCCTGGCAATTGTCGCGAGCTTGCTTCAGATGCAAGGGCGCACAGGGAAAGGAGAAACCGCTGACCAATTCGAGGAGACCGCGCGACGGGTGAATGCGATTGCTCGCGCCCATGAGCGGTTATACCGAAACAACTATATCGAAAGCATGGATCTTGGCGCTTATATCGAAGAGGTCTGCCAAGATATGGATTCTTCAGTTATCCATTGTGCGGTGCAGGTCGAGGCACAGCGTGGCATTGACGTTAAAGTTGATAACGCCATTTCCGTTGCGCTCATCATCGTCGAGTTGGTCACAAACTCTGCAAAATACGCTTACCCCGTTGGTAAAAGTGGCAGAATATGGGTGAGCATACAACGTGAGGGAGATAAGAATATCCTGATCGCTGTTCGCGACGAAGGGGTGGGCTTTCCGGATAAATTCGATCCTCAAAAATCTCGCGGATTGGGGATGCGGATTATTCAGGCCTTCGCAAAGCAACTGTGCACCACACTGGATTTTAACAATCGGTCACCGGGTTCAGAAGTCAGGTTTTTGTTCCCGATCGATGCTCTTTGACATTATTGTGATCATCGTTGGAACTTGTTTTGCGGTTTGAGATATTCAAAGATTGGATTAATTGGCAACTCGCCTGCTTTTACACAGCATGAGTTCTCCACGAGAAGTGATGACTCGTGGAGAGGCTGTTTGGCAGTCTTAAGCGGCTACTGATTGCAAGTTTATGACCGAAACTGCAAGATCGGTGAGGGCTGCATCGGTTTTTTTCTCTTCTTGAAGTGTAGCATCAAGCAGTTTTACTGCCCCACCAATTCCAAGCTCATTCGCCCAACATTTCAAAGTGCCATACCGGGACATTTCGTAATGTTCTACGGCTTGCGCTACGGCGAGAAGAGCGGGATCAAGAACGTCAGTGCCTTTGTATTCTTCGATCAGGCCTTCACCTTCTTTGACGATTCCCATGATCGCATCGCAGGTTTTTGCTTGAGGCTTCGCATCGATGAGACCAAAAACTTCTTCAAGACGCTTCACATGTCCTTCAGTTTCGGTCCTGTGCTTTTCAAACGCCTTTTTTAGATCGGGCGACGTTGCGGCCTTCGCCATCTTGGGCAATGTTGCGACGATCTTTTTTTCGGCGAAATAAACATCTTTCAGTGTGTCGTGAAATAGATCAATTAACGTTTTTTCTTGCTTACGCATGGTAGCTCTCCTGTATCGATGAATGAGTTTAAGGTTCAGTTCAGAACCACGAGTTCCGGTTCAGAACTGGTTATGCCGGTTCGCAGCATAGGCTGCATAATTCAGGAAACGTGATCCGGGCTTAAAAGTTCCGGAAATCGTACCGCTTCGATACGTGATTTTGTAAATTTCACTGGAACTTTTGGTTCGCTTTGCGATTAGGGGTATGTTGGCTATTAACTGAAAGAAACCACGATGAGTATGATCGATCCCAAAGGCTCAAATCCCTTATCGCGTCGTAAATCCAAAATTGAAGTACGCTTTGCCCGGCAAACTGGTGAGAAATCTCCCGAAGTATCAAAGGCAATGCGAAGTAATGAAACGCCCGTTGACGTAAAAGTCGCTTTGAGTTTTGTGAAATAGTATTTGCTGGCAATGGAGCTTTCGAAGCTTCTTAGGGTAGTTTTGTACAGCTCCGATTGCAAACGAATTGCAGTCTTCCCGGATATCTCAACCGGGCTAAGTTTGAACTTTCGCCAATACTGGATGCTAATCGTGGACAGCATCATCGGCGGCAACCGGGAGCGTGATCTGCGATCGGGCTTTGCGATTCCCTTTCGCCTCACGCTGGGAAGCCTGGTCCAATTCGCCATCAAGCCAATGTGGGGCGTCAATTATCTGACCCATGAGAAATTCAGCCTGCCGCAGCTCGACGGCCACGCCGGCATGGGTGCCGGGGCCATGTCAATCAGCCGCTATTTTTCTGAAATGCTGGATCCATCAATGGATTGGCACGATGTTGAAGCGATGGTCAAGCTTTGGAACGGGCAGTTTTGCTTGAAAGGGATCATGAGTGTTGCTGATGCAAGGAAAGCTGTTGATGTCGGCTGTAGCGGCATTGTCGTGTCCAACCACGGCGGGCGGCAACTTGATGGCTCACGCAGCCCTTTCGACCAGTTGGCCGAGATCGTTGATGCGGTTGGTGACAAGATCGACGTGTTGATGGATGGCGGTGTTCAGCGCGGCACCCATGTCCTGAAAGCATTGTCCCTCGGCGCCAAAGCCGTCGGCATCGGTCGATTTTACCTTTACCCGTTGGCGGTGGCGGGGCAAGCGGGCGTGGAGCGTGCCTTGGATTTGATGAAGCTGGAAATCGCGCGGGACATGAGGCTGATGGGCTGTAAGTCTATCGCCGGGCTTTCCAGTGAAAATTTGCGGTTCAGGTAGAGCTGCGACTGGGCCAGCGTGGTCAAACTTGCCGTAAAAACCACGAAGGACCTGACTATCCGCACCTTGCCATTTTTGGTTCGCCCAGGACCGGCCACCGACAGGCGGATTTCAGTTTGAACGGGAGCGCCCCTATATCTCCGCCAGATCGGCAAGCATTCCCTGCGCCACGGCGAAACGGGCGATGTCGAAGGGCTTGGCCGCCAGTATTGTCGCGATCATTCCCGTCACATTGGCGAGGAGTTCGGCATTCCGGCTGCGCCAGCCCGGGAGACCTCCGTCCGCCGCGACGATGCGGCCGACGATGGCGCGATGGGCGGCAAAGAGCTGGGCCATCAGCCGGTTGATCGCCTGGCGCTCGAGGAGATCGCGCGCCTTGAGATGCAGTCCCTCCTCGACCAGCCTTTCGATGCCAAGTTCCCTGGCCGATCCGTAGAGCGCGGCCGCGACGGCGGGAATACCGGCCCCGCTCTCGGCTGCGATCTTCACCACGTCGGGTGCCCGCGCGAGGAAGTGCTGGCGGCTGATCCGCGCCGCTGTTGCCTCTGGCACGCCGGCATTCACCAGCTCACCGACGCGCGCCGCCATGGCTGCAAGATCGGCCTCCGGCACGCTATCGGCAAGTGCCGCCTCGACCGCGCCAAGCCCGCTGCGATAGCGTACGATCAGATCCTCGAGCCCGCCCGCCAGTTTTTCATGGCGCAGGAACCAGATCGTTGCCCCGCGCAACAACCGCTGCAGATCGGCATAAATTCCATTCTGCACGCTGCCCGCAATGCGCCCGTCGAGCCCGTCAATTTCGGCGGCGATGTCGGGAAAACCGAAACTGTCGCGGGCAACCGCATAGGCGGCGGCGATGTCGGATGACTTTGCCCCCGTTTCGCCGGTGACCAGCGCGACGAAGCCCGGACCGCCGCGATTGATCATGCCGTTGGCCAGCATCGTGGCGATGATCTCGCGGCGCAGGCGGTGATGGCCGATATCCTCGCCGAAGCGCTCTTGCATGGCCAAGGGGAAATAGCGCCTGAGCTCGCGCGACAGATAGGGATCATCGGGAACATCGCTGGCCACGATCTCGCCTCTGAGCGCAATCTTGGCATAGGCGAGCAGCACCGCGAGCTCCGGCCGGGTCAGTCCGCCACCGCGCATATCGCGATCGACGAGAGCGCTATCGGCCGGCAGGGCTTCGAGTTTCCGGTCGAGCAATCCGCCGCGCTCAAGCCTGGTCATCAGCTGGATGGCATAGCTGTTCTCCGCCGTCCCTTGTTCAAGCGCCACCGAAAGACACAGCGTCTGCAGATAGTTGTTGCGCAGCACGAGTGCGGCCACTTCATCCGTCATCGCGGCGAGGAAGACATTGCGCTCAGGCCGCGTCAGACGCCCGGCCGCCTCGGCGCGCGACAGGCCGATCTTGATATTGACCTCGATGTCGGACGAGTTGACGCCGGCCGAATTGTCGATTGCGTCGGTATTGATGCGTCCGCCCTTCAGGGCGAATTCGATGCGCGCCTTCTGGGTGAGACCGAGATTGGCGCCTTCGCCGATGACCTTGACCCGAAGCTCGCCGGCATCGGCGCGGACCCCGTCATTGGCCCGGTCGCCGGCATCGGCATTCTGCTCGGCTGTCGATTTGACATAGGTCCCGATGCCGCCGAACCACAGAAGATCGGCCGGCGCCAGCAGCAACGCGTGCATCAATTCCTGCGGCGTCGCGGTCTCGCCCGGAAGACCGCTCAGTGCCTTCATCTCCGGCGAAAGCGCAATGGCCTTGAGCTGCCGCGGGAAAATGCCGCCGCCTCGGCTGATCAGCGACTTGTCGTAGTCCTGCCAACTCGAACGCGGCAGCGCGAAGAGCCGCTGACGCTCGCCGAAGGAGCGCTCCGCATCGGGATCGGGATCAATGAAGATGTCGCGATGATCGAAGGCGGCGACAAGGCGGATCTGCCGCGACAGCAGCATGCCATTGCCGAAAACATCGCCCGACATGTCACCCACGCCGATCACGCTGAACGGCTGGGTCTGGATATCGCTGCCCATTTCGCGGAAATGCCGCTTCACCGCCTCCCAGGCGCCGCGCGCCGTTATGCCCATCTTCTTGTGGTCGTAACCCGCCGAGCCGCCGGAAGCGAAGGCATCGTCGAGCCAGAAGCCATGCGCCTGCGAGAGTTCGTTGGCGGTATCGGAGAAGGTCGCTGTGCCCTTGTCGGCGGCAACGACGAGATAGGGATCGTCGCCGTCGCGCCTGACGGTGGCAACTGGAGGCACGACGGCAGTGCCTTCAAGATTGTCGGTGAGATCGAGCAGGCTTGAGATGAAGCGCTTGTAGGCGCGGATTCCCTCGGCCTGGATCTGTTCGCGGCTGTCGCCCGGCTTGAGCCGCTTGGGCACGAAGCCGCCCTTGGCGCCCACCGGCACGATTACC
>JANLWG010000272.1:0-2861 GCA_031364405.1 Hyphomicrobiales bacterium
GAACATCTCAAGGTGATGCGCCGCATCAACCATCTTCCGGGCACGGTCGAGGCGGTGGCGACGCGCCATGGCACGCTGGTGGGGCCGATGCAAACCGATATCACCGGCTTTGCCGAAGTCACCCCCTACAAGGGCGGCTGGTGCGGCAATGATGTGTTTACCGGTGGCTTCGAGAAGGAACGCAAGGCGGTGCAGCGCATGGCGCAAAAACTCGGCGACCGGCTTTACAAGGCGGGTTACAAGGGCGCCTTCTGCATGGACTTCCTGATCGATACCGATACCCGCGAAGTTTATCTGGGCGAAATCAATCCGCGCGTTTCCGGCGCCTCGCCGATGACCAACCTGATCACCTCGACCTATGGCGGCTGCCCGCTCTACCTGTTCCACATGCTGGAATTCATGGGGGTCAAATGGGAACTCGATCTTTCCGCCGTGCAGAAACGCTGGGCCGAGTTCGACAACTGGAGTCAGCTCATTCTCAAATTTCCGGTCGACCGGGTCGAGATGATCACCAAGGCGCCGGCCTCGGGAATCTGGCGGATGAATGACAAGGGCGAGATTTCGCTGGTGCGCAAGTCGATCGACTGGTTCCTGGTTTCGGGCGAGGAGGAAGCCTTCTATCTCAGGGTCTATACCGCCGGCGATTACCGCTACCACGGCGCCGACATGGGCATCCTGGTATCGCGCGGCAGGTTCCAGACCGACGACCGCAAATTGAATGACCGCGCCAAGCAATGGGTAGCGGCCATTCACAAGCAATTCGACGCCATCCCGGTAACTGGCACATCGGCGCCGGTGCCTCCCCCCATCAATGACAGCAACAAGATGTTCTGATCGATGACAGCTCTCGCCAATTATATGACCACCGCGGCCGCCATCCCGCGCTCCGGCGTTCTGGCCGGGCGCATCTGGAATCCGGCGGCGGGCGGCCCCTCGGTGGTGCGCCATGAAGCCGGAATGTTGCTTGATATCACCAGCACGTTTCCAACCATGCGCGACCTCTGCGAAATGGATAATCCCGCCACCGCCGCCACCGGCACCTATGGCGAAAGTATTGGTTATCTCGCCGATATTCTCGCCAACACCCCGCCCGAACGGCGCGATGAAAGCAAACCCTGGCTGCTGCCGCCCATCGACCTGCAGGCGATCAAGGCAGCGGGCGTTACCTTCGCCATCTCGATGCTGGAGCGGGTGATCGAGGAGCGTGCCCGTGGCAACCCCCAGGCCGCCGTGGAAATCCGCGCCAGCATTCAACAGTTGATCGGCGATGATCTATCCAAACTCAAGCCCGGCTCGCCCCAGGCCATGCAATTGAAACAAGTGCTGATCGCCAAAGGCGTGTGGTCGCAATATCTCGAAGTGGGTATCGGCCCCGATGCGGAAATCTTCACCAAGTCGCAAGTGATGTCGGCGGTCGGTCACGGCATGGAAGCAGGCCTCAATCCGATTTCAAGCTGGAACAATCCCGAACCCGAGGTGGTTGTCGTTGTCGCCTCGACCGGCAAGATCGTCGGCGCCATGCTGGGCAATGATGTCAACCTGCGCGATGTCGAGGGGCGTTCCGGGCTGCTTCTCGGCAAGGCCAAGGATAATAACGCCAGCTGTGCCGTTGGTCCCTTCATCCGCCTGTTCGACGAGAGTTTCTCGCTCGATAACGTGCGCCGCATGGAGTTGTCGCTGCGGGTTGAGGGCGAAGATGGATTTGTGCTTGATGGCTCCTCCAACATGGCCAAGATCAGCCGCGATCCAGCCGATCTCGTGAGCCAGATGCTGAACGCCCACCACCAATATCCCGATGGCGCGGTATTGTTCCTCGGCACCCTCTACGCCCCCATCGCCGACCGCGATGTTAAAGGCCAGGGCTTCACCCACAAGATGGGCGACATCGTCACCGTGTCATCGAAGGAATTGGGAGCTCTCACCAACCGCATGGTGCCAACCGATGCGGCGGCACCGTGGAGCTACGGCGTCAGCCACCTGATGCGCAATCTGGCCAAGCGGGGATTGCTATAAGTCCTCGCCCGCTCTCCCACCGGCCTGCATCAACAAGGCCCGGAATGGCGTTGCGCCGCCTTTGTCTTCGCCCGCGATAGCGGGAGAAGAAGGGACCCGTTGCAAGGCAACGGGGAGATGAGGACCCTTCGGCGTGGAAACACCCTCACCTCCCCATTGCCGCGCATTGGGTCCCCTCCTCTCCCGCTCGCGGGAGGCGGCGTATATATCCCCTTTACGTATGCCAAGATCGTACCTATATTAAAATTATAGGAGATTACGAAAATGGCTAAATCGATGACTTTGAAGCAGTTTCAGGCGCGGTTCCCCACCGACGATGCTTGTCTAAATCACCTGTTTAAGACCCGCTATGGACATGAGATTATATGCCCAAAGTGCGGCCAGATAGACACATTCCACCGCTTGTCGAAAATGCCAGCCTTTACATGCAATTGCGGCCACCACATTCACCCGATGGCTGGAACGCCTTTCCAGTCTACCCGGACACCGCTCACCACCTGGTTCCATGTGATGTTTCTTTTCACAGCTTCGCGCAATGGCGTGAGCGCGAAAGAGGTCCAGAGGCAAACTGGCGTGACCTACAAGACGGCATGGCGCATGTGCAATGAAATTCGCAAGTACATGGGCTGGGTTGATGGTAACGCGCCTGTGGACGGTTCTGGTCCAGATGATCCAATCGTAGAAGCCGACAAGATGTTCATGGGCGGCAAAGACAAGCTGGGCCATGATGACAAGGCAATCGTATTTGGCGCGGTCGAGCGTGGTGGCGGCGTAGTTACACGCATCATTAACAACAAGGGCAGCTACTCAGTTACAAAGGCTGTGACTGAGATAGTCGCAAAAGGCAG
>JANLWG010000312.1:0-2155 GCA_031364405.1 Hyphomicrobiales bacterium
GCCGAAAGTCTACGACGCGCTGGTGCTCGAAGAGTCGAATGATGCTTCGTTTGCCGAGAAGGGACTCACCTTCGAAGTCGAGCAGCAGCTTGGCGATGGTGTGGTCCGCTGCATCGCGCTGGGATCTTCCGACGGCTTGCGCCGCGGCATGAAGGTGAAGAACACGGGTGCTGGCATCTCCGTGCCGGTTGGTACGGGTACGCTCGGTCGCATCATGGATGTTCTGGGGCGTCCGATCGACGAAGCCGGCCCCATTAAGTCCGAGGAGCGGCGCTCGATCCACCGGGCCGCGCCGAAGTTCGACGAGCTCTCGCCGTCCGTCGATCTTCTGGAGACCGGCATCAAGGTGATCGACCTCATTTGCCCGTTTGCGAAAGGCGGCAAGATCGGCCTGTTCGGCGGCGCGGGCGTGGGCAAGACCGTCAACATGCTCGAACTCATCAACAACATCGCAACCCAGCATAGCGGCCTCTCGGTGTTCGCGGGCGTGGGCGAGAGAACGCGCGAGGGTAACGACTTCTATCACGAAATGATCGAGGCCGAAGTCATCAACCTGAAAAACATCACCGAATCGAAGGTCGCGATGGTGTTCGGGCAGATGAACGAGCCGCCGGGGAACAGGCTTCGCGTGGGCCTGAGCGGCCTTACCATGGCGGAATACTTCCGCGATGAAGGCCGCGACATTCTGTTCTTCGTCGATAACATTTACCGCTTCACGTTGGCGGGCACCGAGGTATCGGCGCTGCTGGGCCGGATGCCGTCGGCAGTGGGCTATCAGCCGACGCTCGCCGAGGAAATGGGGCGCCTGCAGGAGCGCATCACTTCCACGAAGACCGGCTCGATCACTTCGATCCAGGCGGTGTACGTGCCCGCCGACGACCTGACCGACCCGTCGCCTGCCACCACTTTTGGTCACCTGGACGCCACGGTCGTGCTATCGCGCGATATTGCGTCGCTCGGCATCTATCCCGCGGTCGACCCGCTCGACTCGACTTCGCGCCAGGTCGATCCCAACATCATCGGCGAGGATCACTACAACACCACGCGCTCGGTGCAGGCGACGCTGCAGCGCTACAAGGAGCTGCGCGACATCATCGCCATTCTCGGCATGGACGAGCTCTCGCCCGAGGACAAGCTCGCCGTCTCGCGCGCGCGCAAGATCCAGAGGTTCCTGTCGCAGCCCTTTAGCGTGGCGAAGAACTTCACCGGCCAGGAGGGCAAGTACGTGCAACTCAAGGAAACCATCAAGGGCTTCAAGATGATCGTCAATGGCGAATGCGATAGCCTTCCCGAGCAGGCTTTCTACATGGTCGGCGGGATCGAGGAAGCATTCGAGAAAGCCAAGACGTTGCAGTAAGGCGGGAATCAATATGGCCAACACCATCCATGTAGACGTCGTCAGCGCCGAGGAGCAGATCTTCTCCGGCGAGGCGGAATTCGTGGTTCTGCCGGGCGAAGCCGGCGAACTCGGCATCTATCCGAGGCATACGCCGCTGATTACGCGCATCAAACCGGGCGCGGTGCGGATCCGGCCTGCTGGTGGCGGTGAAGAGAACCTGATATTTGTGGCGGGGGGTATTCTCGAAGTGCAGCCGTCGGTGGTGACCGTCCTTGCGGACACCGCGATTCGTGGCCATGATCTCGACGAAGCCAAAGCGCTGGAAGCGCAGAAGCGTGCTGAGGAGGCGCTGCGCAGCGCCAAGGACAACCAGGAAATCGCCACGGTCGAAGCCGAGCTCTCGATGCTCGCGGCACAACTGGCGGCGATCCGCAGACTGCGCAGGAAATAACCTGGAACGTGTTTGACGAAGGAGCGGCCGCGGGCCGTTCTTTTTTTGTCCAGTGCAGCGCGTTGACAATACCGGGGTCAGCCAATGGCCTCGCAGGTGGCCTGAGGCAAACGACAGGTTCAGCCTGGTGATTTCAAGCGAGCGGCTGCCGCAAATGGCACGCCACCCACTGCCCCGGAGAAATCTCTTGTAACGACGGCTCCTCGCGCTTGCACCGCTCCTCGACATAGGGGCAGCGCGTATGGAAGCGGCAACCCGACGGCGGATCGATCGCGCTCGGCACATCGCCCGTGAGCAGGCGCCGCTGCTTGATCATCGTCGGGTCCGCTACAGGCACGGCTTCAAGCAGCGCTTCGGTGTACGGA
>JANLWG010000334.1:0-27258 GCA_031364405.1 Hyphomicrobiales bacterium
GTTGCAACCCAGGTATCGTTCATGCCAAGCGGCCTGAAGATGTTCTGGCGGAGATGTTCGGAATAGGGTCTGCCGGTCTCCCGCGCGATGATGATGCCGGAAAGGACATAGCCGGTGTTGGAATACTCCATGCCGTGCCAGGGCTGCTTCTGGACGCCGTGCTTGAAGGCGAAGTCGACGATTTCCTCTGCCGTCCATATCTTGTCTGAGATCATCGGCATCGACGTTTCGAAATCGGGCAGGCCGCTTTGATGATTGAGGAGGATCCGTACAGGCATCCTCGCGGCATTCGGCATGTCGGGAAACCACCGGGTGATGGGTTCGTCCAGATCGACCTTGCCGGCTTCAACCAGAAGGTGAAGTCCAGTTGCGATGAAGGTCTTGGTGCAACTGGCGATGCGGAAAGTGTGGTCAGGCCGCATCGGGGTCTTCTTGAACTTATCGGCAAGCCCGGTGGTGAAGAGCTCCGTCTCCTGCCCGGGAAGCGAGATCACCAGCGAGGCGCCAACCACTCCCCGCGCAATATGCTTGTCAAGTATGGCCTGGATGCGATCTCTCGGAATGCCACCCATATCGTCCCTCCCCCTGTCAGCGTGCGCCGGAACCGGCGCATCCACCAAGACAAGAGCCTAAGCCGCGGCTGATGGGTGTTCAAGCTGGTGATCAGCGCAATGCTGCCCCACAGCAAATGCATAAGCAGGGCAAAGCACACTGGCTTGCCAAGCTGAAAAGGGCCAACTAGTGTTATAGCGACGAAAACCGACTATGGGGATCATCAGCCAGTTTTTTAATCAGAGAACACAAATAATAGGGAGAGTGTCATGACGCATCGGAAGTCTCTTGCGTATTTTGGTGACTGGGGGCGCCACGCCGTGTTCGCCAGCGCTTTCGTCCTCACCGCCAGTTCACTGGCAGCACTCTCATCCGAGGTCCGTGCCGACGGCATAAAGCGCGGCGGCGTGTTGGTCATGGCCCGGCCCGACGAGCCACTGACCTTCGATCCCTTCATCCCTGGCGACAATGGCTCGATCTATGCGATCGAGCAGGTGTGCGATGCGCTGGTGGAGGCCGACGACACCGGCAGGGGCTTGCGGCCCGGCCTGGCGGAATCCTGGGAAATGTCCACCGATGGCCTCACCTATACGTTCAAGATCCGTGATGCGAAATTCAGCAACGGCGAGCCAGTCACGGTCGATGACGTGGTCTTCACGCTGAAGACACTGAGCGATCCGGCAAAGTATCTCGCTTTCGTCCTGAAGCCGGTGAAGAATATTTCGGCGGTTGACGACAAGCACGTGAAGGTGGAGCTGCGCGAACCCTATGCCCCGCTCCTGTCGGCATTGTCAGCCTATGCCGCGAGCATCGTGAACAAGAAGGCCTATGAAGCAAGTCCCGAGAAATTCGGTACGTCGCCGGTCTGCGCCGGCCCATTCATGGTCGAGAGTTACGAGCGGGGCTCGACTGTCGTCCTCAAGGCCAATCCCTATTACTGGGACATGGGAACGGATGGAAAGCCGCTGCCCTATCTTGAAGGCGTCGAACTCAAATATGTGCCGGAGAGCAACTCGCGCGTTCTGGGGCTCAGGAACGGCGACTATGACGTGATCTCGACGGTCGCCTTCAACCAGGCCAAGTCGCTGCAGGCCGACAGCAATCTCGTGGTTGAATCGACCGCCATCTTCAGGCTCGACTACGTTTATCTGAACCACCAGAAGAAGCCGCTCGACAGCAAGGACTTCCGGCTGGCGCTGAACTATGCTGCTGACCGCGAAGCCATCCTGAAGGCGGTCTACTTCGGTTATGGCGAAGTGCCCAACTCCTACATGCCGAAGGTGAACTTCCACAGCGATGCCGTGCCGGTCATTCCCTTCGATCTCGCAAAGGCCAAGGAACTGGTGCAGAAATCGGGGTATGACGGCACGCCGATCCAGATCATGGTGGACACCGGAAATGCGCCGTCCCGGCAGGTGGCGACCATCCTGGAGCAAGGCTGGGAAGCCGCGGGCATCAAGAGCGAAATCGTCGAGATGGACGTGGGCACCGCCTGGACGATGACCACGAAGGGCGATTACCAAGCCTATGTCAGCTACATCACAAGCGACATCAATGACACCGACGAACTCGCCACGATCCAGGCGGATGTGACGGCCGGCTCCCAGGCCTTCTTCACCTGGTACGACAACAAGGACGTCCAGAAGATGCTGACGGAGGCGCGGCGCGAGCCCGATCCCGCCAAGCGGGCCGCGCTCTATGCCAAGGTGCAGGAGACCGTCTACAATGACGCCTACAGCATCCCACTCAATTTCGCTCCGGTCATCAACGGCAGCCAGGCCCATGTGAAGGACCTGAAGCAGCTCGCCAATGGCTGGTGGTGGCTGCAGAAAGTCTGGCTCGACAAGTAGCCCTGCCGTCTTGGCCCCGTGCCTTCCATTGACCTTCGAGAGTTCCGCCCCGGGCAAGCGGGGCGGCCCACCAGATGCAGCCGGTCACG
This sequence comes from Hyphomicrobiales bacterium, assembly GCA_031364405.1. Taxonomy (GTDB): domain Bacteria; phylum Pseudomonadota; class Alphaproteobacteria; order Rhizobiales; family Aestuariivirgaceae; genus Aestuariivirga. Next base: position 2,492 of record JANLWG010000334.1, read on the forward strand.
TGACGTGAACCTGATCACCTACATCGTCTCGCGCTTGCTGCAGATGATCCCCGTGGTCATCGGCGTCAGCCTGGTTGCGTTCCTGGCCATTCATCTGGTGCCGGGCGATCCCGTGCAGCTCATGATGCATGGTCGCGCGACGCCCGAGACGCTGCAGGCCGCCCATGCCAAGCTCGGCCTCGACCAGCCCCTGCTGATCCAGTACTGGCACTTCATCACCAATGCCGCGACGGGCAGCCTCGGAACGTCCATCATCCAGAATGCTGATGTCGGAAAGATTGTCGGCGAACGGCTGTTGCCGACAGTGCTGCTCCTCATCACCAGCGCCGTCTTTGCCATCCTGATTGCCTTGCCGCTGTCGATCATCGCGGCACGGCGCAGTGATCAGATGGCCGACCACGCAATTCGTCTCATTGGCATCATCGGTTTTGCCATGCCGCCCTTCTGGGTTGGCATCATCCTGATGCTGTTCTTCGGCATCTACCTCGATTGGTTTCCGATTTCGGGCTATGGTCGGAGCTTCGGCGACCGAATGTACCATCTGGTGCTGCCATCGTTGACCATCGCGCTGTTTCTGGCGCCGATCCTGATCCAGTCGCTGCGGGCTGCCATCCTCGATGTAATGACAGCGGAGTATATTACGGTGGCGCGCGCCAAGGGTCTCGGTCCGTGGCGTATCTTGATCAAGCATGCCCTGCGCAATGCGTTGATGCCGGTCACGACGATTCTGGCGGTCAATATCGGATGGCTCCTGAGTGGTGCCGTGGTCGTGGAGTATCTGTTCTCGTTTCCGGGATTGGGATCGCTGCTGGTGCGGGCAGTGGGGCAGCGCGACTATCCGGTGATCCAAGGTCTGTCCTTGGTTTTCGCCATCCTCGTGCTCGTCGTCAATTTGCTCGCCGATCTCAGCTACATGCTGATCGACCGGCGGGTGTTGAAAGCTTGAGTGAAGCGATGGATCACAGCAGAACCCTGACCCTCCCTCTGCCGCGCCGGCTCAAGGACGAGTTCAAGCGCTGGCCGATGACACTGAAGGTCGGCAGCATCATGCTTGTCAGCATCGTGATGGCCGGTGTTTTTGCACCAATGCTCTTGCCCTACGATCCCTACAGTCAGGATCTCAACAATACACTGCAGCCTCCGAGTCTCGTTCATCCCTTCGGCACCGACAATTTTGGCCGCGATGTTCTGACCCGGGTTCTGTGGGGCATCCGCATCGACCTGCCTTTCGGTTTTCTTACAACCTATGTGCCGATGATTTACGGTGTCGTACTGGGCGCGCTGGCTGGTTATGCTGGTGGGCTTTACGACAGCGTGCTGATGCGGATACTGGACGTTGTAGTTGCCTTCCCGTTCCTGGTTCTCATCATCGTCATCGTGGCAATCCTCGGTCCTGGTATCTTCAACATCTATCTTTCCATCTTCCTCACGGCGTGGACCATGTATGCGCGGCTGGCGCGGGCCGAAATGCTGGTGGAACGCAATAAGGATTATATTCTTGCGGCCCGCAACCTGGGATATGGGCCGGGACGGATCGTCTTTCGGCATGCCCTGCCCAATGTCATGAATTCTTCGATCGTGTTTTCGATGTCGGACTTTGTTCTCAACATTATGCTGGTATCCGGCTTGAGCTTTCTCGGACTTGGCGTCACACCGCCGACACCGGAATGGGGTGCGATGATTGCCGAGGGCCGGGATTTCATTTTCGAAGCCTGGTGGATCAGCACTCTGCCGGGCCTTGCGCTCGTGGTGACGGGTACCGCGCTCTGCCTTGTCGGTGATGGCCTTGCCCAGCGGTTGGGCGAGCGCCGCCACACCCTCAGCTCGGCATGACGATGCCCGCAACAGAACAGCGAGTTGTGCAGACGAATACAACAGACAAGCCGCCGATCCTTGAGATCGAGGATCTGGTGGTAGAATTTCGCCAGGGCAGCAAGGTGGTCCGAGCTGCCAACCACGTTTCGCTCACCGTCCGGCATGGCGAGACGGTCGGGATCGTCGGCGAATCGGGAAGCGGTAAGTCAGTCCTGTGCCGGAGCATTCTGAGGCTCCTGCCGTCGCCGCCATCATTCGTGAGGAGCGGACGCATCAAGTTTGCCGGCCGGGACCTTCTCAGCCTGCCGGAGGAGGAGATGCAAAAGATCCGCGGTGCCGACATCGCGATGATCTTCCAGAATCCGATGAACGCGTTGAATCCTGTCTGGCCGATTGGCGATCAGATCACCGAAGGCGAAAGGGTTCATCGGGATATCGGCGCGGGCGCGGCGCGGGCGCGTGCCGTCGCGCTTCTGAAGCGAGTGGGGATTCCAAGCCCCGAAATGCGGGTCGAAGAATATCCCCACCAGTGGTCCGGCGGCATGGTGCAACGCGCCGTCATTGCCATGGCGATCGCGGAGGGGCCGAAGCTCATACTCGCCGATGAACCCACCACCGCCCTTGACGTCACCATTCAAGACCAAATTCTGGCATTGCTCATGGATTTGCAGGAAGCCACCGGCACCACACTTATCCTCGTGTCACACGATATGGCGGTAGTGGCGGAAACCTGCGACCGCATCGCCGTGATGTATGCAGGCCGCATCATGGAACTGGCATCGACGGCGGAAGTCTTTGCGCGCCCTCTCCATCCCTACAGTCTCGGACTGCTGCGGTCGATTCCGCGGATTGACGGCAAGGATCAGCGCCTCGAACCCATTCCTGGCCAGCCGCCCAGCCTGTCGGACTTGCCGCCGGGCTGTCCGTTCATGCCGCGGTGCAGCTATGCATCGCCTGCCTGCAGCACCGCCGAGATCGTGCTCCGGGAAGTGGAGAAGGACCATTTCAGCGCCTGCATCAAGGCTGAAGAGATCGCCGGGATGGCGCCGTGATGGAGCCACTTCTGTCCATCCGCGGCCTTCGCGTCGAGTTTCCAAAAAGGCGCTCGATCGCCGATGCCGCGCTCGGCAAAAAGGCAATAACAGCGCGCGCCGTGGATGGTGTTGATCTCGATGTCTATCCAAGGGAGACGCTGGGTCTCGTCGGTGAGAGCGGCAGCGGAAAGACAACGTTGGGCCGCGCCATTCTTGGACTCTACAAGCCGTCTGCAGGCGAGGTGCAGTTCAGCGGGCAAGACGTCAGCACAGGCGATGCCGCAACCCGCCAGAAACTCCATCGCAATCTGCAGATGGTTTTTCAAAACCCGTACTCCTCACTCAATCCACGCATGACGGTGGCCCAGACGATCGGCGAGGCCCTGCGCTTCCACCGGATTGTGCCGTCTGCAAATATTCCAGTCGAGATCGAACGGCTGCTGGGTCTGGTTGGATTAACGGAGGAAATCGCCAACCGCTATCCTCAAGCGCTGAGCGGCGGGCAATGCCAGCGTGTCGGTCTTGCCCGCGCCATGAGCGTACAGCCAAGCATGCTGGTGTTGGATGAAGCAGTAGCGGCACTCGATGTTTCCATTCAGGCCCAGGTTCTCAATCTACTCCTCGACCTGCGCGAGGCCTATGGTTTGGCCATGATTTTCATCGCCCACGAGCTGTCAGTGGTTCGACACATTTCGCATCGCGTAGCGGTCATGTATCTCGGCAAGATTGTCGAAATCGGCAGCCGGGAGGAGATTTTTGAGAGTCCCAGGCATCCCTATACGCAAAGCCTTCTGGCGGCCGTTCCGCGCCTTGGCACAGCCAAGCGGAAACGCCAGGCCGTGTTGCAGGGCGATGTCCCGAGCCCCTACAACATACCGCCTGGATGCCGCTTCCAGACGCGTTGCCCCAGCGTGCAAGCTATTTGCCGAACCGTGGTGCCGCCAAGCGTTACGGTTTCATCGACCCATAAAGCCGATTGTCATTTCGTCGCCTGACACGGGCCGGCTATACGCAACGCTCGAATGTCACGTTTCGCGCCAGCCAGCAGCCAATCGAGAGCACTTCAACCCTGTTGCCCGCAGATCGCTGCACACGGACGGTCCAGTCGCCGGGAGATGGCGCATCGAGTGAACGGTGGCAGACGAGACGCCACACATCCAGTCCGGCAGAGAGCAACGGCATCATCGGACCCTTTCCGAGGAAACCCTTGAAACCGGCGAACCAGCTGCCGTTCGCATTGACGATTTCAAGCTCCGATTCGAATTCCGGAGAACGATAGGTGCCAGAGATGTCGCCTCCGGGCCTGTCCGGAACGGTCAGAGCAAGACTGTGAATTGCATCGCCCGGACGGTCTATCCAAACAGCTTCGCCGTCCCGTGCGAGCGTCATCGCAAGACTACGCGCCACGCCGTCCGCGCCGACGCTGAGCGTTTCAGCGCCGCCATCATATGTGGCGTCCAACGTGCCGTCCGCATTTGCCTTCACATCAAGCAGAAGGCCGTTCTCCGCATCGAGCCAGGTTCCCGCGAAATTCGCCGCCATAGAGGCATCTGAAGCAGCTTGTGCATCACTTTCCCCCAACGCTCCGGCCAAAACCTGCATGGCTGCAGCCTGGCTGTCGCTCTCATGATTGAAAGCAATCGCGACAGACAGGCGCTCGGAAGGAACCCAGAAGCGCTGCATCCGCCAGCCGCGGATCGCACCGCCATGGCCACTCATGGCACGTCCCCAGAGCGTCTTGCGCACCAGACCGAGCCCATAGGCAGCAGGCGAGCCGTCCTTGAACGCAACAGGCCGAGACAGTCTGGCATAAATGCCATCCGAATCCTCCCGTGTCCTGTCAATGAAACGTTCCCAGGCGATCATGTCGTCAATCGAAGCGCAAAGCCCCGCGTCGCCCGTCCAGTGAATGCGATTGATGCCGGGCCGCCAGCCCGTCGCCCGAGTTCCTTCATAGCCCACGGCGCCGCCGGGCAGGTCTCCGGTCTCGGCGGCGAACACGGCTCCCTCCATGCCCGCAGGCCGCACAATGCGCTCGATGAGGAGTTCACCGAATGGGCGCGAGGCCTTCTGTTCGATTGCCGCCGCCAGAATGCGGAAATTGCCATTGGAATAGGAATAAGCCGTGCCGGGCGCAAAATGCAGGCTGCGCGTCAGGCCCAGAAGGGTTATCGCGTCGGCTGGCCGAAAGTCGCCTTCGGGCATGGCTCCACAGAGAACGGTGAGCGCCCAGTAGTCGCGCAGGCCGGACTGATTGTTGGCAAGATCGATGGTCGTGGGCCGAGCGCCGGAGAGCCGAGGCAGCTGAACTGCAACGGCGCCGTCGAGTTCTGAGGGATCAGGGCAGACAGCTAACAAGGCAGCGCATGTGAATTGCTTGGTGATGGAGCAGATTGGTGCCGGGGTTGTAACCGTGTAGGGCGTGGGCCGCTCGAGGTCAGCATAGCCCCAGGCGTGGCGCACGATGGCAATTCCATCCTTCACAACGGCGACGGCGCCGCCGGGTCCAGGGAAACGGTTCGGCAGTTCCTTGATGACACGGTCAAGGTTCGTGGAAACACTGGAGTTCATGTTATCTCCTGAAAGAAATCGATGGGCACTGCCATCATTTCACTTGCGATACGCCTGAGGCAATGTTCGCCGTTCAGCGGTGGCGGTCGATGACATCCGGCACAACACTACGCCCGTGACAGGGTCGAGATGTCGACACCGGCCAGGCCAGGCCTTGCGGCCGCTAGGAATAAACCTTCATCGGCAGATTCGTCAGCCTCTCGGTTTTGCCGGAGTGTGAGATCAGATAGGGATCCTCATGCCTTGCCCCGTAGTAGAGAGGGTGGCCAAAGAGTCCGACGTCGATCATCATGGCGATCCCGGCCGGGAGGTCATAGTCGCTACTTTTCGTTGCCGTTTTCTCTTCCAGACATTCAGTGAATCCGATGCCATGGCCGACGCCGTAGGTGTGATACTCGCCCAACCCGACGCTGTTGAGATAACCCCGCGCCGCGAGATCGACGTCGCGTGCCGGTCTGCCGGCCAGCAACTGGTCGATGGCAAGCTCATGCGCATGAATGCCATGATCGAGGAACGCCGCCTGTTCGGCTGTTGCACCGCCAGCAACAACCGTTCGTCCCAGGGCAGAGGTGTATCCTTCAAAGCGCGGACTCACTCCCAGCATGACCAGATCGCCCTTCTGGATGACCCGGTTCATGGATCGCCCGATGATCGTATTGATGCGCGGGCCGGAGCAGACCATCGTCTCATAGCCATAGCCATAAGCGCCGAGCTTCTTGCAGACGGCATCGCCCGCTGCCGCCACTTCAAGCTCGCGTTTGCCGGGCGCGACAGTCTCCAGCATCGCCCGCATCGCCTCCGTGGCAATCAAGCTTGCAATCCGGTACATCTGGAGTTCTGCGGGGCTCTTGTTATATCGCGCGTCCGCCATGATGCGGCTGACATCGCGCAACCGGACCTGGCGACCGCTGCCGGCCTTCTGAGCCATGGCCACGATTTCCTGCGACAGCACGTTGGAGGCAGACAGCAGCCCGATCTCGGCGGGGATCTCGTTGAGGAATTCCTGCAGGATTTCAGGGAGCGTATGAAAACGCAGTCCGCCGTAATCCTGGAACGGGATCTCGAACAGGGAGAGATTGCGCCATATGCCTGCCCGCCCCATGTCCTCGAACATCTTCTCACCCTCGGCGCCGCCAAGGACCACGAGCTGTTGTGGCAACACCAGGAGCGCTACGTTCTCAAGATGCGGGTCATAGCCTGTCAGATACTGGACATCGCCCGGCATATGCTCCGTGGCATAGGCCAGACCAACGCTCAGCCCTTCCTCCCCCAGCCTCCGCTGGACGCCCGCAAGGCGTTCAGCAAATTCTGCGTCGGCGATGCGCTCTTTTCCATAATCGATATTCAATTCACTCATTTTCCGGCATTTCCCCACAGCAGTCCAACATGAGACTAGCATAGACCTTACATGCGTCGATGACGTGCTGCACCGGCACATATTCATTGGCCCCATGCGCGTTCATCGCCAAGTCGCCTGGACCAAAGATGATGGTTGTCACGCCGGCCTCACTCATGATGTTGGCATCGCAAGGCCCCGGCAAGCTGCCGAATTCGGGGTCGATACCCAAGGCATCGCGGTAGGCCGCCGCCAGCTTCTGTACTGCCGGGTGTTTAAGTGGAAGGTTCACTGGTTCAAGCACCTGATGAATGACCGGCACCTCGATCATGGGCGGGTGTTCGCGCAGCCAGGTGTCGGATGCGACGACCCCGTCAATCCCGGCACGGATCTGCCGCACAACCTCCTCGCTGCGCAGACCTGGGTTATAGACGACGGCATAAACGACCTCGCATTGCTCAGGCATAGAAGCGCGGAGATTGCCGCCATTGATATAGACGGGACACATATTCATTCCACCCGGCGGCATGAACATGTGCCGCTGGTAGAGTGCCCAATCACGCTCGACTTGCGTGAGGGCATCCATGATCTTCCGCAGCTTTTCTATGGCGTCGATGCCCGGCAGGGGCAGCGGTTTGTGCGAGGGGTAGACGGCGGCGTAGCGCGAGGCGGGATGCAGGCCCTTGCCCAGCACCGTGATCTTGAAGAAGAACCACCCCATCGTCGCCGGGCAGACACGCAGGTTTGTGGGTTCGGCATTGACGACGAAGGGTGCCCTATAACCGCGGCGCAATACGCTGAGCGGCCCAATATCGGCTTCGCCCGTCTCCTCGCCGATGCTGAATGTCAGGATCAGGTCATCACGGAACGGTACGCCCGTCTCACGAAGCACCTTGGCGGCCCACAGAAAGGCGGTGTTGCCGCTCTTCATGTCGGTGGAGCCGCGGCCATAGAGTTTGCCGTCGCGGGTTTCGCCGCTCCACGGGTCGCCAATCCAATTCTGCCTTTGGGTCGGCGTCACCTCGACGGTATCGGTGTGACCGTTGAACATCAGGCCCGCTTGACCCGAACGGCCGGAAATGACGGCTGCAAGATTGGGCCGACCCGGCACATCGGCCCACAAATCGATCTTGTCGAAACAGCCCATGCGTTCAAGTTCACCAGCCAACCAGCCCTGGCAGCTCTCCTCTTCACCTGGGTCCTCTGGCGTGCCCCGTCCCGGATTGACCGATTTGTGTTCCACATACTGCTGCAGGAAGCGGAGCAACTCGCTCGCCTGCTGGTCAATCATCTGAAAGACTTGCCGCTTGGTCTGCGCCGTTGCAGAAATAATGGGTGCCACAATTGCCTCACTTCGTGCAGATAACAACCTCGTATTGGTCGTTGTTCTACCTGTGTAGTTTCTTCAATTCCATCTGCACAGAACGGAACGACGCGCTGAGGCGCGAAAACCCAAACCATACATTCCCGCTACGGCAATCGATACTTGACACGATACAGGGTCCACGGTTGTGAGAAGAATGGAAAGTTTGCGGTTCGTCGGAATGACGGGTATGGCAGCCGGTATCGCCACGACGTTCGTTACCACTTCGGCAGAAGCTCACGTCAAATGGTTTGCGCCTTATATCGTCGGGGCTGCGCCGCAGCCGGTTTCCGCGACGCTTGGCAATCACTGGTTCTGGATCGGCATCGCGCTCGTTCTCGTCTTCTTCATCACCACCCGCCTTGTCGAGATCTCAGTCCCCGGGAAGGCGGCGCTGCTGGCGATGGATCGGGCTACGGCACCTCTCTGGAACCGCGCGGATGATTTCATGCGCTCGGTCATCGCGGGGTTCTTCATCGCGGTCTTCGCAGTAGGTGGCGTTTACTTGACGCCCGATCTCAAGACGCCGGCGGAATGGGTGTCGTGGACGCAGCTGCTGATCGCCGTCTTCGTGTTCTGGCGGCGGACGATGCCGCTGGCGGCCATCGGCATCATCGGCTTGTGGGTTTTGGCGCTGCGCGACTATGACGTGTTTCATCTTCTCGACTATTTGGCGCTTGGCGTCGGCGTGGCTGGTTATCTTGTGCTGGCCGCCAGCAACTCTGAAGATTGGCGGCGCCACCGCTTCGAGGTGCTGCGTTGGGCCGTGGCAGTTGCGCTGATGTGGTCGAGCCTCGAGAAATTCGCCTATCCGGAATGGTTCTATCCGCTGGTCGAGGAACGGCCTTTCCTGACCTTCGGCCTGCCGCGCGACGTGTTCATTCCAATGGCTGGAGTGGCCGAATTCACGATGGGTTTCGGGCTGCTGTGGACGCCACTGGTGCGGCGGCTCTCGGCGCTGGCCTTGCTATTGATCTTCATCGCGGCGGTCTATCCCTTTGGCCGCGTGGATCTCATAGGCCATGCACTGATCATGGCGATCATCGTGCTGATTGCCGCCGACCCCGAACGCGAAGTCCATTTCTTGCCAGCGGTGAGGCGGCATATCGCGATGGTACCGGCGGGCGTAGCCATTGCCCTTGCACTTTTTGCGACAGGCTATTGGGGCCTGCATGCAGTACTCTATGGACCCGAAGGCGAGCCCAGCGCTCCCAGAGGGGAGCTGGCAACTCATGCCGAAGACCCAGACAACCCGCATGTGCCACAGGCCAACCCAGGTTCAGTCGATCAATAACGGTCGATTTCTTGCGTGCCCGACATGGGTTTCAACGCGTGGATACCCGCGACATCATCATTGCTACGATAGCTTGACCGTCCACAAGCCCGCAGAGTGCCGGTAGGCTTTCGTCAGCAATTGTTCGCAATGTGAGATCGAGAGCTGTAAGGACGCTATTCTTGGCAGACAGTCATTGTCTGGGTTGGATAACATTTGGAACATCTACTAATATAATATTGCAGAGGGTAAGTCTGGCGTCGCATGTCCGCGAATATCGAAGCACTGCGGGAGATCGAACGGCAGGTTCTCTGGACCGCTTGCTGGACCATCCATCATGCCAACCAGCTGCGGCCAAAGATTGACGGAGACGTCAAGGTTGGCGGCCATCAGGCAAGTTCGGCCTCGCTCGCCACCATCATGACAGCCCTGTATTTTCATGTTCTGCGACCTGAGGATCGCGTTGCGGTGAAGCCGCATGCGTCGCCCATCTTCCACGCGATCCAGTATCTTGCCGGGCAGCAGACGCGCGGCAATCTGGAGAATTTCCGCGGCTTTGGCGGCGCTCAGTCATACCCGTCGCGCACCAAGGATGTTGATGACGTCGACTTCTCGACGGGTTCTGTGGGTCTCGGCGTTGGCATTACGGCTTTCGCATCGATGGTCCAGGACTACATCGCCGAAAAAGCCTGGTCGAAGGCCAGTTCACCGGGGCGCATGATCGCGTTGGTCGGCGACGCCGAACTCGACGAAGGCAACATCTTCGAGTGCCTGCAGGAAGGCTGGAAACACGGGCTTCGGAATTGCTGGTGGATCATTGATTATAACCGGCAATCGCTTGATGGCGTGGTCCATGAGGGGCTGTGGGCCAGGATCGAAGCGATCTTCGTAGCCTTCGGCTGGAACGTGGTGACGCTGAAACATGGCGTGCTGCAGCAGCAGCTCTTCGCCAGGGCTGGAGGTTTGCGGCTGAAGGCATGGATCGATTCCTGCCCCAATGTGGTTTTTTCGGCGCTGACCTTTCAGGGGGGAGCAGCCTGGCGCGCCCGGCTTGCCGCCGACTTCTCAGGCGACACAGACGTTCTGACGATCATACGCGATCTTGAGGATGAAACACTCGCCAATGCCATGACCGATCTGGGTGGGCATTGCATGGGAACGCTCCTCGACGCCTTCGCAAGCGTGACGGATGACCGCCCCACGCTTTTCCTTGCTTATACGATCAAGGGCAAGAACACGCCGCTGGCCGGCCACAAGGACAACCATGCCGGCCTCATGACTGGCGCACAGATCGCTCAGCTTCAGGAAGAACTCGGTGTGGTTCAGGGCGTGGAATGGGAACCATTCTGTGCCGTGCGTAACGAAGATGCAATGCGGGCGTTGATTGAAGCCGCGCCGTTCTTTTCCAGAGGCATGCGCGGCAAGACGAGTGCGAAGATCCCGGTTCCGGCGCAAATCCACCTGCCCGACAAGGTAATCTCGACCCAAGCCGCCTTTGGCAAACTTCTCGACGAGATAGCGCGGCAGGGCGGACCGCTGGCTGATCGCCTCGTCACGACCGCGCCGGATGTGACTGTTTCAACAAATCTGGGCGGATGGGTGAACAGGCGCGGCCTTTTCGGGCGTGTGTCGCGCGGCGATGCCTTCCGTGAACACAATATTCCGTCCACCCAGAAGTGGGCCTTCTCTCCGCAAGGCCAGCATATCGAACTTGGCATCGCCGAGATGAACCTGTTCCTGCTGCTCGGCGCACTTGGCCTGTCGCACAGCATGTTTGGCGAGCGGCTTATTCCCATCGGCACCGTTTATGATCCTTTCGTCGTCCGCGGCCTCGATGCGCTGAACTATGCCTGCTATCAAGATGCCCGCTTCATCATCGCAGGCACGCCCTCGGGCGTGACGCTCGCGCCCGAGGGCGGCGCACACCAGTCGATCAACACGCCGCTGATCGGAATCGCCCAAGATGGGCTGGCGAGTTTCGAGCCCTGCTGGGCCGATGAGCTGGCAACGATCCTGTTCTGGGCTTTCGACTACATGCAGCGCGGCAGCAAGGGGCCTGAAAAGGAAAAGTCGTGGCTGCGCGAGGAAACCGGCGGCTCGGTCTATCTGCGCCTGTCGACGCGGCCACTAGAACAGCTTCTGCAGCGTAATGACGACGGGTTCCGCAAAGGCGTCATTGATGGCGGATATTGGCTGCGGAAGCCGGGGCCCAATCCAGACGTCGTCATCGCTTATCAAGGCTGCCTTGGACCCGAGGCCATCGAAGCGGCGGGGCGCATCGGCAATGACCGGCGCGATGTTGGCGTGTTGGCGGTGACGTCGTCGGATCGTCTGAATGCAGGCTGGAGCGCCTCGCGCCGCGCCAGGCGGCGGGGACAGGACCTCGCAGGGTCACATGTCGACAGTTTGCTGGACGGGCTGCCGCCGCATTGTCCGATCATTACGGTCTGCGACGGCCACCCGCTGACGCTGGCCTGGCTCGGCTCGGTGGCCGGGCACCGCGTGGTGCCGCTGGGCGTCGAGCATTTCGGCCAGACCGGCACGATCCCCGATCTCTACCGGCATTTCGGCATCGATGCCGATGCGATTGTCGCTGCTGCCGACGCGCATTCGGCGGGACGGCCGATCAGGCTGAGCGGCGAGTGATTCGATCCGACAGTAAATTGGGACAGCGTCGATGACAGACATCATCCTGCACCACTACGCCATATCGGTATTCTCCGAGCGGGTGCGGCTCGCCTTTGGCCTGAAGCGGCTGACATGGCGCTCCGTCTCGATTCCGCCCATGATGCCGAAGCCCGATCTCATGCCGCTGACCGGCGGATACCGGCGAACGCCCGTTTTGCAGATCGGCGCGGACATTTACTGCGACACGCTGCTGATCCTGCGCAAGATCGAGGCGCTATATCCTGAGCCGACACTCTATCCAGGAGGTAGCAGAGGCCTCTCCACCGCACTCGCTTGGTGGGTGGACAAGTCGCTGTTCTGGAATGCTCTTGGCGTTCTCGCCGACACGCTGGGGGAGCGGATTCCCCCCGATTTTGTGGCAGAACGCAAGGCCTTCGGTTTTCCACTTGCGCCTAAGGATGTGAAACCGCTCCTCCATCGTCACATTCAACAAGGGGCAGCCCATCTCGACTGGCTTGCCGACATGCTGTCGGATGGTCGACCCTTCATCCTCGGAGACTCCGTCAGTGTCGCAGATCTTGCGGCCTATTCGACCTTTTGGGTGCTGCACACGCAAGGCGGAGATGAAGCTGTGGCACGGCTGCCCTATGAAGGGTTGCGTGCATGGGCGTCGCGCGTGGCGGCACTGGGCCATGGGACGCCCACCGAGATGAGTGCGGAGGAGGCGCTGAAGATTGCCCGCGAGACGCGGCCCGAAATGCCGCTGGCAATTGGTGATCATGATCCTTCGGGTCTAAAGGCCGGCTCCATTGTATCAGTGCGAGCGGATGATACGGGCCGCGACGCTGTGCGAGGCCAACTTGTGGCTGCCGATGCGCAGGAGATCGTGATACGATCGGAACACGCCAGGGTCGGTGAAATCAATATCCATTTTCCCAGGGCTGGATTTGACGTGACAGCGGATTGAAAGTTGCTGAGCAGGGTTCAGACGCGCAAGTGATATCTGCCTTCAGACTCACGAGTGCGGAATCGGTCGACAACAAGTGCCACTTCGAGTTTGCCTGTTTCCGCCAAGAATTTGCCTGTTCTGGACAAAACAGTCCCTGTTATGCACTTTCAAATACCCTGTTATCTGAATCAGGGAATTTTGACCCAAGCCATTGATAATTGGCTTGAAATCGAGCGCACTTGGCAGCAATGGGCCTGAAATTTCCAAAAATTCCCTGTATTTTCCCTGTTACCAGGGAAAATGGCCCCGAGACGGGTTCGTCACAGACTGCGTCCGCCACCATCCACTCTCCGACAAACTCAGGTTTAGATACAGTGACATAAGTTGCTTGAGGAACCGAAGGTTTCTGGTTCATCGTAAGCTTGGGAGAAGCTGAGATAAGAGAGAAATCCGCGACCAACAAGATACCGTTCGAGCAGGCTGTGAAAGACGTCCGGCGGGCGATACGCCAACAATATTCTGCCGAGGAAAATATCACGATCGTGCTGGATAGCCTGCCCGGCGAATACAGCATCACTGAACCGTGCAGACGCAAGGGAATCGCCGAGCGCCTGTAGTACAGCCGGCCGGAAGAGTTCCTTGAGGCCGGGAAACGGCGGTTTGCTGGTGATACAGCGCGGGCTGCGACAGGCAATGAAGTCAACGACCTGCGCCACGAAAATCTCTGCATGTCAACCAAGCCTAGGAGATCTTGATGGATGTGCTGCCGGTCCCGCACACCTAGCCGCCGAAGCCGTCCCAGAAGGCTTTGGCCTTGGCGAAGAAGCCTTCGGACTCGGGGGAATTGTTGCGGGCTTCTTTTTCGTATTCCTTCAAGAGTTCGCGCTGGCGGCGGGTGAGGTTGACCGGGGTTTCAACGGCGATCTGGATGTACATGTCGCCCGACTGGGACGAGCGCAGCACTGGCATACCCTTGGCTTTCAGGCGGAACTGCTTGCCGGTCTGCGAGCCCTCGGGGATGGTGACACGGGCTTTCTTGCCGTCGATGGTCGGCACTTCGATTTCGCCACCCATGGCGGCGACGGTCATCGCGACCGGCACCTTGCAGAAGAGATCGGCGCCATCGCGCTGGAAGAATTCGTGGATGCGGACCGACAGGAAAATATAGAGATCGCCCGCCGGACCACCGCGCAGTCCCGCCTCGCCCTCGCTGGCGAGACGGATGCGGGTGCCATCTTCGACGCCTGCGGGAATATTGACCGAGAGGGTGCGCTCCCTGGTGACGCGGCCCTGGCCACCGCAACTGTGGCACGGGTCGGAGATAACCTGGCCACGGCCCTGGCAGGTGGGACAGGTGCGCTCGACCGTGAAGAAACCCGATTGCGAGCGAACCGCGCCCTGGCCGTTGCAGGTGCCGCAGGCCTTCGGCGTCGAGCCAGCGTTGGCACCCGAACCCGAGCAGGCATCGCACGACACTGACGCGGGCACACGGATTTGCGCGGTCTTGCCGCTGTAGGCTTCAGTCAGCGAGATTTCCATGTTGTAGCGCAGATCAGCACCGCGTGCGGCACCGCTGCCGCCGCGGCCACGGCGACGGCCGGCGGCTTGCCCGCGCTGGCCCTGTCCACCCATGAAATCGCCGAACAGGTCTTCGAAAATATCCGACATCGAGGAATTGAATTCAGGACCAAAGCCGGCCCCGCCTTGCGCCGGGCCACGGCCGCCGCCGTCAAAGGCCTGATGGCCAAAACGGTCGTAGGCCGCCTTCTTCTGCGGGTCTTTCAGGATATCGTAAGCTTCACTGATTTCCTTGAATTTATGCTCAGCCGTTTTGTCACCCGGATTGGCATCGGGGTGGAGTTTCTTGGCCAGATTGCGGTAGGCGGCCTTGAGCTCCTTTTCATCAGCGGATTTGCTGACGCCCAGAATCTCGTAAAAATCGCGCTTGGCCATGGATTGTTTTCACCGGAAGGCGGAATTGACGATACGCCTATAACAGACCCCGTCCTCTAAGCGTTAGCCACAAGGACGGGGGTCCACACACTTGTTGCGTTACGCCTTCTTGTCGTCGTCCACTTCGGTGAAGTCGGCGTCGAGCACGTCGTCGTCGCTGGTGGCGGAAGCACTGCCACCATCGGCACCGGCATCACCACCAGCGTTCTGCTGCTTGTAGATGGCTTCACCAAGTTTCATCGCAGCCTGGGCCAGGGTATTGGTCTTGGCCTTGATGTCTTCGGCATCGTCCGCCTCCATTGCCGATTTGAGATCGGCGATGGCAGCCTCGATCGCCGACTTGTCGGCGCTCGAGACCTTGTCGCTGAATTCGGTCAGCGATTTGGTGGTCGAATGGATGAGGGCTTCGGCGTGGTTCTTGGCTTCCACCATGTCGCGGCGCTTCTTGTCGTCAGCGGCATTGGCTTCCGCCTCCTTGACCATCTTGTCGATTTCCTTGTCGGAGAGACCGCCAGAAGCCTGGATGCGGATCTGCTGCTCCTTGTTGGTGGCCTTGTCCTTGGCCGAGACATTGACGATGCCGTTGGCGTCGATATCGAAAGTTACTTCGACCTGGGGCACGCCGCGCGGTGCTGACGGAATGCCCATCAAATCGAACTGACCAAGCATCTTGTTGTCGGACGCCATCTCACGCTCGCCCTGGAACACCCGGATGGTGACCGCCGTCTGATTGTCGTCAGCGGTGGAGAACACCTGGGATTTCTTGGTGGGGATCGTAGTGTTGCGATCGATCAAGCGGGTGAACACGCCACCGAGGGTCTCAATGCCGAGCGACAAGGGGGTCACATCAAGGAGCAGCACGTCCTTGACTTCGCCCTGGAGGACGCCGGCCTGGATCGCCGCACCAATGGCCACGACTTCATCGGGGTTCACCCCCTTATGGGGCTCCTTGCCGAAGAACTGCTTGACGATCTCGATGACCTTGGGCATGCGCGTCATGCCGCCGACGAGAACCACCTCGTCGATCTGGCCAGCGGTGACGCCGGCATCCTTCAGCGCCGCACGGCAGGGCTCGACGGTCTTCTGAATGAGATCATCGACCAAAGCTTCGAGCTTGGCGCGGGTGAGCTTCAGGGTGAGATGCTTGGGGCCAGAGGCATCGGCGGTGATGAAGGGCAAGTTGATTTCAGTCTGGGTCAAGGATGACAATTCGATCTTAGCCTTTTCGGCGGCTTCTCGCAGGCGCTGGAGGGCCAGCTTGTCCTTGCGCAAATCGATGCCATTCTCTTTCTTGAATTCATCGGCGAGATAATCGACGATGCGCATGTCGAAGTCTTCGCCACCGAGGAAGGTGTCGCCATTGGTCGACTTCACTTCGAAGACGCCGTCGCCGATTTCGAGAATGGATACATCGAAGGTGCCGCCGCCAAGGTCATAGACCGCGATGGTGCCGGCTTGCTTCTTGTCGAGGCCATAGGCCAAGGCCGCCGCCGTGGGCTCGTTGATGATGCGCAGGACTTCGAGGCCGGCGATGCGGCCGGCATCCTTGGTGGCCTGGCGCTGGCTGTCATTGAAATAAGCAGGAACCGTGATCACCGCCTGGGTCACAGGTTCGCCCAGATAACGTTCGGCGGTTTCCTTCATCTTGGTAAGCGTGAAGGCGGAAATCTGCGAGGGGGACTATTTCTTGCCCCGCGAATCAACCCAAGCATCGCCATTGTCGGCCTTGACGATATTGTAGGGCACCAGCTTCTTGTCCTTGGCCACCATGGGATCATCCATGCGGCGGCCAATCAAACGCTTGATGGCGAAAAAGGTGTTCTCGGGGTTGGTCACACCCTGACGTTTGGCGGGCTGGCCCACAAGGGTTTCACCATCGGTGTTGAAGGCGACAATCGAGGGGGTGGTGCGGGCACCTTCGGCGTTTTCGATGACCTTGGGAGCTTTGCCCTCCATCACCGCGACGCAGGAATTGGTAGTGCCGAGATCGATGCCGATAACTTTAGCCATTATATCTTCTCCTCTTGGCAGGCGTGCCGGTGGGAAGCCCGTGCGAGGCGCTTCCGTTACCCCATCGGGGGGCTTGCCTCCTGATTGACATATGGTCCGGCACCCCATGATTCCCAAGGGGCTGGGACGCTCAAAGGGCTATATAGGGAGAAGCGATTTGCCTATCAAGCGGGGATCGGCGGGGAATTTTGGCCGCCGTCAGTCGAGCAAGACGACGCTTTCCTGCTCATTGGGGTCGGTGCGGGCAATGACCGCCCGGACCGGCTTGTCCGTCGGGTTATAGGGCTGGTGCGGCACGCCGGCGGGGATATAGACGTAATCCCCGGCATTGATCTTCATCATGTACTCCAGATGGGGGCCGTGGCGCATCTCCGAGTAGCCCTCCAGCACAAAGATTGCCGTTTCGTGGTTGGCGTGGTAGTGGGGCTTTGCCGATGTCCCCGGTGGGATGGTCAGCAGATGCATGCAGATGGCATCGGACTCGCTCGATTCCCGGGAAATACCGGCGAAATAGTCGAAACCCTGCTTGCCATGATAGGTTTCACCCCCGTTGCGGATCAGTTTGCAAGATTTCATGCGAGTCACTTCCACCATCTGTTATCGCCGGATTCATTCCGGCGACCCGTGGTTGCTCCTGATATGAAGTATGCCGAAAATGGGTTGCTTGAACAAGTCCGGCAATGACAGATCGGGTATGATTTCTGGTCTCAAATACTGCCCCGGCCATCTCGATGGCGAGGCCCAGCGCCTGCTGGTCGAACACCTGCGGGGGGCGGTTACCGCGGCGCCGCTGTTTACGCCGGTGATGCCGCGCACCGGCAGGCCGTTCTCGGTGAAGATGACCAATCTGGGGACATTGGGGTGGGTATCGGACCGGACGGGATATCGCTATCAGGCCATGCACCCCGCTACGGGGAAACCTTGGGCGGCGATGCCGGAAATGGCTGTGGACCTGTGGAAAAAGGTTTCCGGCTATCCGCATTTGCCCGAGGCCTGTCTGGTTAATGTTTACCGCGAGGGCGCCAAGATGGGGCTGCATCAGGACGCCGACGAAGAAGATTTCGCGGCCCCCGTCGTTTCGATCTCGCTGGGCGATACGGCGGTGTTCCGCATCGGCGGCACAGAGCGCGGCGGCAAGACCGAAACGCTGAAACTCTCGTCGGGTGATGTCGTGGTGATGGGCGGGGCGTCGCGCCTCTGTTACCATGGCATCGACCGGGTTTATTCCGGCACTTCGAAACTGCTCAAGGACGGCGGGCGCATCAACCTGACGCTGAGGCGAGTGACCAGGCCGTGAGTTTCATGTAGTCTGAACCCGCCGTAAGGCTTGACATCAGCCGGGCTGACAAGGAGGCAAGCATGTGGACCGTTTTCATTGGAATTATTCTCATCCTCATTGGCCTGCTGATTTTCACGCGGCGACGCCAGCCAGCCACCGGTGGACCGCAGATCCAGGCGGCGATTGCGATCTCCCTGCTTGGCAGTCCGGTCGTCGGCGTTCTGCTGGTGCTGGTGGGCCTCCTGTTCCTGGCTTCTACCTCCTTCATTTTTATCAGTACCGGCAAAGTGGGCCAATTGAATCGTATCTACGGCGACGATCTGCCGCCGGGCCGCATCGTCGCGTTGCCCGGCCAGAAAGGACCACAGGCGGAAATCCTCGGACCGGGCTTTCATTTCCGCCCGCTACTGAATGTTCTCTACGAAGTGGAACCGGTCGATGTGGTGCAGGTGCCGGAAGGCTATTACGGCCAGATCACCACCCTCGACGGCGCGCCGATGCCGGAGGGCATGTTCATCGCGCCGGTCATTCCCGATGACAAGCTTGCCACCATGCTCGAGGCCCAGATATTTATCGAACAGGGTGGCTTTCGGGGACCGCAGGAAACCGTTTTGAAACCGGGTTCGTACCGCCTCAACCGTTATCTTTTCGATATACGCGTCGATCAGGACACCGCCGCAACCATTATCCCGACCGGACAGGTCGGCGTGGTCAAATCCAACGTTCAGCAGCCGGGACGGAACTGCAAGGCGGAGATGGTACTGGTGAGCCAGGCCCAGCACGATGCCGATGCGCTTGCGGTGCCACTGGTGTCCGAAGGCTGTATCGGGTTGTGGAAGGAGCCGAAGCTGCCCGGTGCCTATTACCTCAACCGCCATGCCTATGACGTGACCCTGGTCGACACCCGTGTCCAAACCTGGGAATACAAAGGCGGCTATCGCAACCGCATCATAGACCTTTCGATTGACCAGCAAGGCAACATCAAACAGACCGAGCGCGCCTCCGATGAGCCGTTACCGCCGACTGCGGTGGACAAGGCGATCGCCGTCCAGGTGGAAGGCTGGGAAATCCAACAAGACCTGCGCATCGTGGCACAGGTGTCGCCGGAGAACGCCCCCATCGTTCTGGGAGCCGTCGGTGGCATCAAGGAAATCGAACACAACATCCTGACACCTTCAATCCGCTCGATCGTGCGTAATGTGGCCGGTTCGAATATCCTCGTGCCAAGAAAGGAAGGCGATAAAATCGTCGGCTATGAGGAGCGCCCCACGCGGGTTCTGGACTTCATCGAAAACCGTGAAGCGATCGAGAGCAGGATCAAAGAGAAAGTCACGATCGAAGCGCGCAAGGCCGGCGTCGAAATCAAGGAGATCCGTCTCGGCAAGTCGGCCATTCCGCCGGAAATCCTGATTGCGAGGCTACGCCAGCAACTGGCCGACCAATTGGGCCAGGCCTACAAGCGCGAGACCGAGGCGCAGAAGCAGCGCATCGAAACCGAGCAGGCCCGCGCCACGGCGAACGAGCAGCCGAGGCTGGTCGAGGCGCAAATCGCCGTGCAGGTGGCCAATCAGCGTGAAGCCGAGCGCGCTGCCCTGGGCCGGGCTGAACGGCAGTATCTCGAGGAGATCGCCAAGGGCCAGTTGGCCCAGGCCAATGTGCTGGGGCAGGACCGGGTGGCGATGCTGCAGGCTTTGGAAAAGGTACTTGGCACGCTAGAGCGCGAGCCCAATCTGGTGGCGCTGATGGGCAAGCTGGTGCCGAACACGGTGGTGACGGGATCAGGTCTTGAGGGTGCCGCGGCTATTCTGGGCGATGCGATCAACAAGGCGGGGGTGGCAAAGTAGCGATTTGGTCTGCGCCCGCTTATCCCCAATTTGTAATCGCCGGATTTATTCCGGCGACCCATTTGCCAACTTGTTCGAACGCCGGAAATTGATGCAGCATGGGTCCCCGCAACACGTGCGGGGATGACAATTGTGGGGAGCGCGCCTCAGTCCTCGGCCTTGGCGACGCCGACCATGGCGGGTCTCAGGCAGCGGTCACCGATGGCAAAGCCGGATTGGACTTCCTGTACGACGGTGCCGGGGGGGTGCTCGCTGGTTGGTACTTCGAACAAGGCCTGGTGCATGTTGGGATCGAATTTCTCGCCCACGGTATCAAGCTTGCGGATGCCGTGGCGCTGGAAACTATTGAGGACTTCGCGCTCCACCACCTCGACACCGGCCAGCAGGTTCTTGGTAACGAGATCGGCGGCGGCGCGCTCCTTCTCCGAAACGGCGGCCAAGGCGCGACCCAAATTGTCGGTAACGCTCAGCATGTCCTTGGCGAAATTGGTGGCGGCATAAAGGGCGGCTTCGGCCCTTTCACGCTCCAACCTCTTGCGGGTATTATCCATTTCGGCGGCAAAGCGCAGCATGCGGTCTTTCAGCGCTGCCACCTCTTCTTTCAATGCCATGATTTCCTCATCGCGCGGGTCTGCCGGCGGTTCGGCCATCGGGCTTTCTATTTCGGTATCGAAATAGTCAGGTATCTCGGTCTCGTCAGCCATGCTCACGCTCGCAACTCCAAAAAGCTCAGGAATGCCCGCCATATCGGCTGACGGCGGCCAAAAATCAAGTGATCAGGCGGCCCAGCACTTTTGCGGTGTAGTCGACCATGGGAATAATGCGGGCATAATTCATCCGGGTGGGGCCAATAATACCGAGAACGCCGACGATTTTCTCCTCGCTGTTCTTGTAGGGTGCGACAATCAGGGAGGAGCCCGACAGGGAAAACAGGCGATTTTCCGAGCCGATGAAGATACGCACCCCCTCGCCCCCTTCGGCTGCACCCAGCAACTGCACCAGTTCCTTTTTGTTCTCGATGTCATCAAACAACCGGCGCATGCGCTCGAGATCGTTGGCGGCGGTGGTGTTCTCGATGAGATTGGCCTGGCCCTTGACAATCAGTGTCTTGGCATCGGCATCACCAGCCCCCGACCACACGCCAATGCCTGCCTCGACGACGCGAGCCGAGACATCATCAAGCTCGCGCCTCAGGCTTTCCATTTCATCACGCACGAAGCGTTGCACTTCGTCGATGGTCTTGCCCTGGAAGCGGGTGGAGAGATAATTGGTGGCCTTGATGAAGATGGCCGGCGGCAAGCCCTGGGGCACATCGATCACCCGGTTTTCGACACCGCCATCTTCGCCCACCAGAATAACCAGGGCGCGGCCGGGTGCGAGATTAACGAACTCGATGTGCTTGAGGCGCGCGTTCATTTTGGGGGCCATGACCACACCGGCACAATGGGAGAGGCCCGACAGCAGGGTAGTCGCCTCGCCCAGCACATCCTCGATGCGCCGGGGCCGGTTGGAGGCCGCCACCTGGGCATCGATGCGGGCGCGTTCATCGGTACTCATCGAGCCCACTTCCATCAGGGCATCGACGAAGAAACGCAGACCCTGCTCAGTGGGAATGCGACCGGCACTGGCGTGGGGCGAAAAGATGAGGCCTGCTTCTTCCAAATCCATCATGGTGTTGCGCACCGAGGCTGGCGACAGATTGGACGGCAGAATGCGCGAG
This sequence comes from Hyphomicrobiales bacterium, assembly GCA_031364405.1. Taxonomy (GTDB): domain Bacteria; phylum Pseudomonadota; class Alphaproteobacteria; order Rhizobiales; family Aestuariivirgaceae; genus Aestuariivirga. The sequence continues at coordinate 24,267 of JANLWG010000334.1, forward strand.
ATGGTGCGCGAGCCGACAGGTTCGCCGGTTTCCAGGTAGGTGTCGACAAGCCGCCGGAAAATCTCGCGCGAACGCTGGTCGAGGCCTGCTACTCCGGAGAGCTTTTCGTCAAGAAACGGCTTGGGCGGGATCATGCTCATGGGACCCAATGTAGAAATCAAGTTGGCGTTGGTCAATTGCGGGTCTAGAAGGCCCCGCAAATCATGAAAGGAAGACAACATGCGTCCATCGGGGCGAAGGCCTGACCAATTGCGCGAAGTTCGTTTCGAGCGCGGCTTTGCCAAACATGCGGAAGGCTCGTGCATGGTGCGCTTCGGCGACACTCATGTGCTATGCACCGCCTCGCTCGAGGAGCGTGTGCCGCCGTGGCTGAAGGGGCTGGGCAAGGGCTGGGTGACAGCTGAATACGGCATGCTGCCGCGCGCCACGGGTGAGCGCATGCGGCGCGAATCGTCGGCTGGCAAGCAATCTGGCCGCACTCAGGAAATTCAACGGCTGGTGGGGCGCAGCTTGCGCGCCGTGGTCGATCTTACAGCACTTGGCGAAAAACAGATCACCCTTGATTGCGATGTCATTCAGGCCGATGGCGGCACCCGCACCGCGGCAATCACCGGAAGCTGGGTGGCTCTGCATGATTGCCTCATATGGATGCAGGCGCGCAACATGTTCAAAAGCTACCCGATGAAAGACCATGTGGCGGCAATCTCGTGCGGGCTGCATGGCGGTGCAGCCGTACTCGATCTCGATTATGCCGAGGATTCAACCGCTGGCACCGATGCCAATTTCGTCATGACCGGGGCTGGCGGCATTGTGGAAATTCAAGGCACGGCGGAGGGCGAGCCGTTCAGCCAAGTTCAGTTGCTTGAACTGATGGCGCTGGCCCGCAAGGGTATCGATGAACTGGTGAACATGCAGAAAGCCGCGATCACCGCATGAGCCGCAAGCTGACCAGTGAACGCATCGTTGTGGCCACCCACAACAAGGGCAAGCTTGAGGAGTTCGCCGAACTTCTCAAGCCCTATGGTGTCGACGCTGTTTCAGCGGGGGTACTTGGACTGGCCGAGCCCGAAGAGACCGAAAATAGCTTTCAAGGCAATGCGCGGATCAAGGCGGTCAGCGCATCCAAAGGTTCGGGACTAATCGTCATTGCCGATGATTCGGGCCTGTGTGTCGAGGCATTGAACGGCGATCCCGGTGTTTACACTGCTGACTGGGCTGGCCCCAACCGCGATTTTTCGCTGGCGATGCGGCTGGTCGAAGAGAAGCTGAAAGTGGCGGGGGCGGTGACGCCTGAACAGCGCCGCGCCGCTTTCGTGTGCATACTGTGCGTGATGTGGCCCGATGGTGAAGAACGTCTGTATGAAGGCCGGGCAGCGGGCCATCTGGTGTGGCCGCCACGCGGAAAACTTGGCCACGGCTATGACCCGGTGTTTGTGCCTGATGGTGAAAGCCTGACATTTGCCGAAATGGAAAACGCCGGCAAGAACCTGATTTCGCACCGGGGCCGGGCGCTGGAGAAACTTGTCCGTGACCTGTTCTGAGCCAGCTTTCGGGGTTTATGTGCATTGGCCGTTCTGCAAGGCCAAGTGCCCCTACTGCGATTTTAATTCGCATGTGCGGCACCAACCCGTCGATGCCATGGGGTTCGCGCGGGCGCTGGCTGGTGAACTGCACTGGTTTCAAGCGCGGACGCCGGGGCGGACTGTAAGCAGCATATTTTTTGGAGGTGGAACGCCTTCGCTGATGCCGCCAGAGGCTGTGGGCCACGTGCTCGATGGCATTGCCGGGCTGTGGCCGGTTTCAGCCGATGTGGAGACCACGCTCGAGGCCAACCCGACCAGCATCGAGGCGGAAAATTTCAGAGGTTACCGGGCGGCTGGCGTTAACCGTGTGTCGGTGGGCGTACAGGCGTTGAACGATAGGGATTTACAAGCGCTAGGCCGCCAGCATTCGGCCGCTGAAGCCTTGGCCTGCTTCCGGCTGGCGGCGAAAATCTTCCCGCGGGTGTCGTTTGATCTGATTTACGCCAGACCCGGACAGACGGTGGCGGCATGGCGTGCCGAATTGACCCAGGCGTTGTCCGAGCAGCAAGGGCACATGTCGCTCTATCAGCTGACCATCGAGCCCGGCACGGCGTTTCATGATTTGCAGGCGCGGGGGTCGCTCACGGTGCCGCCCGAAGATCGTGCCTCAGAACTTTATGATCTGACCCAGGAACTGACACAACAGGCCGGGCTTTCGGCCTATGAGGTTTCGAACCACGCAATCCCCGGCCATGAATCGCGGCATAATCTCCTGTACTGGCGTTATGGTGAATATGCGGGAATTGGGCCTGGCGCCCACAGCAGGCTGGCCGATGGTGACAGCCGCCGGGCCTTGATTGCCGAGAAGCATCCCGAGACCTGGCGCCGTCTGGTGGAAGCCCAAGGCCATGGGGTAATTGAAGATGTGAGCGTGCCGCCGGTTGATCAGTCTACGGAGTATCTGCTCATGGGGTTGCGGGTGAGCGAGGGCATTGATCTCGATCGCTATGAGAACCTCGCCGGGCGGCCCATCGAAGCTGGCAAGATCACTGACCTAACGTCTCTCGGGCTGATCAAACGCGAGGGTTCACGGCTGCACGCTACGCCCGATGGCAGGCGTGTACTCAATGCGCTGATTTTCGCACTAGCCCACTAGAATACGCTTGGCACACGGAGTATGACCCGGCCATGACAAAAACCGATAACTTTGCCGAGCGCCGAAAAACCGCTGATGCCGCCAAGGCGCGCCTGCTCGATAAATTCAGGACACGCCCGTTGGCCGATGATCCCGCCGTGCTGGCCAAGGCTGCGGCGCGAGATGCCATCATAACCGCCCGCAATGAGCGTCAGGCCATTCAGATGCGCGCGAGACAAGCCCAGCGCGAAGCGTTTGAGGCCGAGCAGAAGCGCGCCAAGGCGGCGCTGGCGGCAGAAGCTGCACAGGCAGAGATTGACCGAGCAGCGCAGGC
>JANLWG010000363.1:0-1918 GCA_031364405.1 Hyphomicrobiales bacterium
GACGACAAGAGGGGTGCCTCCAGCCTGTAACACCAGATCAGCGGTTTCGCGAAGCTGGGTTTCGGTGCGTGAAATAAGCGCCGTTTTTATCTTCATCTGAGCCAGGCGGACCGCCGTGCGCTGTCCGATTCCTCGCCCTGCCCCGGTGATAACCGCGACTTTGCCCTCCAAGTGTTCCATGTTTCCCTGCTCTTCAAAGAAAAATAAGTATCCTGAATACGCTTTTGAAACTGGTCTGTCCACTTTGTTCTACCTCCCCTTGTTTTGGCGGGTTGGAGGGGCAGAGCAACTCGAACTCAGATACGACGCAGATTGTCATTCGTGTGCAGCCCGTTGTCGCTTGACTTCGCGCGCAAACAGAGAGTACAAAATTGGTCTGTCCACTTTGGAAAAGATGGACATACACGCCCTTAACTCTGTGGGAGGATCACAACAATGCAGAAATTTACAAGAAGACTGATAGTAGCTAGCGGCCTTGCGATGACAATGGTGACAGCGGTGACAGCACCGGCCGCCTATGCCGAAGAAAAGCACCTGAAGATCTTGCTTTCGATGCCCGATATGGCTCAGCCTTTCTTCGTCCACATGATGGCAGTCGGTAAGGCAGAAGCGGCGAAGCTTGGCAATATCGACATCATCGAGGCCGACGGCCAGAACAGCTCGCCTAAGCAGACGGCTGACATCGAGGCGGCGATTGCCCAGGGCGTTGACGGAATCATCATTAGCCCCAACGACGTGGACGCGCTGGCACCGGGGCTGCAGGGAGCAGTCGACGCCGGTGTTCCAACCGTGACTATCGACCGGAGGGTTGAGAAAGTCCCTGGCCTCCTCGGCCATGTTGGTGCTGACAACGTCAAGGGTGGGGAAGCCCAAGCCATGCTTATCATGAAGATGTTCCCGAACGGCGCGACAGTTATGAATCTGCAAGGCGCACCGGGTGCCAGCCCGGCCATCGACCGCAACAAGGGCCTGCACAACATCCTCGACCCCGTGAAGGATAAATACAAGATCGTGTTCGAAGACACCGCAAAATGGCAACGCGAGGTTGGACAGGCGATGACAGAATCCGCGCTTACCGGAATGTCGACCCCACCGGATGTGATCAATGCGGCGAACGACGGAATGGCGTTTGGCGCAATGGAGGCACTGAAGGACCGCAATCTCACGGGAAAGGTCGCTCTCATCGGCTTCGATGCATTGCCAGAAGCACTGCTGCAAATCCGCGATGGCAACATGACTTCCTCTATCGAGCAGATGCCGGGCGGCCAGGTTAAGGGTGCCTTCGAGATGTTGGTGTCGTTCCTTCGTGACGGCAAGAAGCCAGCCCAGCAGGTGATGCTGCTCACGCCTATCGCGATTACCAAAGATAACCTCGATCAAGGCGAACGTCTTGGCGAGGTGAAGTAGTCTTCAAGATCTCGGTTGTGGGCGAGGTCCTCCCAAGCTCCATGGCAAGCCTAGCGCAATCGAGCAGTTCCGCATGCGCTAGGCGTCCGCTTGCGGGAGCTCAGACTTCGTGATGTCGCCGCCGGAAGACAACCAGATGATCAAGCCCCTATTGCGCATGAAGGGCATTGGCATGCGTTTCCCTGGCGTCCAGGCACTCGATGATGTCAATTTCGAAGTCGCTCCGGGCGAAATCCATGCGCTCATTGGCGAAAATGGAGCCGGCAAGTCAACTTTGATCAAGGTCTTGTCCGGCGCCCAGCAGCCGAGTGCAGGCACCATCAGCTTCGACGGCAAAGATGTCACTCTGCCGACGCCGCATGATGCGCAGCGCATTGGCATCGTGACGATCTACCAGGAGTTCACGCTTGCCCCTAACATGACAATCGCCGAGAATGTTTTTGTTGGCCGTGAGCCAGGGAAAGGCATCTTTGTCAATTGGCGAAAAATGATTGCTGATACCCGTGCCATC
>JANLWG010000422.1:0-24663 GCA_031364405.1 Hyphomicrobiales bacterium
CGCTAAACAAGCTGGGTTACGGTCATATCGCCGAGTCAGGGCAAAAGGGCTATCATGGCGTGGCGATCGTCTCGCGCGTTCCTTTCGTCAGCACTGAGGTCAAGAGTTTTTGTGCCAAGGATGATTGCCGCCACATAGCGGTGACCATCAAAGCTCCAAAATCCCTGACCATCCACAATCTCTATGTGCCCGCTGGCGGCGACGAGCCTGACCCTGCGGTGAATGATAAGTTCGCCCACAAATTACAGTTTCTCCAGGAATTGGAGGATTGGTTTGGGGAGGGCTCAATAGTCGAGAACCATGAAGGTGTCGTTGTCGGCGATCTCAATATAGCGCCGCTCGAGCATGACGTATGGTCTCACAAAGAACTGCTCAAAGTAGTCAGCCACACCCCTGTGGAAATCGCCGCACTTACACGCGTGCAGAGGGCCGGAGCTTGGGTTGATCTCATGCGCCAGCATGTTCCTGCAGAGCAAAAACTTTATACCTGGTGGAGTTACCGCGCCAAAGACTGGGCCGAAAGCAACCGTGGCCGCCGCCTCGATCATGTTTGGTCAACGCCGAAGCTAGCACCATTGTGCAACCAAATTAAAGTTCTGCGCGAAGCCAGGAGCTGGACCCAACCATCTGACCATGCTCCGGTAATCGCCAGTTTTGACCTATAGACCGGAAAAGGATTTGGTGCGATCCATTATGACTTGAGCGGTTTTCAGGTCAGACATCGAAGAATCGAGTTTGCCTGCAAGCGACTTGAACACTGCACGGCCAAATTCCGGATATTCTTCGGCGACGCGCAGAAGGAGACTGCGGCTGATTCGTGCTGTTAAGACTGACTCTGTCGCCCTTGACGTCACAGAATAGGGAACCGCGCCAATCATGGCGACCTCGCCCAGCAATGCACCTGGACCGGCGGAGCCGATGATCTCCTCACCAATTTTGCGCTCGACTAGGAGTTCTGCCTGCCCGCTTAGGATGAGAAACGCACACGTTCCCGTTTGTCCCTGTAGCGTAAGCACCTCTCCCCGATTGAAATTTTGACGCTCTGAGGAAAAAGCCAGTAATTGCAGGTGAACTGGATCACAGCCCGCAAAGATCGGAATACTCCGAAGCGTCTCTGCATCTGCCTTGACGCTCACGTCGGATCACCTATTCTTGTCTGCCCCAATGCCGTCCATGCCCCAATTGCCCGATCTGATTCCCTCAAGTCGATACATGGCAGCTATAAGAGTCCGAATGCAAAATAAGATCAAGGGACGAGCTTGTATCCACCACCTTCAGTAATCAGCAGTTCGGCGTGGGACGGATCGCGCTCGATCTTTTGGCGGAGCCTGTAAATGTGGGTTTCCAGGGTATGGGTAGTAACCCCGGCGTTGTAACCCCAGACATCGTGCAGTAGCACATCCCGGCTGACGATCTGTTCCCCGGCTCGAAACAGGAATTTGATGATGGCGGTTTCTTTTTCGGTGAGGCGAACTTTCTTGTTGTCATCACGAATGAGCATCTTGGCGCTGGGCTTGAAAGTGTAAGGGCCAATCTTGAAAATTGCGTCTTCGCTTTGCTCATGCTGGCGCAGATGCGCCCGGATACGCGCCAGCAGAACCCCGAAACGGAAAGGCTTGGTCACATAATCATTGGCACCAGAATCGAGGCCTAAGATAGTGTCCGAATCTGACCCCTGCGCCGTAAGCATCAGAATCGGACCCTTAAAGCCGTTACGGCGCATGATTTTGCAGGCCTCGCGACCGTCCATGTCGGGCAAATTGACGTCCAGCAGAACGAGGTCGGCATGATCGGCCTTGACGGCCTTTACTCCCGCGGTGGCGTTAGCGACGTCGGTTACGACGAACTCATCATGCAGTGAAAATTGTTCCCGCAGGGTCTCGCGCAAAGCGTCATCATCGTCGACGATCAGTATTTTCTTGGTGGTACTCATGGCGGCATGCCTCGCGATGATGTTTGTCAGGTCGAAAATAGATGTTACGGTCACCTGTGCCTGTTGGAAAGATGTTCTGCAAGACAACTCGCTGTGAGGAAAAGCATCACACATATTCACGTTCGTGCGATCAACATGAGAGCGTCGAGGGGCATATTGAGTGTGGGTTCTCTGCAGTTTCCCTGTATGATCGGCCGATCCGGTCGCAGCTACAGGAAGAAAGAAGGCGACGGCACAACACCAGTGGGCTGTTGGCAGCTGGTGGCCCTCGGATACCGGGCAGATCGCGATTTACCGCCGCGGTCATGTTTGCCAGCACGGCCAATCGGGATTTCAGCTGGCTGGTGTGATGCCGTGGGAGACCGCAATTACAACCGGCCGGTCAAGCTGCCATATACGGCGAGCCACGAAAAGCTACGCCGCAATGATGGACTTTACGATGTAATAGTCATCCTCTCGCACAATCAGCGCCCGCGCATCCAGGATCGTGGGAGTGCAGTTTTCCTTCATCTGGCAGACCCGAAGGAAGCGCCAACCGCCGGTTGCATTGCCTTGTCTCGCCGCCACATGGCCCTCGTCCTCGCCCAATGTGGACGAAGAACCAGATTGGTCATCTGGTCATCCAGTGGGTGCCCTAACCACGGCTCCCAAAAATTGCCGAGCCAACACGGACATGAGTCGCACCACATTTGATGGCGGCGGCAAAGTCCGCGCTCATTCCCATACTGAGTTCGGCGATACCGTGCTGCCTGGCGATGGTGGCAAGAAGTTCAAAATGCGGTTCCGGGTCCTCATCTATCGGAGGGATACACATCAAGCCCGCAATGACGAGGTCAAGCCGGTCCCGGCAAACTCTGATGAAATCCGCAGCATATTCCGGATTCACTCCGGCCTTTTGAACCTCGCGGCCGGTGTTTACCTGAATGAAAAGTTGCAGGAATTTTTGTTGGCGTTTCATCTCTGCCGCCAGGGCCTCGGCAATTTTTGGCCGGTCGACCGTATGGATTGCATCGAACAGGGTGACGGCCTCGGTTGTTTTATTACTCTGCAGGGGACCGATGAGGTGGAGTTTCAGGTCTGGGTGATAGGCTTTCAAGGTTGGCCACTTAGCCTTCGATTCCTGGATGCGATTTTCACCAAAGACCTTCTGTCCCGCTGCAATAACCGGCAAAATATCGGGGGGATCAAAGGTCTTGCTCACCGCGATGAGAGTAATACTTTTCGGGTCGCGACCTGCGGTGATCGCCGCCGCGCGTATTGCCTGTAGAACGTGTTCCAACCCCGGATGCGTCATAATCCCTCTTATTGATAATGGTGGTTATGGCTTTGCTTGCAGGCCATTTCAAGGACTGGTAGTCCCTCTATGAGAATTCTATAACCCGATCTGTGGGGTAAATCCTTGTCGACCGACCGCTATAATCCGCGCGATGCTGAGCCACGCTGGCAACGCTACTGGACTGAAAACCGTTGCTTCGAGGCGAAGGAAGACCTGAGCCGGCCAAAGTATTATGTGCTCGAGATGTTTCCCTATCCATCCGGACGCATCCACATGGGCCATGTGCGCAACTATACCATGGGTGACGTAATTGCCCGATTCAGGCGGGCTTGCGGCTACAACGTGCTCCATCCCATGGGTTGGGACGCCTTTGGCATGCCGGCGGAAAACGCCGCAATCGAGCGTGGCGTTCATCCCAAGACTTGGACCTACGAGAACATCGCCGCCATGCGAGGCCAGTTGCAATCCATGGGCCTAGCCCTCGACTGGAGCCGGGAAATTGCCACCTGCGATCCGGCCTACTACCGACACGAGCAGGAGATGTTCATCGATTTCATGGCCGCGGGACTGGTGGAACGCAAGGTTTCGACTGTCAACTGGGATCCCGTCGACAATACCGTGTTGGCCAACGAACAGGTTATCGATGGCTGCGGCTGGCGCTCGGGTGCGCTCGTTGAGAAGCGGGAGCTGGCCCAATGGTTCCTGAAGATTACCAACTACTCTGAGGAACTCCTGACGGCCCTCGACGGGTTGGAACTCTGGCCGGAAAAAGTCCGGCTGATGCAACGCAACTGGATTGGCCGTTCGGAGGGCATGCGATTTTCTTTCGCCCTTGAGAAAGCCGATGGCACGCTGCTGGACGAGCGCCTAATGGTCTATACAACCCGCCACGACACCATTTTCGGGGCGAGCTTCTGTGCGATATCAGTCGACCATGATCTGGCACGCCGTATGGCCGGGAAGGACCCGGCACTCACCGCGTTTCGCAAGGAAGTTGCAAGCCTTGGCACCAGTGAGGAGTCAATAGAACGAGCCGAGAAGAAGGGCTGCGCGCTTGGCATTTTTGCCAGGCATCCGTTCCGCCTAGACCTGCGTTTGCCGGTCTATGCTGCAAACTTTGTACTCATGGGGTATGGCGAGGGTGCGATTTTTGGCTGTCCGGCACATGATCAGCGCGATCTTGATTTTGCCCGGCGGTATGGCCTGCCGGTCATACCTGTGGTGGCGCCCAACACGGTTAACGCTGGTGGCATTAAGGTTGAGGACGAGGCCTACCATGAGAAAGATGGCGACCAGACGATTCTCATCAATTCCGATTTCCTCGACGGTATGTCAGTGCCTGAGGCAAAGGATGAAGTTGCGCGCCGCATGGAGACCATGGGCATTGGCGAGCGCAAGATCAATTATCGCTTGCGCGACTGGGGTGTCTCTCGCCAGCGTTACTGGGGATGTCCGATTCCAGTCATCCACTGCAATGCCTGCGGTACTGTTCCAGTCCCCAAGGATCAGTTGCCAGTCATCCTCCCGGACGACGTTTCCTTCGACAAGCCTGGCAATCCGCTGGAACACCATCCGACCTGGAAGAACGTAAACTGCCCAGTCTGTGAAAGAACCGCACGGCGTGAGACCGATACTTTTGATACCTTCATCGACTCATCCTGGTACTACGCGCGCTTTTGTTCGCCCAAGGCGTCGGTTCCAGTGGACAAGCTGGCAGCCAACTACTGGATGCCGGTCGACCAATATATCGGCGGTGTCGAGCATGCCATCTTGCACTTGCTCTATTCCCGGTTCTTTTCCCGCGCCATGACGCGCACCGGCTATCTCGATCTAAAAGAGCCGTTTGACAGCCTGTTCACTCAAGGCATGGTGATCCACGAAACCTTCAAATTGGATTCAGGCGAATGGGTCTTCCCTGCTGATGCTGTTTTGTTGAACGGAAACTGGGCCCACGCCAAGACTGGTGAGCCCCTGACCATTGGCGGCGTCGAAAAGATGTCGAAATCGAAAAGGAACGTGATCGACCCTGAAGTCATCATCGAGCGTTATGGGGCGGACACGGCCCGTTGGTTCATGCTGTCGGATACGCCTCCCGAGCGCGACATTGAGTGGACAGAATCTGGCGTCGAGGGTTCCTGGCGTTTCACTCAGCGCATCTGGCGGTTAGTGAACGAAGCAGCGATCGCCACAGCAGATGCCCGCAGTGTGGGCTCGGATTATGGTAGCATTGAGCTTCGCCGGACGGTTCATCGTGCGTTGCAGGCCGTCACTGACGATCTTTCAAACCTGCGCTTCAATCGCTCCATCGCGCGCATCTATGAAGTCGCCAACGCCCTTGGTTCTGCCTTGCAACAAAAAGCCTCGCCGGCGTTAGCCGCGCCTGCAATTCGTGAGGCTGCCGAGATCATGGTTCTGTTGTTCGCTCCGATGATGCCGCACCTGGCGGAAGAATGCTGGAAAGTTCTTGGTCACGAATCAGCAGTCGTGGAAACACCATGGCCGAAGGCGGACCCGGCTCTGCTAGCAGAGGACGAAGTCACCATTGCTGTCCAGGTCAATGGAAAGCGGCGCGATGAAATCCGGGTTGCAAAAGGGCTTTCGCGCGAGCAGATTGAAGCAATAGTGTTGAAGCTTGATGCGGTAAACAGGGCGCTGGATGGACGGGCGCCAAAGAAAGTCGTTGTTGTGGTTGACCGGATCGCCAATATTGTTGGGTAATGATGAAGACGCCCTATATCGTTTTTGTCCTGATATGTCTCCTCACCCTCGGGGGATGCAGTTACAAACCTTTATATGGCTCTGATAGCCAGAGTCGTGGTGTAGTTGGCGATTTGGCTTCCATTTCTATTCCGGAGGCCGATACGCGTCTTGGTCAAATCATCCGCAACGACTTATTATCTTCGATGCATCCGGCTGGCACTAGCGCCGATGATCGTTACCGGCTCGATCTGAAGATAACCCAGTCGAAATCCGATATCATCAACAAATCGCAGCCCAACAACACACGACAATCCGCATTAGTATCCGTGACGTTTTCTTTGATGGAAGGCGCCAATGAAGTTTACAGCGGCAAGACTTTTTCGCAAGTCTCCTATGATGTGGTACGTCAACCCTTCGCCGATACGCAAGCCGAAAACAATGCGTTGGAGCGGGTGGCCCATGAACTAAGTGGTGATATCCGTACTCGACTGGCAGCGTATTTCGCAACCCACTAGGCAACTCAATGGCGATCACTAAGTTGGGTGCGTTTGAGGGACTGTTGCGAAAGCGTGACCCCGCGTTCGGTATCTTGCTCATCTACGGCGGGAATCCTGCGAGTGTTCGGGATATCGCGGGTAAAGCCGTTCAGAGCATAGCAGGAAGCCTCGAGGATCCATTCAATGTTGTATTGCTAGACGAGTCGGCAATTTCTGGTGATCACTCCAGAATCATTGATGAAGTAATGTCGCTTTCATTCGTGGGTGGGTCCAGGGTTATCTGGTTTCGGGGTGCTGATCATAAGTTCTTGAAGTCGGTTGAGCCTGTGCTCGCTGGTTCGATCAGTGGCAATCTGATTGTAGCGGAAGCTGGAAATCTGGCAAGGACTTCTGCCCTGAGAACGCGGCTAGAGTCTAGTGAGCATGCCTTGGTTCTTCCGGTCTATGATGCAGATGTCGATACTCTAAACGGCTTGTTGGCGATGCAATTGCGAAATTCCGCGTTTCGAATAACGGCCGAAGGCCGAACGCGTTTAATCGAACTTATCGGCCGTGGCGCAGTTACATTGCAGTCCGAGATCGAAAAGTTGAAGATTTATTGCCACGGCAGCTCAACAATTACTTTCGATGATGTGGAAGCCATCTGTGGCGATGGGCTGTGGGCCGGAGCTGACGACTTGGCTGATGCGGTATTTGGTGGCGATGTTTTGGATGTTGATCGTTTTTTTACACAACTGGTAAGCAGTGGTATTGATCCAGGAAGAATTTTGACAGCGGCGCACGATCATACTGTGCGGCTGATCGAGTATCGCCAAAAGGTTGATCGGGGTCTGGAAATTGAGCAGGTGGTTAAATCTGCTCGCCCGCCAATTTTTTTCAAACGTCAGCCAGCGATAGTAGGCCAGCTGAGAACGTGGACATCAGAAGCGCTGTTGTCCGCTGCGGCTTCGTTGAGCGCCGCCACTCAACAGTCCCGGTTGAATTCTGGTTTGGCAGCCAGCCTTGCCAATCGCGCCTTGCTGGCAATGGCACGAAGTTCAAGGGCAGCACGAGCGCGGCTGAGCTAAGTGGCGGTGGCTCCAGTTTGAAGTCGCTTGCATATTTCTTCCAGTTGCTCAAGCGACTTGTAGCTGACGGTAACTGCTCCGCCCTTTGGACCCATGTCATGGATTGCAACATTCAATCCGATGGCTTCGCTCACCAGTTTTTCCAGGGCCTTGGTATCACTATCCTTTTCGACTTTTGCTTTCTTTGTTATGTGTGACGAAGCTTCGCGTGTCAGGGTTTCGGCTTCACGCACGGAGAGGCCAAGCTGAATGATCTGCTCGGCTAACTCGGCCGGAGAGTCAGTCGCAACTAGGGTGCGGGCGTGGCCAGCCGTCAATTGACCGGCCTCAATCTGCTTTCGCACGGAGTCCGGCAGATTCAGCAAACGAAGAGTATTGGCAATGTGACTGCGGCTCTTGCCGACGGATTCGGCGAGCTGCTGTTGGGTGTAGTTGAACTGCTCAAGCAGAAGGTTATAGGCGCGGGCTTCCTCCAGCGGATTGAGATCACTCCGTTGGATGTTCTCGATCAGCGCAATTTCAAGCGCCTCGCCGTCACTAAGCTCCCGGATCAAGACCGGGATGGCGTGAACACCAGCTTTCTGGGCCGCGCGCCAGCGACGTTCGCCGACGACAATTTCATATTCTCCATCCGATCTTAACCGAACGACAAGTGGTTGAAGCAAACCTTTTTCCCGAATCGATCGGGCCAGATCATCCAGTTCCGAATCGGAGAAATACTTGCGGGGGTTGTTTGGGCTGGCATGCAAGAGTTCAATCGGCATGTGACGCAGGCTACGGGTATCCTCGATGAATGCGTCTTCGGAGGCGTCGTCACCGATTAACGCCGCGAGACCGCGTCCAAGTCGTTTTTTCTGCGCCTGCATCAATTAACATCTCCAACTTCTGACGCCCACACCGGGTCCGATATGAATCGTTATTTCGGAATCGAATCGTTTAAGCTGCCCTCAGTTCCCGTTCCCGCCGGATAACCTCGGAGGCAAGCCGTATGTAGGCCTGCGAACCGGTGCAGTTGTTATCATAAAGTAGGACCGGCTTGCCATAGGAGGGAGCCTCCGACACTCGAACATTGCGCGGTATGACTGTCTGGTAGACTTTATCTCCGAGCACGCTGCGAACGTCCTCGGCAACCTGTTCCGACAGGCTGTTGCGCTGATCGAACATGGTCAGAACCACCCCTTGAATCGTCAATCGGGCATTTAGGGTGGTTTTTACCCGTTCGACCGTTTTCAACAACTGACTAAGTCCTTCCAGGGCAAAAAACTCACATTGCAGCGGCACCAGCACAGCGTCAGCGGCCGATAGCGAATTGATGGTAAGCAGGTTGAGCGATGGCGGGCAATCAACCAGAATGTAACTGTAGGGCCGGGTAAGGCGTTTAATTGCATCGGCCAGCCGATATGTTTTCCGGTCAAAGCCCGCAAGCTCCAGCTCAGCACCGAGCAAATCCATGGTTGAGGGCGCACAATGCAACCGCGGTATGCCCGACTCGACGATGACATCCCGCAATTCGGCTTCGCCGATCAGCACATGATAGGAAGACTTCTGGGACGCTTTGCGCTTGATACCGAGCCCCGTGCTGGCGTTTCCTTGGGGATCAAGATCTATGATCAGCACGGTCTCACCGACCGCTGCCAGCGCCGTACCCAGATTGATCGCCGTGGTTGTCTTTCCTACGCCGCCCTTCTGGTTTGCAACTGCCAGAATGCGCGGTGCCTGAGGGTAGGCCGGGATGGGCTCAATGTTGGACACGTACGGCCTCCTTGACCTCAAGTATCACCCCGTTCGAATCGATTATGCTCGGGTGTTTGATGGAATTGAGTTTCCAACATTTAGCGGCGGCGGTCAATTCAGCATCAACATCTTGGCCCTTGTGGAAAAATCCAATAGCGCCTTTTTTGAGGAAGGGCTCTGCATATCCGATCAGCCGTTCAAGCGGCGCAAAGGCACGCGCCAGTACGACTTGGACTCCTGGTAGGGCCGCTTCATCCTGCAGTTGCTCGATACGAATTTGATGAACCGTTGCAGTTGCCCTAGTTTGCCGAATGGCCTCACGAAGAAAAGCGGCTTTTTTTCCGTTACTTTCATAGAGATGGACCCGGTAACCTGCAACAATTGCAATGACCAGACCAGGAATACCGGCTCCCGACCCCAGGTCTGCCAATTCAGTCTTCCCCGGCGGAAAAAGGAGAAGGAGCTGCAGTGCATCAGCAATGTGGCGCGACCAGACCTGATCGACCGTTGAAGGCCCTATGAGATTTATGCGTTCTTGCCACGAAAGCAGTACCGAGACATAGACCTCCAGCCGCTCCAATGATTCACGTGAAACAATGAAGCGCTCGCACAGTTCATCCGGCAAAGTCATTGACATACCTCAGGCCGTCTTGCGGGCGTCGCGGCGCTTCACGTGACCCAGCAAAGCTGCGAGCCCAACTGGTGTCATACCATCAATTCGAGCCGCTTGACCAAGAGTAGCCGGGCAGATGCGAGCAAGCTTCTGCTGAAGTTCGGTGGACAAGCTGGGTATTGCCGAATAATCGATGCTATCAGACAGCAAGAGTTGCTCTTCTTTTCGCAGGGCATTGATATCTGCCTCCTGGCGGTGGATATAGCCTGCGTAAAGGGCATCGGCCTCCAACGCTTCAATGGCAAACCCGGGAAGTTCTCGCATCTGCGGCCAGATTTCCTTGACCCGCTGAAGCCCAACCTCGGGCATCCCAATGAGATCCGTGGCACTGCGACGTTGGCCGTCCTGATTCACCTTCAATCCAAGTTTCGATGCCTGGGACGGCGTCAGAGACAATTCCTGTGAAAGCTTTCTTGCGCCCTCAATGATGGCGCTGCGCTTAAGGAAACATTTTCTGCGGTCCGCACTGACGATCCCGATATCCATGCCAAAAGGCGTCAATCTTTCATCAGCATTGTCGGCGCGCAGTGTAAGACGGTACTCAGCCCGCGAGGTGAACATCCGGTAGGGCTCCGACACGCCGCGTGTCACCAGATCGTCGATCATCACGCCCACATAACCCTGGGCCCGGTCGAAGATCACCACATCCTGTTGACCGGCTTTGCGTGCAGCGTTGAGGCCGGCAACAAGACCTTGTGCCGCTGCTTCTTCATATCCCGTCGTGCCGTTGATTTGGCCGGCAAGAAACAGGTTTGGCAGAGCCTTCACCTCAAGCGAAGCATGCAGTTGCCGGGGATCGACATAGTCATACTCGATTGCATAACCTGGTCGCAGAATGACGACATCCTCTAGCCCCGGAATCGTGCGGACGAAATGCTCCTGAATGTCTTCCGGGAGCGATGTTGAGATACCATTGGGATAGACCGTGTGACTATCGAGCCCTTCGGGTTCCAAAAATATTTGATGGCAGGATTTGTCACGGAACCGATTGATCTTGTCCTCGATTGACGGACAGTAGCGAGGCCCTATACCTTCAATCTGGCCCGAATACATTGGAGATCGATGCAGGTTTTCCGCAATTACCCGATGGGTCGCTGCGGTCGTGTGTGTGATGAAGCAGGAAATCTGGGGTGTCGTAATGCGACCTGTCAACAAGGAAAACGGAACTGGCTCAACATCGCCGGGCTGTTCTTCAAGGTGCTTCCATGTAATGCTGCGGCCGTCGAGCCGGGCAGGCGTGCCGGTCTTGAGGCGCCCGAGTTCAAGGCCTGCTCCGGAAAGCTGAGACGACAATCCGTGAGCCGGTGCTTCGCCCATCCTGCCTGCTGGGATTGTGCGGTCGCCAATGTGGATGAGCCCATTCAGAAATGTTCCCGTCGTGAGTACAACGGCACCCGCAGTAAATTGGCGGCCGTCTTCAACCTCGATTCCAATAACACTTCGCCCGTTCATCAAGAGAGCCTTTGCCCCGGCTTCAATAACCCTGAGGCCGCTTTGATTTTGGACACTCTGCTGCATGAAGTGGCGATAAAGCTTCCGGTCCGCCTGAGCCCTCGGCCCCCGCACCGCCGGTCCCCTGGAACGATTCAACAAACGAAACTGAATGCCGGCCTGGTCGGCCACTCGGCCCATCAGCCCATCCAGTGCATCGATCTCGCGCACCAGATGGCCTTTGCCGAGCCCGCCAATTGCGGGATTACAGGACATTTCACCGATCGTAGCGAACTTGTGGGTGATTAAAGCTGTTCGGGCGCCAGCACGTGCCGCTGCACTTGCAGCTTCAGCACCGGCGTGTCCGCCGCCCACAATAATCACATCAAAATTACTTTCCATCGGCTGATCCTTAGTTCAGCTGATACCGTCAGTCAAAGCGGCAGCACGTTTCACGTGAAACATGCCGGTTACTTCCCGATGCAGAATTCACTGAATATGGCCGTCAATAAGTCTTCCACATCAATCCGGCCAGTGATGCGGGCCAGAGCGTATGATGCCTTGCGAAGATCTTCCGCAACCAGTTCCAGTTGCGATGGATCATGCTGTCTGGATTCGTTAAGACGCCGAATCGATTCCATGACCGCCACCCTTTGGCGATCCCGCACCACTACGGCATCGCCTGCATAGGCATGCTCTTCAACAGCCAGCCGCCCAATTTCCGAAATCAGATTTGCGATCCCTGTATCACAACGCGCCGAAACTTCAACGGTTAAGGGCCCAACAAAGTCATTTCGGTAGAGTCTCGATTCATCTTCATCTAGGTCAATTTTGTTTCGTACCAGTAGGGCCGGACTGACGGAAGGCGGTATTTTTGCGCTGCCTTCAATATCCGGCGAAAAAACCCACACAACAATATCTGCCCCAGCCAACTCCCGCCGGGTCCTGGCCATACCTATCAACTCAATCTCATCCGACGAACCATCATGCAGCCCGGCCGTGTCGGCCAAAATTATCGCCATGCCATCAACTTCAATCGATACTTCAATTACATCCCGCGTCGTCCCCGGCCGCGACGAAACAATCGCTGCGTCCCTCTTGGCAAGTGCATTCAGCAGGCTGGACTTGCCGGTATTTGGCAGGCCTGCCAAGACAACCTTGATTCCATTCCGCACCGCCGACGCGCGTCTTGAAATCGCCAACGCCGTATCCATGTCATGCAACAGCGCCGCAACATCACGGCTAACGAATTTCATTGCCGCGTCGGCAACACCTTCTTCGTCAATGAAATCAACGGCGGCTTCAATTCGAGCTAGAATGCCGAGCAGCCTCAAACGCCACTCCTCATAGACCGAACTTGCGCGTCCCATCAGATGATGAATGGCCTGCTGACGCTGCCGACTGGAACGTGCATTGAGCAGATCAGCAAGGCCCTCAACTTCAACCAAATCCATCCGGCCATTGGCAAGCGCACGGCGAGTGAACTCCCCAGGCTCGGCCGGGCGCAAATCCGGAAACTCACCAAATGCCGAAAATACACCCGAGGTAACCGCCACGCTGCCGTGAACGTGGAATTCCGCCACATCTTCCCCGGTTACAGATTTTGGACCTGGACACCACAGTACCACCGCTTGATCAAGCACTTCTCCCGTGCTCGGATCTTTGATCCTGCGGACCACGGCCCGGCGCGGTGGAGGAAGACTCCCGGCCATACCAGCAAGCACTTCCCTTGAGGACGAACCGCTCAGGCGGATCACCGCAATGCCAGCCTTACCGGCGCCGCTTGAAAGAGCATAAATACTATCTGATGCAATCATTCCGCACTCGAATCAACGCTACTATCTGTGTTTGGCGTTGCAAACCATGGATTACGCCTTAGATTCCTTCCATGATCAAATCTAATCTCCTCGGCAACGAAACCAGCCCCTATCTCCTTCAGCACAAGAACAACCCCGTGCATTGGATGGCCTGGTCGCCCCGGGCCTTTCAAATAGCACGATCTGAAGAAAAACCGGTTCTGCTTTCGGTCGGCTATGCCGCTTGCCATTGGTGCCACGTGATGGCCCACGAGAGCTTCGAAGACACCGTCACCGCCCAGCTCATGAATGCAAACTTCATCAATATCAAGGTCGACCGCGAAGAACGCCCCGATATCGATAAGGTATATATGACAGCACTCCAGGCGCTTGGACAGCAGGGTGGTTGGCCCCTCACCATGTTCCTCGATGGTGACGGCAGGCCATTTTGGGGAGGCACATATTTCCCCCCCGAGCCCAAATACAGCCAGCCGGCCTTCAAGACAGTGTTGACCGAAATCTCCCGCATTTGGCGGGAAGAACCTTACAAAATCAAAAACACCGCCACGGCCATAATAGCGGGCCTTCAGCGCCCGGCTACCAATCCTCCAAATGTCACCATCACAGCCGCCCAAATCGAAACTGCCGCGAACGTTATTCTCGAAGCAGTCGATCCACAGTTTGGTGGTCTGAGAGGTGCGCCCAAGTTTCCGCAGGCACCCATCTTCGAATTCCTTTGGAGTACTGCACTTCATCCCTACAATCCTGCCAGGGTCGCCGCAGTTGGCACCACCCTGACCCAAATATCCCAAGGGGGAATCTATGATCACCTCGGAGGCGGAATCGCACGCTACAGTGTTGATGCGCTCTGGCTCGTCCCGCATTTCGAGAAAATGCTTTATGACAATGCCCAGTACGTGTCGCTGCTCACACGGGTCTGGCTGGCAACGTCAAATCCTCTCTATCGCATCCGAATCGAAGAAACGATCAACTTCGTGCTGTCACAAATGACAACGCCGGAGGGCCTCTTTGCCTCAAGCTATGATGCCGACTCCGAAGGCGAAGAGGGAAAGTACTACATCTGGAGCAAGAGCGAAATCGAGACCGTTCTGGGTCCTGTTTCGGCAAGTCAGTTCTGTCACCACTATGGCGTAACATCGGCTGGAAACTGGGAGCGCCACAACATACTCAACCGCTCCCACAACATATCCCTCCAAAACCACGAAATTGAAGCCAGCCTTTCCAGCGCCCGGAAACAATTGCTTTCCTCACGCGCAACCCGGCCAAAACCTGGCTTCGACAACAAAGTCCTAGCCGATTGGAATGGCCTCATGATCTCGGCACTGGCTGAGGCGGCCTGGGTGTTTCAGCAGTCTCACTGGGCAGCCGCCGCCCGCTCCGCCATGGCAGCCATACTTCGCATTCACTGGCACGATAACAGGCTGTTCCACTCCTCCAAAGGCACGGATGCCCGCCATGAAGCTACATCTGACGGCTACGCCAACCTTATTACGGCCTGCCGCGCACTCCATCTTCTAACTGCAGATGCGGAGTACCTCAATACGGCCACAGAGCTAGCTGAAGCGCTAATCAAAAATCATTGGGACCAAAGTGAAGGCGGACTACTTTTTGCATCCCGCCGCGCTGAAGAACTTCCGGTTCGAATCCGAACCATCCATGACGATGCCACGCCCAATGCAAATGGCGTCATGATCGCCAATTTCGCCGCGCTCCACCACCTCAATGGAATGCCTAAGCATTTAAACCATGCTCAGAAAATTGCCACTGCCTTCTCGGCAGATGTGCAAGGCAATCCTTTTGCCGCCCCAACCTACCTAAAAAATATACGATACCTCTATGATCCAATCCAGATTGTCATAACCGGTTCTGTTTCCCGCCAGTTGCTGTACGAAACTGTCTGCAATACCGGTCTGGATATAATAATTCAACAAATCACTGATCCCAACATGCTACCAGCCGATCATCCTGCTCGTGCCAAATTCAGCACAAATAATGATCCCGCCATATTTATCTGCAGAGGCAACACCTGCGCTGCCCCGGTGCGTCACCAAGATGAACTAACCGAGGCGCTCAATATCTTGGGGCTCAGAATGCTTCCATCAGGCATTCATTGAATCGAAAAAATCGCCATTCATCTTGGTCTGACGCAACTTATCGAGCAGGAATTCGATAGCATCCACCGTACCCATCGGATTCAGTATGCGCCGCAATACATAGGTTTTCTTGAGCACATCGGCCTTGACCAGCAACTCTTCCTTGCGCGTACCGGACCGCAATATATCGATCGCCGGAAACACACGTTTGTCAGCAACCTTGCGATCCAATATAATTTCAGAATTGCCCGTGCCCTTAAATTCTTCGAATATCACTTCATCCATCCGGCTGCCGGTATCGATCAGAGCCGAAGCAATGATTGTCAGAGAGCCACCTTCTTCAATGTTTCGGGCCGCGCCAAAAAAGCGCTTCGGACGCTGCAACGCATTGGCATCCACACCTCCCGTCAACACCTTACCGGACGACGGAACGACCGTATTGTACGCCCGTCCAAGGCGTGTGATCGAATCAAGCAGAATCACCACATCACGGCCATGTTCAACCAGCCGTTTAGCCTTCTCGATTACCATCTCCGCTACTTGAACATGCCGCGTTGCTGGTTCATCGAACGTCGAACTAATCACTTCACCCTTTACTGACCGTTTCATGTCGGTCACTTCCTCGGGTCGCTCATCGATCAGCAATACTATCAAATAACATTCTGGGTGATTGGTAGAAATCGAGTGCGCGATGTTTTGCAGCAAGACGGTCTTACCGGTCCGCGGCGGCGCCACAATCAATCCGCGCTGACCCTTCCCAAGCGGCGCTACGATATCAATCACCCGAGCTGAATAATCCTTCTTCGTCGGGTCGCCCACTTCCATCTCCAGTCGCTCATCTGGATAGAGCGGCGTCAGATTATCAAAATGAACCTTGTGTTTAGTATTCTCCGGGTCTTCGAAATTGATGGTGTTGACCTTCACCAGGGCAAAGTACCGTTCACCGTCTTTTGGACTCCGAATCTGGCCCTCCACGGTATCGCCAGTACGGAGTGTAAACTTTCTGATCTGGCTGGGACTTACATAGATATCATCGGGTCCGGCCAGATAATTCGCGTCCGGCGACCGCAAGAAACCAAACCCATCCAACAGGACTTCAACAACTCCCTCACCAATAATCTCAACCTCACGTGCGGCAAGATTCTTTAATATAGCAAACATCAATTCTTGCTTGCGAAGCGCACTGGCGTTTTCCACCTGCAATTCTTCCGCAAGACTCACCAACTCGGCAGGGGTCTTCCGCTTCAAGTCCTGAAGCTTGATTTCCTTCAGCTCAGATATGTTCGCCATGTCACCATAAACTTTGGGGAAAAGCCTTTACCTTCACTAAGGCATAGGCTGATTGAGGAGGGAAAAGTTTCCGCTGGCGCATATCGCAAATCGGAAACTACAGACGCTATATAGCAACTTCAAGCCGCAACGCCAACCCAATTTTATCGCTGGTCAAAATGGGCGCACGACAATCAATATTGTGATAACCACAAGAATTACCGCTGGAACCTCATTAATCATACGAAAATAATTTTGACTTGCAGGTCGAACATTGTTGCCGAACATAACAACGTATTGGTCCAGCCGAAAATGTAACAGGCCTAAACACACCACCAACGCCAATTTCAGCAGAAACCAGGTCTCCAACTTCACAAAATATCCGCCTAATACCGCCACCCAAATTCCAAAGAACCACGTGAATACGCCGGCTGGCAACATGATCCCGCGAGCCAGGCGGCGCTCCATGATCTTGAATTGTTCAGAGATCAAACCGCCAACCGGAACAGCCGAGTGATAAACAAACAGCCTCGGCAAATAGAGCAGCGCGGCCATCCACGCCATAACCGAGATAATATGCGCCGCTTTAACCCAGAGATACATTATGCCCAGCCACCGCACTATCATAGTCTCGGACGCTCTCGATCACAGCCTGCAATACTTCCGGACGAGTCTTGGGACGAATGCCATGACCCAAGTTAAATATATGCCGAGCCATCGGCATCGCCGCCGCCAGTCGGGTTGCTTCATTCCTGGCAATCTGCTCGGATGCCAACAATACCACAGGATCAAGGTTCCCTTGTACCGCACAAACCTCAATCAATGAGTCGCGGGCCCACTCAATCGGCAATTCCGACTCAATGCCGATCGCATTTGCACCTGACGCCAGCTGCACCTCCATATGGGTTAAACCCACGCCTTTTGCAAAAACAATTACTGGAATATTGGGATACCTCTGACGCAGACCCCGCACCACGGCGGCAAGCGGCTTCACCACAAGCTCCCTGCGCTGATAATCTGGCAAGTCGCCGGCCCAAGAATCAAAAATCTGTACAGCTTCCGCACCCGCCTCAATCTGTCCCGTCAAATACTCTACCGATTCCTCAACCAACCGGGCAATAAGGTCCCGAAACCAATCCTCACCTTGAAATGCCGCAACTTTCGCCAGCTCTCGAATGGAACTACTACCCTCGATCATATAACTGGCAACTGTCCAAGGACCCCCACAGAACCCAATCAAGCTGACCGATTTTCCAAGTTGCGACCGGACTAGCGACACTGTTTCATACACACACTGAACTTGATCAGACCGCCGCACCGTCAACAATCTGCCCACTGCCGCCCTGTCACGAACCGTCCCAAGTATCGGGCCTTCACCGTCTTCAAAACGCAATTCCAACCCCATTGCGTGCGGCACTACCAATATGTCTGCAAAAACTATTGCGGCATCAATATCAAATCTCCGCAACGGCTGAAGTGTCACTTCAGCAGCCAATTTTGGCTCGTAACAAAGATCCAAAAACGACCCGGCCTGTGCCCGCAACTGTCTATATTCAGGCAAATAACGGCCCGCCTGTCGCATGAACCAAATGGGTCTCCTCGCAGGTACCCTCCCTGCCAACACATCAAGTAAGGGTTTTCCCTGCATATCTGCCTTCATCTATAAATCTATTTCTTACTATTGGATTCTTAGTAGGAGTACTCGAATCCGGCATATCCGTTAATCCCCATTTCATCCACAATTACCAAGAAAGGATTTAGAATGATCTCTTCTTAAACATCAAATTAACGGAATATTAACAAACATTAACAATTAGTTAACAGGAAGTATATTTCTGTATCAAAATTTATTCGCCAATTTGTATGTTATACCCACTTTACTTGCGATGTACCTCGTAGTGACATAACACCTCAAAACTTTCGGGAAAACTCGGACAGTGTGGCATTTCGGAACTAAAATGCAGAAATATCAACATTCCAACCATAGCTTATAAGACAGATGACATCCAAAATCGAAACCCGGTTTTTCCATATGCATCTCATTTCCGATGCGACTGGCGAAACTCTCAATACGGTTGCACGAGCAGCCAGCGCCCACTATTCCGACTACCGGGCCATTGAACATATCTATGCCTTGGTCAGGACCCCAAAACAACTACAACGGGTTCTTGCTGATATAGAAAAACAGCCTGGCATCGTACTCTTCACCATCATTGATATAGATATACGCCATCACCTTGAACAATACTGTTCAAGACTTTCAGTGCCGTGTATTTCTATACTTGACCCCGTCATCAATAGTCTTGCGCAATATCTCAACACCGAGTCGAGGCCTCAAGTAGGGGGCCAACATGCACTAAATGCCGAGTATTTTCGGCGCATTGAAGCTTTGAACTTTACAATGATGCACGATGATGGACAAAACACCGACGGTCTAGAAAAAGCTGACATCATACTCGTCGGCATCAGCCGTACATCGAAAACACCAACAAGCATATATTTGGCCCAACGTGGAATCAAAACAGCGAATGTACCCATCGTTCCGAATATACCCCCTCCGCTGGCACTCTTAAAACTAAAAGGTTCACTCATAGTAGGGCTGATCGCCAGCGCCGAACGCATTGCTCAAATTCGACGGCATCGCCTCTTGACACTGCATGAAACCCGAGAGACGACCTACGCTGACCCCCGCCATATCACCACTGAAATGGTTTATATGAAGAAACTTTGCTCAGAGAACGGCTGGCCGATGATAGATGTTACGCGCCGCTCTGTGGAGGAAACCGCAGCCACTGTCATGAACCTCGTTGCAGAACGCAAAGCCCAAGCGTGAATACCCACGATGGCTATTATACTTGCATCAACCAGCACAATTCGAAGACAACTGCTTATCAACGCCGGGATTGAGCATCAAACCCGCCGCCCTAATCTTGACGAGGAGGATTTGAAGAGATTGAACCTGGAGTTCACCCCTCACCAGCTTGCACAATATCTTGCCGCTGCCAAGTGCGTTTCAATCTCTGATGAGGAACTCGAACACGTTGTGATCGGCGCCGATCAGGTTCTGTCGCTGGGTACCAAAATTCTCAACAAACCTGGAAGTGTCGAAGAAGCAAGATTTCGCCTGATGGAATTGAGCGGCTCAACCCATACTCTCACATCGGCCATTTGTTGCGCCCGCGCTGGTGTGGTTATGTGGAGCTATCGGGATGAAGCAAAACTCACCATGAGGCCACTTTCCAAGAAATTTGTTGAGACATATCTGGAATTATCTGGAGATGAAGTTATTTCTTCAGTCGGTGCTTACAAGCTTGAAGGGCTTGGAATTCAACTTTTTGAAGAAATCAAAGGAGACTATTTCACAATCCTTGGACTTCCTTTAATTCCACTCCTGAGTTTCCTCCGATCAGCCGGTGAAATACCGGTATGAATAGAGCTTGCGTCATCGGCTGGCCAATTAGCCACTCAAGATCGCCACTAATCCACAATTACTGGCTCGAACGATATTCCATTCAAGGCCGATATGACCGGTTGCCGATTGAGCCAAGCAAACTCAGTGGCTTTTTGTCGGAACTTCCAACCAGTGAATACCTTGGATGCAATATCACCCTACCTCACAAGGAAAGAGCCTTTCGCCTAGTAGATCAGACGGATGAAATTGCGCAGCGATTGGGGGTGGTCAATACGATCTACCGGCGTGGCGGAAAACTATTGGGTACGAGCACTGATGGCGAGGGTTTCGTTGCCAATTTGACGGCAGTTACGGCATTATCGAAATTGAAAAACCAAAGGGCAGTAGTGTTTGGCGCCGGCGGTGCTGCTATGGCTGTCGTGGGGGCTTTGGTCGATCTCGGTCTAACCGAAATCGCCATAGCAAACCGGACAATCGAACGGAGTAACCAACTCAGAAAGATATTTGGCAAGATGATTGTGCCGATTGAATGGGCAGACCGCAGTGAAGCCTTGGCCGAGTGCCATCTATTCGTGAACTCAACATCGCTCGGAATGACAGGCCAACCGGCGCTCAATGTCAATCTTGCTCGGCTTCCCACCTCCGCCGTGGTCGCTGATCTGGTTTATTCTCCGCTGCAGACCCCCCTGCTGGTTGCGGCTTTAAGTCGAGGCAATGTAGCCACAGGCGGGATGGGGATGCTTCTGCATCAGGCGGTGAGGGGATTCGAACTATGGTTCGGAACAAGGCCGAAGGTTACAAAGGAACTCTATGATCTGGTGGCGCGGGATATCAACCCGTCATACTTGTCGTGATCGTCGTGGGTCTAACTGGCTCCATTGCCATGGGCAAAAGCGAGGCCGCGAATATTTTTCGCTCGCTAGGTGTTCCAGTCTTCGATAGCGATGCGGAAGTTCACCGACTCTACAGCAGAGGCGGCGCCGCCGTGGCACCCATTGGGAAATTATTTCCTGCCGCAATAGTGGACGGTGCTGTAGATCGCAGAATTCTAGCAAAAGTTGTTCTGGAGAATCCGCAGGCCTTAAGGCTGCTGGAGTCCGTTGTACATCCGCTTGTGCGCAGCAGCAAGATGGATTTCCTAGATGAATGCAGAATTGTTGGTGTAAAAATGGTAGTGTTGGATATCCCGCTGTTGTTCGAGACTGGCCGCGAAAACGAAGTTGATGTGGTTGTTGTCGTATCTGCACCGCCTGAAATCCAGCGAGCACGAGCCCTGCAGCGGCCAGGTATGACCGCCGAGAAGCTTGATCAGATTCTGATGCGTCAGCTTCCTGATGCCCAAAAACGAGCGAATGCCGATTATATTGTGGATACATCGCGAGGTATCGATGACACCGCCACACAACTTCGCGCTATCGTCGTCGCCTTGTCGAAGAGATCAGCAGGCGCCAAAACATGAGAGAAATAGTCCTCGATACCGAAACCACCGGACTGGATCCCCTTCAAGGTGATAGGATTGTAGAGATCGGAGCCGTAGAGCTGATTAATCATGTACCGAGCGGTCAGACATTTCATGTCTACATCAATCCCGAACGCGACATACCTGCAGAAGCCCAGGCGGTGCACGGACTGAGCGCGGCGTTTTTGAAAGACAAGCCGGTGTTTTCCAGAATCGCCGATGATTTTTTGGCATTCGTCGCCGATTCGGTCATCATTATCCACAATGCAAGTTTCGACACGGGATTTCTTAACGCAGAACTGGCTTATCTCAACAAAGAGCCGTTACGGCCGGAACGCGTTATTGATACGCTCAAGCTCGCCCGCCAGAAACATCCGATGGGTCCCAATAGCCTTGACGCCCTGTGCAGGCGGTACGGCGTCGACAATTCAAAGCGTACCAAACATGGCGCCTTGTTAGACTCGGAACTTTTGGCTGACGTTTATATTGAACTTATCGGTGGCCGCCAAACGGCCCTGTCGCTGGCTTCAACCGAGGCGAAGACAGTAGTTCGATTTCAAAACACTTCAACCGTGGCTGTTAGGCCGCATCCCCTAAGCGTGCGGCTTACCGTAGCTGAGCAAGAAGCCCATGCCGAGTTGATTTCTGAACTTGGTGAAGCTGCAATCTGGAAGAAGCTGAATTAACTGCGCCGCCGTCGGCGTCTGTCATTGCCGGAATCGTCAGTAGACAAAATTTCCTTAGGCGCGGGAAACTTCACGATTTGTCCCAGATTGGGATAAGAAGCCGTCTTGTGAGGAATTGCCATTGCTTCCACGAAGTGTTGCTGGAACAAGGGCTCAACTGCAGTCTCGATCTTCTCAATACGGCGCACGACCGCCTCAATTTCATCACGCGCTCTTGAGTTGAGCAAGGCAATGCGTGCACCAGTGCCCGCAGCATTGCCGGCGGATTGCACATGCGTCAGATCGCAATCAGGGATGAGCCCCAGGATCATTGCGTATTTTACATCGATATGGCTGCCAAAAGCGCCGGCGAGCCTAATCTTGCCGATTTGTTCGATGCCGAGCTTGTCCATCAACAGTCGCACGCCGGCATAGAGTGCGGCTTTGGCGAGCTGGATGGCGCGTACATCATTCTGGGTGATCTGGATGCGAGGGCTGCCATCCCTGACCAAATAGTTGAAGGTGCGCTTGTAAGGCTCAACCCGGGGACTCCGAGCGGCAAGGGAGCCGTCCACCAGCCCATCCTGATTGATGATCTGGGCCAAATACATTTCCGCAATCACCTCGATGATGCCGGAGCCGCAGATGCCGGTCACGCCGGTTAGTGCTACGGTGTCTTCGAAGCCCGGTTCATCGGACCAGAGTTCACAGCCGATGACACGATAACGCGGCTCCAGTGTTTCAGGATCGATGCGGATACGTTCAATGGCGCCAGGGGCAGCGCGCTGGCCACAGGAAATCTGCGCACCCTCGAAGGCTGGACCCGTAGGCGAGGAGCAGGCCAGTAGCCGCGCTTTTGATCCCAGCACGATTTCGGCATTGGTGCCCACATCCACCGCCAGCATGATTTCGTCGGACTCGTGGGGCGCTTCCGAAAGCACCATGCCTGCGGTATCGGCGCCGACATGGCCAGCAATGCAGGGCAGCACATAAGCCCAGGCACCGGCATTGAGCTTGAGATTAAGTTCGCGTGCCGGAACGGTGATGGGCAGGCCCGTGGCGAGGGCAAATGGTGCGCCACCAAGCTCAATGGGATCAATAGCAAGGAAAAGATGGTGCATCACCGGATTGCCGACCAGCACCACTTCCAGAATGTCGGTGAGATCGATGCCGGCCTCAGCTGCGACCTGAACCGAAAGCGTGTTCAACGCCTCGCGCACCGTGGTGGTCATTTCTTTTTCGCCACCCGGATTCATCATCACATAGGAGATTCGGCTCATCAGGTCTTCGCCAAAACGGATTTGCGGGTTCATCAGTCCCGCCGAGGCAGCAACCTCGCCAGTAGAGAGATTGGTGAGATGGGCCGCAATGGTGGTTGAACCAACGTCTATGGCTATTCCGAAAGCCCTGTCATGGAAGCCCGGCCAAATGGCCGCAAGGCGATTACCACCGCCAGGTGCTCGTGAATAGATCGCTGTTGTGATCTTCCATTCGCCCTTGTGCAGGGTTTTCTGCAAGGCCGCGATGATTGCGAGATCACAACTCAAGTTCTCGATCTGCCACTGATCCTTGAGCGCCTTGTAGACGCGCTCGAGATCCGAGGAAGGCTTGTGCATGTCCGGCTCTTCCACTTCGATGAAGCAGAGACGGGTGACTGGATCGATCTCGATGACGCGGGTATCGGCTTCCTTGCGCACCACCTGCTTGTGCACCTGACTCTCAGGCGGTACGTCGATGACAACGTCGCCCAGCAGCTTCGTCTGGCAGGAGAGACGGCGCCCGGTGGCGAGACCACGGAGCTTGTCGTATCGCTCCTCGGTCTTCGAAAATTCCGACAGATGGACCGCCGTGGACTTGATGCCGTGCTTGGCGAATTCGCCTTCGCCGACATTGATCTGGCAGCGCCCGCAAATGGCGCGGCCGCCGCACACCGAATCGATGTCGACGCCCAGCTCCCGCGCCGCCTGCAAGACCGGGGTTCCCAGCGGAAAGCGGCCGCGCTTGCCAGACGGCGTGAAGACGATGAGGGCGTCGGTCATCCTATCCCCTCCGCCGGCGCTCCTCGCGGGCCTTGCGGCGGGTTTCGATCTCGGCATTTGACGAAATCTCGCCGGCTGCCTGGGCCGCGGCCGAAGGTGCGGCAGTCATTTCGCGGAATTTGTTTGTCCAGAACTTGCAGTGTTTGTCGGTGCCATTCAGCACGTTGGCACCGAAAATTGCGTGCATGTCTTCATCGTGGAGCGGGTTCATGATGGCAGAGGTCATGCCATGGCTGGCGGCCATAGCGAGGAAATAGCCGGTCAGTGCCCGGCGGTTCGGCATGCCGAATGACACGTTTGAGGCTCCGCAGGTGGTATTGACCTTCAGTTCTTCACGCAAACGCCGCACCAGGCGAAACACTTGTTGCCCGGCTGTCCCCATAGCGCCAATTGGCATGACCAGCGGATCGACCACGATGTCATATGGCTTGATGCCAAAATCGGCAGCACGCTCGACAATTTTCTTGGCGACTGCAAAGCGTACATCAGGATCTTCGGAAATTCCGGTCTCGTCATTGGAAATCGCCACAACGGCTACATTGTATTTGGCGATCAGTGGCAGGATGGCCTCGAGCTTTTCCTCTTCACCCGTTACCGA
>JANLWG010000395.1:0-12544 GCA_031364405.1 Hyphomicrobiales bacterium
ATCGGAAAGAGCAGCTTTTTGTTCCTCGAACGAACGTTCCCGCTCGGTCATTGTGCTTTCCAGTCGCGCAAGGTCGACACGCGCCACGTCGCGCTCCGCGGTTACGCCATCGAGCATCAAGCGCAGGCTTGCAGTCGTGTCCGCGCCCGACTGTGCGCTGCGGCCACCCAGCCACCAGCCCAGCCCGATCCCGCTAAGCAATGCGATGACGATGGCCATGATGGCAATCAGCAATTCCATGAACGCAACACCTTAATCAGAACGAAATGCGAACATAAGCGCTTGGGCACTGACGTCAAGCTGCTTGCGCTGACGCCTTTCGTGCGCGCTTTACCTTGGCATAGCTCAACATGCTCAATGGAATGAGGCCTGCATAAACAATGCTGATGATAATCAACGCAATCCACGGTTCAGCTATTAGCATCGCTGCAACCAAACCAAAAACCGCCAATGCAATGAAGCGCCACGCAGGGCGAATTTTAAGCGAAGACCAACTGAATGTCGCGACATTGGAGACCATCAGCACGGCACATAATAAAAGCCACGGCCCGACCAAGCGCCAGTCCATAGCCCAGTCAGCCTTAGTCTGTAGCCACACCGTCAACGGCAACAATGCCAGTCCGGCCCCCGCTGGTGACGGAACGCCGGTGTTGAAGCCTGCGGATTTGTGGGGCTGGTCGTCATTATCAATCCGAGCGTTAAACCGCGCGAGGCGGAGCGCTGCACACAGCACAAAAAACAGACAAATGGTCCAGCCAAATCGCGGCGGGTCTTGGTATTGCAGTGGTTTGATGGCCCAGCTGTAGATAATGAGCGCAGGCGTAGCCCCAAAAACAATGACATCCGAAAGCGAGTCGAGCTCCGCCCCGAACCGGCTTTCGCCCTTCAACAGTCTGGCAATCCGGCCGTCCATCGCGTCAAGGACCCCAGCAACCACGACTGCAATCAACGCGGCGTCCCAGCGCTCTTGCATCGCAAACCAAACGCCCGATAGCCCGGTGCAAAGCGCCATTGCCGTCACCGCATTGGGCGCAAGCGCCCTAAGCGAAATGCCGGGCCGCGACCGGACGTCATCCATCAATGATTAACCGCAATCAAATCCTGATCAACCCCGAGTTCGGCGAGGATAGTCTCACCCGCAACGCAGCGCTGACCCTTGATAACCCGCGACGAAGTGCCCTGTGGCAAATAAACATCGACGCGGCTGCCAAAGCGGATGAGACCGAAGCGTTGGCCCGCCACCAGATGATCGCCCTGATTGACGAATTTGACAATACGCCGGGCGATCAGGCCGGCAATTTGCACTACCCCCACAAGTCGGCCATCGGACAATTCGAGGGTGAACGCCTGACGCTCATTGTCTTCGCTCGCCTTATCCAGTTCGGCATTGATGAACTTGCCGGGCACATAGGCGATACGTTTGAGAGTGCCATCGATGGGGGCGCGGTTCACATGGACATCAAAAACATTCATGAACACCGAAATGCGTGTGACGGCATCCCGCGCCATATCAAGCTCCGGCGGCGGCACTACTTGCTCGATCGAACTCACCTGACCATCGGCCGGTGAGATAACAAGACCCGTCCGCAACGGCGTCACCCGCTCGGGATCGCGGAAAAAATAAGCGCACCACAGAGTGGCGATCACGCCGATCCAGCCCAATGGCCCAAGATTGAGCCAGAAAAGGAGAAGTGTTACGGCAGCGAAGATGGCGATGAAGCGCCAACCTTCCCGGTGCACCGGCACAATGGCCGACTGTATGCTGGTGATAATCGACATGACCGATGCTGTAGCGCGTCAGAAGCTGTTTGCAAAGCACTTAGGGCACGCGCAGGGACTCCCCTCCCGCGCATGCCCCAAGTTTCGGCCCCCTTACCGTCCGTTCGCTGAATGCAAATGCGTTGAACCAGCGAGGGACGGACGGTCCCCAAATCGACCTACATGGGCTCACCCTGATGGACATAAGTAAACGAATGGCAATAAGTGCCGCATTCGACTCGAATTTTCGGATAATAAGGCTAAAATTTGAACCACAGGCTTAATATCTGGTCGAAAATCAAGGTGTGTAATCGGTTACCCGCTTGACCAGGTCCAACTCCTTTTCGATGGCATTTTGGATCAACTCTTCCGACTCGGCCCGGTTCAGCCGGCTACGCGCCTCGTCGGCTTCGCGCTGGCGGTTCCACAAGCTGGCATAGATACCTTTCTTGCGAAGGAGTTTGGCATGGGTTCCGCGCTCGGCAATATGGCCCTTGTCGAGCACGATAATCTCGTCGGCATCGACAACGGTTGAAAGCCGATGGGCGATTACCAGTGTCGTGCGGTCTTTCGATACTTTGCGGAGCGCGTTCTGAATATCCTGCTCGGTGTGGCTGTCGAGTGCCGAGGTTGCTTCGTCGAGGATCAGAATGGGCGGAGCCTTCAGAATTGTGCGGGCGATTGATACGCGTTGCTTTTCGCCGCCGGAAAGCTTGAGGCCGCGCTCGCCCACCATTGCATCGTAGCCTTTGGGCAGGCTCATGACGAAATTGTGAATCTGGGCGAGCTTGGCTGCCTCCTCAACTTCGGCATCTGTTGCATCGGGGCGGCCATAGCGGATATTGTAACGGATGGTGTCGTTGAACAGCACGGTGTCCTGCGGCACCATGCCGATGGCGGCGCGCAGCGACTTCTGGGTGGCCCCGGCAATTTCCTGGCCATCAATGAGAATGCGGCCCTTGCGCACGTCGTAGAAGCGGTAGAGCAAGCGCGAAATCGTCGATTTGCCAGCACCCGAGGGTCCGACAATCGCCACGGTGTGGCCGGGCAGCACCCGAAAGCTCAGATCACGAATGATCGGGCGTTCCTTGTCGTAGGCAAAACTCACCCCGTCGAACACGACTTCGGCCTTGTCCACGGCGAGCGGCCTGGCACCAGGCCGGTCGGCGATCTCGGCATTGACTTTCAACAGGTTGAACATCTGCTCGACATCGATCAGGCCTTGCTTGATTTCGCGGTATGAAGAACCAATGAAATTCAGCGGCATGTAAAGCTGCACCATCAGCGCATTGATCATCACAAAATCGCCGACGGTTGCCTGACCTTTGGAGATGGCGAGTGCTGACATCAGCATGACGATGGTCAGGCCGATGGCGAAGACAAAGGCTTGACCGGCGTTGAGAACCGCCAGCGAAACCCAGGTTTTCACCGCGGCTTTTTCGTATTTCGCCATCGACACGTCATAGCGTGCGGCTTCGTGTTCTTCGTTACCGAAATATTTGACGGTTTCGAAATTCAGCAGGCTGTCGATTGCCTTGGTACTGGCGTCGTTGTCGGCATCGTTCATGGCGCGGCGGATATTGATGCGCCATTCGGTGGCCAGATAGGTGTACCAGATATAAACGACGACAGTTACGAGAATGACCACCGCATAAAGCCAGCCGAACGACCAGGCGAGAACGCCCGCAACCAACGCAATCTCGAGCACCGTTGGAATCGTGTTGAACAATGAAAAACGCAGCACTGTATCAATGCCTGCGGTGCCGCGCGAAACGATGCGCGACAGGCCGCCGGTGCGGCGTTCAAGGTGGAACTTCAACGATAGGGTGTGCAAGTGGCGGAACGTGCTGATTGACAGTTCTCGCACGGCGCGCTGTCCAACCTTGGCGAATATCGCATCGCGGAATTGGGCCAACGCCACCATCATGATGCGGCCAAAACCATAGGCGAGTACCATGAACAGCGGTACCACCACGGCAATCGCCGCCGCACTGCCATCCTTGGTCAGGGCATCGGTTGCATACTTAAAGGAATAGGGCGTTGCGACCGTGACAATCTTCGAGACAACCAACGCCACCATGGCGATGGCGACGCGGGTTTTGAGGTCGGTCCTGCCTGTGGGCCAAAGGAACGGCAGCAGATCCTTGAGAATAGTCCATTGATTGCCATCATTGGTCCGTTCGGCCACAGGTGTGGGTGGCGTCGCGCGGCTCATTGGTCCCTGCCGCCTATTGAACAGCCGCCGCACCTTCATCGGGCTTCAATGGGTCGCGGTTGGCTGGATCAATCATTTCGGGCGGCACGACATCGGGCGTCATAAACACCTGCCCCGGATAGATCAGGTCCGGGTCTTTGATTTGATCCTTGTTGGCTTCGAACAGAACGGTGAATTTGGTGCCGCTGCCATAGATCACGCGCGAAATGCGCCACAGATTGTTGCCGGGCTGAATGACGACACGGCCATCCTTCGGTTTTGGAATATCTGGCACTGCCACCGCGGTGGCGACTTCAGTCTTGGTTTGGGTCGTTGTCGAGACCGCTGTCGTTGTCTGCGCCGCAGATTGCTCCGGGGCAGCGGATTCAACCTTGGTTTGCTCCTCGCGGAAGAACGGCAATTCGACACGGCCCATAACGGCGCCCGCGACATCGAGGCCATCGACACGCAACGTATGCTTACCGGTGGCAATGGGAGCTGACCCGGAAAAAGTCCAACGGCCGGTATCGTCGGCCTTGGCTTCGCCAGCGATCTGGTTATCTACATAAAGCCTGGCAGTGGCGCCGGCCGCACTGCGTCCCGAGAATACGATGTTGCCGCCTTCATCATAATCAACGGCATCGAGACTGAGTGGTGCGGCAACGGCGACTATGGCTGGCGTTGCGGGCTGCTCGGCAACCGTGGCGGCGGTTGTGTTTTCGGTCTTCGGCGCTTCGACTGCGGGTTCCGCTTTCTGCAGAACTTTCGTGGGTTGATCAGGGCTGATGACCGCGACGAGTGCCTCCTGCTTGGTTTCGACGGCGGGAACAATGACCGCGACAGCCTGTTCGGATTTTTGCACTATCGTCTCGTTGGACTTCCTGGATTCGATGGTGAGTGCGCCACTGCCCGGCGGCAACGGACTGCCAGAGGTGACCACGAAGGCGCCATCCGCGTTGGCGGTGGCGGTTCCAATGGACTTGCCATCGAGCATTACAGTCACTTCAGAACCAGCTGCGGCGCGACCCGCAATCAGTGCCTCGCCAGTCTTCTCGATTCGCACCGTGTCGAAGCTCGGAACGGTTCCAGCGGGTTCCGCTGATTCGGCGGCGGCGGTATCCTGCGGCGTGGTTGCCGCTGCTGAATCTTCAACTTCTGTTGTGGCTGACGGAGCAGCACTTACAACCTTGGGTGTCTCAACATTGGCCATCGCCGCCGGTTCGGTAGTGGCCTCAGTTTCCGGAGCAGCGGCAACTTCAGTTGCCAGCTCAGCAGTCGTCGAGGCGGGCTGTTCGGCGGTCACGTGCTCTTGCGCCACCGTTGGCTGCTGCGCGGTAACTTGCTCTTCCTGCTTCACGGCGGGCGCCTCGGGAACGGCCTGTTCCAGAATCGTCGCAGGCTGATCCGTCTTGGAAATCTCGACTTCAGCGACGTTCGCTGGTCCGGCCGGCAGCCAGCGGTCGCGGGTTACGCCAACGACGGCGGCGACAGCAGCAACTGCCAGAACAATGAACATTTGTGTCGGATTGATTTTCATCGATGTGCCGTCCAATTCCCTTTGCGCCTGTGGCGAATGGACCCTTCTCTAGGTACCAGTCACGGTCTTATTAAGGCCCCGAACACGTTTCCGCAAAGATTCGCTGGGATTTTCGGGCGAAAAACATGCAAAAATATGGAGATTCGTGTAATTTTGAGGTCGAAACGATGTCTCCAGCCCAAAAACTCTGTGTTTATTGCGGCTCCGGTCCCGGGCGCAACCCGGCTTACATGGCGGCGGCGCGCGCCCTTGGCAAGGCCATGGCGGCAGCCGGCATCGGGTTGGTTTACGGCGGCGGCAGCCTGGGGCTGATGGGGGAAGTAGCCAAATCCGTGTTGAACGAGGGTGGCCATGTCACCGGCATCATTCCCAGCTTCCTCGCCAGCAAGGAGCGCATGTTGACCGAGGTGAACGAACTCATCGTCACCACCGACATGCATGAGCGCAAGATGGCCATGTTCGCCCGCTCTACCGGCTTTGTAGCCATGCCCGGCGGACTGGGGACGCTTGAAGAACTCTCCGAAATCTCCACTTGGGCTCAGCTCGATCAGCATGCCAAACCGATCATCCTGTGCAACATCGAGGGATATTGGGATCCGCTCGTCACATTGTTCGACCATATGCGGGCGGAAAAATTCATCCGCGAAGGGTTCGAATTCAGAATGGATGTGGTGGCGCTCGCCGAAGAGGTGATCCCGGCTTTCGAATACCGGCTCAAATCATCGCACGGCAAGGTGCCGGCTGAAGCGTTGCTCGGCAAGCTTTAGACGGGCTCAATTTCCTGGCGGCGGGTATGCTCGTGGCGCAAGGCCGAAACCGAAAAGATCGCCAGCGCCAGCCAGATGATGGCGAAGGACACCAGCCGCCATTTATCGAGCGGTTCGCCGAAAATGAAAACCGCCGTCAAGAACACCAGCGACGGTGACAGATATTGCAGCAGACCCGCCGTCGAATAACGAATGCGCCGGATCGAAGCGGCGTAAAGTATCAGCGCGGCTGACGTCAGCACACCGCAGCCCATCAGCATCAGAGTATCGAAATTGTTGCCACCGAAATGCGCCCAGCCCCGGCACACCAGCCAGGATTGCGCGCCCAGCAGGGGAACGGCGATCAATCCCACTTCGATCAAGAAGCCCTGAGTAGGCCCAACGGCCACGGTCTTGCGCAGGAACCCATAGAGGCAGAATGTTGACGCCAGCATCAGACCGAGCCAGGGGAACACGCCTGCTGAAATTGTCTGGATCAACACTGCGATGACAGCAAGACCCAGTGCTACCATCTGTGGCTTGGTAAATTTTTCACCCAGGAACAAATACCCCATGACGACATTCAGAAGCGGGTTGATGAAATAACCAAGACTCGATTCCAGCGTGCGTCCCTGTTCGATGGACCACACATAGAACCCCCAGTTGAACACGATGAGACTTGAGGTGAGTGCCAGCGTGGCGAGAATTCGCGGCGTGGCGATCGCTTTCCGCACATCGCCGAACTGGCCCAGATACCAAACGATGAGCAATGCAATGGGAAGCGACCACAGGCCACGATTAGCCGCTATCTCAATGGGAGAAATGTGCCGCAGCAAGCCAAAATACACAGCCATGCCGCCCCACACGAGGTGAGCCATGATGGCGAGCCCGACGCCCTTTTCGGCACTGGACCAAGTGCGCGGCACAGTTGGCTGATCAACAATTGACATGGGCGGCTCTTAGACCGCGGATCACAAGTACGCAAACACCCAGCCGACATGCATTGCATGTGCGCCACGCATGCCGTCAAGCTGAAACTCCCTCGCGGACCAGCTTGTAGATGATCGAGTCCGATAGCGCCTGAAAGGAAGCTTCGACGATATTGGGAGAGACGCCAACGGTGAACCAGCGCTCGCCATGGCGATCGCGGCTTTCGATCAGAACCCGCGTGGTAGCGCTGGTTCCGCCATTAAGGATACGGACCTTGAAATCAACCAACTCCATGTCGTCGATATGGCGCTGGTATTTGCCAAGATCCTTGCGCAATGCCAAATCAAGCGCATTAACCGGTCCATTGCCCTCGCCTGCGTTGAGGAAAATTTCGCCGTCGATCTTCACCTTCACCACCGCCTCGGATACCATCTCCTTGCCGCGCTCCTCGACAATTACCCGGAACGACAGCACATCAAAATAATGCGGCACGGTGCCGAGTGCCCGGCGGGCCAGAAGCTCGAAAGAGGCATCCGCCCCATCATAGGCATAACCCTGAGACTCGCGCTCTTTCACCTCACGGAGCAGTACATCAAGCCTGATATCGTCCTTGGCCACGCTCAACCCGATGCGTTGCAATTCGGCGACCAGGTTCGACTTTCCCGATTGATCCGACACCAGCATGCGGCGGCGGTTGCCCACGGTTTCCGGTGGCACGTGCTCATAGGTCTCGGGTTCCTTGACGATGGCAGATGCATGAATGCCCGCCTTGGTGGCGAATGCACTCTTGCCCACATAGGGGGCTTGAGCATTGGGCGCGCGGTTCAGCAGCTCGTCGAAGGTGCGGGCCACATGGGTTAGATGGCCCAGCCGTTCATCGCCCACACCGGTTTCGAAGCGGTCGCGATAGGTCTTTTTGAGAACCAGTGTCGGAATGATCGAAACCAGATTGGCATTGCCGCAGCGCTCGCCGATGCCGTTGAGCGTGCCATGGATGTGGCGCACGCCGGCATCGACGGCGGCCAGTGAATTGGCCACCGCTTGCTCGGTATCGTTGTGGGCATGAATGCCGAGGTGGGAGCCCAGCACCGATTTCGTCACGGTACGGACGATCGCGAAAATTTCCGGAGGAAGTGTTCCGCCATTGGTGTCGCACAGCACCACCCAGCGGGCCCCCGCCTCGTAAGCCGTTCTGGCGCAGGTCAGCGCATATTCTGGATTGGCCTTGTAGCCGTCGAAAAAATGTTCGCAGTCGATGAGCACTTCCTTGCCGAGCGCTCTTGCCGCTTCCACCGATTGGCGGATTGATTCAAGGTTCTCTTCATTGGTGCAACCCAGTGCCACCCGCACATGATAGTCCCACGACTTGGCGACAAAGCAGATGGCCTTTGTCTTTGCCTTGAGCAGTATCTGCAACCCCGCATCATTGGAAACCGACCGCCCGGGCCGCTTGGTCATGCCGAAAGCAGTGAACGTCGCGCGGCTTTGGCGTTCCTCGGCGAAGAGGGCCGTGTCGGTCGGATTGCCACCGGGATAGCCGCCTTCGATATAATCGATGCCGAGTTGATCCAGCAGCTCCATGACGACAAGCTTGTCATCCACCGAAAAATCCACTCCCGGCGTCTGCTGCCCATCGCGCAAGGTGGTGTCGAAGAGATAAAGGCGTTCACGGGTCATGAT
Source organism: Hyphomicrobiales bacterium (assembly GCA_031364405.1). Lineage (GTDB taxonomy): Bacteria > Pseudomonadota > Alphaproteobacteria > Rhizobiales > Aestuariivirgaceae > Aestuariivirga. The sequence continues at coordinate 8,846 of JANLWG010000395.1, forward strand.
TCATTCCCTTCCTTCTCCGCTTGCGGGAGAAGAGCCTGCCCCGGACTTGATCCGGGGTGGCGCGAAGCGCCGGATGAGGGGCATTGTTTCAATGCATCGAGTATCGCCAGCATGGTTCCATCCAGTGCCTGAAAGACATCGACGTTCCAGAAGCGCAAAGTGCGGAATCCTTGCGAGGCAAGCCAGGCATCGCGAGCAACATCCTTCACGGATTCGGAATGCTGCCCGCCATCGACTTCGATAACCAGCCGGTGCTCGAAGCACAGGAAGTCGGCAATGTATTTTCCCACCGGAACCTGGCGGCGGAATTTGAAATTGTCAAAGCGGCGATCACGAAGTGCGGACCACAGAGCTTTTTCGGCTTCGGTCATGTTCTTTCGGAGATGGCGCGCGAATTTGACAGCCGCCCCCTCATCCGTCTCGCGCAAGTGGCGCGATCCACCTTCCCCCGCGAGGGGGGAAGGGGAAGACAGTATGGCTTCTTCTTTCTTCCTTCTCCCCTCGCGGGAGAAGGTGGCGCGAAGCGCCGGATGAGGGGGCCTTTCCATCACAGCATCCCACTGAATCTGAGCACAAGATAGATCGCCAGAGCGAGCACGATGAACTTCAGCGCGACGTAGCCGAGCCAGTGTTTGGGGAACAGCAAATTGTCGTGCCAGGATTTTTTGTCGTCGGGCGTGTTCATCGCTTCACCTCCCACGATGTGGTGCCGTCCTTGTTGTCCTTGATGGTGATGCCCATGGAGGCAAGCTCATCGCGGATGCGGTCGCTTTCCACCCATTTCTTCGCCTTGCGGGCTTCGAGGCGGGCGTCTATCAGATTTTGCTGCTTTTCTTCCAGCATTGTAACTGGGCTTGCAATTTCAATTCCGAGAAACCGCAAGCTGTTGGCAAGCTCAATAGCGCTTGACTGTTCCGCAAGCCGGTGGAGACTCGCAATAGCAGCAGGTAGATTTAGATCATCACAAAGAGCTTCAAGTAACTCGCTGGTTGGCGAACCATCCGTCGTGAGTTGAGTATTGAGTACAGGGTCTGTCAACCGGCGCCAGCGACCTAGAATCGCTCGACTTTGTTCCAACTGTTTCACTGTCCAATCGATCGGCTGGCGATAGTGAGTTTGCAGCATTGCCAACCGAAGCACCTCGCCGTCCCATTCACTGCCGCCAAATTTCGTGGTCTCAAGCAACTCATTAATCGTCACGAAATTCCCCAGGCTCTTGGACATTTTCTGTCCTTCAACCTGGAGGAAGCCGTTGTGCATCCAATATTTGGCCATGATTGGCGTATCATGGGCGCAGCGGGATTGGGCGATTTCGTTTTCGTGGTGGGGGAAGATCAGATCGAGGCCACCGCCGTGGATGTCGAAGACTTCGCCCAGATAGCGTTTGCTCATGGCCGAGCATTCGATGTGCCAGCCGGGGCGGCCCCTGCCCCATGGGCTTTCCCAGCCGGGTTCGTCAGCACTGGATAATTTCCATAGAACGAAATCGCCGGGATTGCGCTTGTGGGCGTCGACGGCGACGCGGGCGCCGGCTTGTTGCTCATCGAGATTGCGGTTTGACAGAGCGCCGTAGTCAGCCATTGAGGCTATATCAAACAGCACTTCGCCGCCGGCCTGATAGGCATGGCCGCGTTCAAGCAGTGTACTGATCATCTCGATCATCTGCGGAATATTATTAGTGGCGCGCGGTTCAACCGTGGGCTCAAGGCAACCCAGCGCCTTCACATCTTCATGGAACTGATTGGCGGTCTTTTCGGTGACGCGGCGGATCGCCTCGTTCAATGGTAGTGCGGGATGATCGCGGAGTGCCCTCGCGTTGATCTTGTCGTCGACGTCGGTGATGTTACGGACATAGGCGACATGGGTCTCGCCATAGAGGTGGCGCAGCAGGCGGAACAGCACATCGAACACGATGACTGGCCTGGCATTTCCGATATGGGCGAAATCATAAACCGTGGGGCCGCACACATACATGCGCACGTTGGCGGGATCGAGGGGCTGGAACAGCTCCTTCTTCCGGGTCAGTGTATTGTAGAGTTGCAAAGGCATACGGTCTCTCGGGGCTCGGCCGGCCCGGGGATCGCTTCATCTGATTTTAGGAAAAGCGGCGCCCTGCCAGCGGTTGTCAGCTAGCTTCAAATAATAATGCCGCGGGTCGAAGCAGCATATGGGCGGGGGCAAGTCATTTCGCCGGGCAACATGATGGAAGGCGGGTAGTTCGTCAAGGGTTGCGCCAAAGCAGGGTTGATATGCCGTTTCGAGGCTTCTGGTGCCAATCGACTCCCTCTAAGCAAAATCCATGACTAACGCTGAACAGCAGCATCACCGGATAGGCCTCGTCCTGGTCGCCATGGCGGCCTTGGCTTGGTCGACGTCCGGACTGTTCGTGCGCATCATCACAGCCGACCTGATGACCATGCTGTTCTGGCGCGGCCTGTTCTCCGGGGGGGCGGTGATGGCGCTGTTCCTGGTGATCGAGCGCGGACGAGCGTTTAAAATCCTGCTCGGGCTGAAGTGGCCAGCCTGGGCAGTGGCGGTATGTTGCGCTTTTGGCATGATCACCGGCGTAGGCGCTTTTCGCTATACCAGTGTTGCCGATGCCATGGTGATCTATGCCACGGTGCCGTTTCTCACGGCGGGACTGGCTTATCTGGTTATCGGCGAGCGGCCGGCGCGATCCACCATGATCGCCAGTGTGGCGGCCCTGCTCGGCGTAGGTATCATGCTGTGGGGCAGCCCGTGGGGCGGCAGCCTTTATGGCAAGGGGCTTGCCGTGCTGATGACGCTGTCGATGGCAAGTTTGACCACCATCATGCGGCGTCACCGGGAGGTGGCGATGCTGCCCGCCATGGGGGCCGCTGCCTGGTTATGCTCGCTGTTCTGCTGGTCCTTCGCGCAACCGCTTGGCATCTCGGCGCGCGATTTTGGGCTAATCGGGCTTTTTGGCGTCGTGCAGAATGCGACAGGTCTGGCGCTTTACACTTTTGGGTCGAGGCGGGTTCCCGCTGCCGAGGCGACGCTTATTGCTGCTCTCGAAGTGCCTTTCACACCGTTCTGGGTGTGGCTCCTGCTTGGGGAAACGCCCGCAGCGCAAACTCTGGCCGGCGGGGCGATAGTCTTGATTGCCCTTTTTGGTCATATACTTATGGAGTTCCGGTCGAATCCACGGAACGATCCGGAGCCGTTTCAGGCCGCACCTTAAGAAAGTGCCAATTTGTCGACCATAAATTGATAGAATTATTGACAATAGGGTATGATTCTATCAATGGCAGCACGGTTTCTGCGATATTCTGCAGCGACATCTATTGGGTACTTAAGTCAAACCCGCGGCATGAGCTTGCGCTCCGGCACGCTATCGTATCGCTCGCCACCCGCGAATGGGCGGGCAAGTCATGACTTCTGGCGGCTGGTATAAGGCACTTTCTTCTACACGGCCAAGCGTCAAACGACCACAGCAGCCGTTTGACCGAAGAGAATTTTACGTTCCTCTCCGGTCATCGGTCTCGAATAGGAAGGGTCGACCTTGGCATAGGCCCTGATCACTGCAGGCCGCGCGGTAATCGCATGGAACCAGCGCTTGAGATGCGGAAAATCGTCGAGGTTCTGTTGGAGGCGTTCATGGGGAACGATCCATGGATAGGACGCCATGTCGGCGATTGAATAGTCACCGGCCAAAAAATCGCGGTCCGCCAAGCGCTT
>JANLWG010000019.1:0-10559 GCA_031364405.1 Hyphomicrobiales bacterium
GCCGGCCAAGCGACATTTTGAAACACGTATCGATCGCCTCGGCGGAAGCAATACCATTGGCCCACATCGACCACGCCTCACGCAACACGGCAAACTGCAGGCGATTGATGATAAAGCCGTCAACCTCCTTGTTCATCACCGCCGGCGTTTGCCCAACCGCCCTCAGCATGTCGCAGGCCCAGGTGACGGCCCCGGGCGCGGTTTGCGGACCGCCGCAGACTTCCACCACGGGGATCATCTGTGCCGGATAAATAAAATGCATGGCGACGGCGCGTTCCGGGTTCCTCATGCGGCCGGTCATCAGGCTGACCGGCTGACCGCTGGTCGAGCCCAAAACGATGGCGGGATCGCAGACCGCACCGAGTTTTTCGAACACTTCGATTTGCAATTGGCGCACGGCGGGAACCGCTTCGATGACATGATCAACATTGCCCGCGGCATTATAGTCCGTGCCCGGATTAATTCGCGCCAGGGCGGCTGATGCATTGGCTCCGGTGGTGAGGCCGCGGCTGACAAATGCCTCGAAGTTGGTGTTGATCGCGGCCATTGCCTTGTCGAGGCTGGCGGGGTTGCGGCCAATCAGATGAACGGTTTTTCCAGCCCGGGCGAAGACCTGGGAAATCCCCTGCCCCATGAGCCCGTTGCCGATGACCGCGACAGACCTGACGGCGTTTACTGGTATCATCCTGAAACCCTCCTCATTGATAAATCCATCGTGCCCCAAAACATCCCGATTCTCAAAATGCGTGAATTGCGGCAGCTAGTGCCATTTGATGCGGAGCATCTTCCGCATTGGCACCAGATCGGATAACGTCGGACCGCACGGCGCGCCGCTTGCATGGGGTTCAAGGGCGGCACATTTTGGAGACGGCCATTGTGGGACGGATAATTGCCATCAGCCACGATCCGGAGACTGACCGGGATCGCTGCACCGCGTGGCTCCGGGCCATGGGCCATGATGTCGAAACCATTTGCCCTGCGGCCGGGCAGGCCATTCCGGCATTGGACGAGCGGGTTGCGGGTGCGGTGGTTTTCGGCGGCAAGTATGATGTCAACCGGCGGCAGGAATTTGCATTCCTGAAGGACGAGCTGCGCTTCATTGATGCTGTGCTGAAACGGCACATGCCATATCTCGGCATCTGCCTTGGCGGCCAGCTTCTGGCCCATGCGCTTGGCGAAACGGTGGACCGCCACCCTCAAGGTTTTGCCGAATATGGTTATTATCAGCTGACACCAACAGCCGAAGGCCGCGAGGTCATCGGAGAAGGACTCAAGGTATTGCAATCGCACTGGCACGGCTGGTACGAAACACCGAAGGGTGCGGTTCATCTTGCCGCCACCGATAATTTTTCGCAACAGGCATTCCGCTATGGCGGCCACGCCTATGGCCTGCAGTTTCATCCGGAAGCGACAAGGGCCATGCTGCTAAAATGGATAGGCCGCAGGCCCGCCGAACGCCACCTGCTCAAGGGCGCCCATCCGCCTGATCGTCAGCTCACGGATAATCTCATCCATGATGCAGCACTTGGCGAATGGTTCCACGGATTTTTGAGCCATTGGATCGGCCCTGCCCGGACCTTGCGCGAGGCGGCCGAGTGAAAACGCTGACAATCCTTCCCGCCGTCGAAACCCCGCAGCTCATCTTGCGCGAAATCGAGTTGCGCGATGCGGCGGCTTTCTCGGGATTCATGACGCAAGCCTCCTACCAGCGCTACATTTCGATGAAGCTGGCCGATGATGCGGAAGTCAAAGCCTTCGTCGCCCGCTCGGTGGCGTGCCAGGGCGATGAGCGGCGCAATGTCTTTCATCTCGCCGCCGAAGAAAAATCAAGCGATGAGGCGGTGGGCGACGGCTTCATCATCGCGCAGCGGCCGGACGTGCTCGAAATCGGCTGGGGCGTTCATCCCGCCATGTGGGCGATGGCCATCGGCACCGAGATTGGCCGCGCCCTTCTCGGCCTGTGCTTTGAACGCCTCAAGGCCGAGCGGGTGTGGTGCAAGGTGATGATGGCGAATGAGGCCTCGGCCAGGCTGGCGCGGCGCATCGGCATGGCGCATGTGCGCTCCAATCCGGATTATCCCGCCGGTGGCGGGCAGTTCACAACGGTCGATCTCTATGCTTTGAAGGCGCGCGATTATTTCGAATTGAACTATTGAGAGAAAATCCATGAGCAAGCAAGTCTCCCTCCGCGCCCGGGTTGAAGGTGGCGGAACACCGCTGATGAAGAACTGGTATCTCAAATCCGAAACCGGGCCGTTGAAGGACGTGCTGCTCGGGCCCGCCGAAAGTTTCCGCTGGATGGGGCTGGAGAATGCCCAGTGGTCGTCACTGGTGCGCGACACGCTGCGCCGGGGTTACAAATTCGACAAGCAGCTCGCCATGCGCCAGCACCGCGAGATGGTCGATGCTTATCATAGCGCCGGTGTCACCACGCATTTCCTGCCCATCGAAATGCACAATCCCTATCAGGTTTATGCGCGGGATTCGTCGTTCATGACGCCCTATGGCGCGGTCATATGCCAGCTCGCCAATCCGAGGCGGCGGGGCGAATATGCCGCCGTGCTGCGCTTCTATCTCGACAACGATATTCCGGTCTACGACATGATTTCAGCCGGCAATTTCGAAGGCGGCGATTTCAACATCATCAAACCGGGTGTCGCACTCGTTGGCTACACCGATCACCGCTCGGAGGAAGTGGCGGCGCGTCAGGCGGCGGAATGGTTCATCAAGGAAGGCTGGGAAATCAAATATGCACCGATCGACCAGTTCTATGTGCATATCGATTTGATGGTGTGCATGCTGAACGAGCATTGCGCCGCTGTATGCCTCGAAACCACCGATAGCGATATCGTGCAGTGGCTGAAATCGAAGAAGATCGAGATTATCCCGGCGAGCTTCAAGGAAACCATGGCGCTCGGTTGCAATGTTGTGGCACTTGGCCAGGACCGCGTGCTATCCACGCTGGGTGCCAAGGAACTCAACAGCAAAATGCGCAGTGCCGGTTTCCACGTCTATGATCCCGACATGAGCATGTTCGTTCAAGCCGGCGGCGGCGTCCACTGCATGTGTCAGCCGCTGCGCCGTGAAGCAGCTTAACGTTTCGGTTATTGGGGCCGGTCCTTCGGGGCTGATGGCGGCGGAGGTTCTTGCCACTGGCGGTGCCTCCGTAACTATTCACGATCACATGGCGGCCCCGGCGCGCAAGTTTTTGCTGGCGGGGCGCGGGGGATTGAACCTCACCCATTCGGAACCGCTGGAGCAATTGCTGGCGCGCTATGGCGAGCACCAGAAATTTCTCGAACCGGCGATCCGCGCGTTTCCGCCTTCAGCGCTGATTGCATGGTGCAATGGTCTTGGCATTGAAACATTCGTTGGTTCATCGGGCCGGGTGTTTCCCAGGCAGATGAAAGCATCACCCCTGCTCCGCGCCTGGCTGCGGAGATTGGACAGCCTCGGCGTGAAACTTGAAACGCGCTCGCGCTGGCAGGGCTTCGATGGCACGCCCACCATTCTCGCCATGGGCGGGGCGTCATGGCCGCATCTGGGTTCGGATGCCCAATGGGTGCCGGTCCTGCAAGCCGCCGGCATCGCCGTCCATCCGTTCAAGCCGGCCAATTCGCGCTTTCTGGTGAACTGGTCAAAAGTATTTCGCGAGCGCTTTGCCGGAACGCCGGTCAAGAATGTGGCGCTCAGCTATGCCGGGCACCGGGTCAAGGGCGAGGTGATGATTTCGGCGGAAGGCATCGAGGGCGGCGCCATCTATGCGCTGTCCAAGGGCATGCGCGAAAAGCCGGGGCATCGGCTGCTGATCGATCTCCGTCCCGATCTGACGGCGGAGGCCCTCACCGCAAGGCTCGCCCGCCCGCGCGGCAAGGACTCGCAATCGAATTTTCTGCGCAAGGTGGCGGGTCTGACGCCGGTGGCTATTTCCCTGCTGCGCGAAACCGGCGCCGCCACAGATGCAAGCGGCATCAAGGCGGTGCCGGTGCAAATCTTGCGGCCTGCCGGAATTGCCCGGGCGATTTCATCGGCGGGCGGCATTGCGCGCGAGGAAATCGACAGCAATTTTCAATTGCGCAAGATGCCCGGCGTCTATGCGGTGGGCGAGATGCTGGACTGGGAGGCGCCGACCGGGGGCTATCTGCTGCAGGCGTGCTTTTCCACCGCCGTGGCCGCCGCGCGAGACTGCCTGAAGCAATAGCGCCCCGCCGTGTCATCGCCACATTCGGATGCGAAGTCTCGGCCCATGCGAGGGATCAGGTTGCTGGCCATCGCGGGCGCCATGGTGGGCGTATTGGCACCGGCCCGCGCCGACGTTAAATCCTATTGCGTAGCCTATGCCCGCAATGAAGCGAATGTGCGCCTGACCGGCAGCGCCATTCTGGGCGCCAGTGTAAAGCCAACGCCGGAGGAATGGGCGGCCCGCAACCAGATGGCACTGGCTGAATGTCTGGCGCGCTATGAGCCGAAGCTCGAGCTTCTGGCCCGCCGGTCCGCCGCACCGGCGGTCAGCACAACAGCGGTCAAGCTGGTGGCTGGCAGCGAGGCGTGGAAAAATTATTGCGGCAAGAAATACGCCTCGTTCAATCGGGCCACCGGCATGTATACATCGAAATCCGGCAAGCAAAGGCCGTGCGTGACGCCGAAAAGCTGAACCGCCCTTGCCCCGCGGCGCGCGATGGGCTCAATTCAGCGTTATGGACCTTTATCTCAATAATCACTCGGCCCTGGTTTGCGGCGCCAGCCAGGGTCTGGGCCTTGCCATCGCCCAAGCGCTGGCCGAAGAGGGCGCGCGGGTGGGCCTCCTTGCCCGCAATGCCGATAAGCTGGCGGCGAACGTGGCGCGGCTGGAAGCGAAAGGCCACAAGGCCGTGGCACTCACCGCCGACATGGGCGATTGGCCCTCGGTCGCGGCGGCACTTGCCAAATTCGGCGCGCCATCAATTCTCGTCAATAATTCCGGCGGCCCCCCGCTCGTCGATGTGACCAAGGTCGAGCCCGGTCTCTGGCGCCAACATTTCGAGGCGATGGTGCTGAACCAGATGCGGCTTACGGAAGCTGTACTGCCGGCGATGCGCCAGGCCCGTTTCGGACGCATTCTCAACGTGGCCTCGACCAGCATTGTTGAACCAATAGCGGGGCTGGCGATCTCCAATTCGCTGCGGGCGGCACTGGCCAACTGGATGAAGACGCTGGCCAGCGAAGTGGCACCAGATGGCGTCACCGTCAACATGCTGCTGCCGGGAAGTTTCGCCACCGAGCGCATCGACAAGATGAATGCGGCGGAAGCTCAAGCGCGCGGGCTCACGCTGGCTGAAGTGGTGGCGGAGTCAAGTGCGACGATCCCGGTTGGCCGCTATGGCGATCCCAAGGAGTTTGCCGCCGTCGCCGCTTTCCTGGCCTCGCCGCGGGCTTCCTATGTCACCGGTCAAATGATCCGCATCGATGGCGGCAGCACAAAATCGGTATGACCATTAAAGCGCAATGTTTCGCGCAATCACCACCGCGTCTCCCTCCCCGCAAGCTATCGTACGCACATAGCTTTTCTGTCGCTTGCACGCATGGAACGTTAGCGTACACCGAACCCCACCTTGCCTGATATGAGGATGTCAATGATGCCAGTTTGGGCAAAGCTCGATCTTAACAGGCCGGTCAACTAGCGAAAGTTGGCTCATAGGATTCCGCACTATTTCCTCTGCTGCATAGCCTTCACTTCCTCGAGAAGAACATAGGTCGCCCGGATTGCCGTGGACAACTCCGCCAATCCTTTGGCCATATAATAGATGGATCCTGCGAGTCTTTGAACAGTTTCCTTCACCTGTTTGGGCGAGGGATCTTGCCCATCAAGCCAAATCATAACTGTCGCGGCAGCCTGTTCAGAGCCCTTAAAATGGAACGCGGCTTGTTCAGTCGGTCTTGTCATTTCATTTTCCCTTCTGTGTATCCAGTTTCTTCACCACCGGGCCGTGGACTGCCTCCATCGATTAGCCCAGTTGAATGTTAGTGCATGATCGACTTGTGGTCCACAAAGCTAATGCGCGAGCGTCCGGGGAACCGGCTCTGCCGACGACGAAGCCCGCGTGTTAGGCTGGCTTGGCGGCGTAACGGACGCCGATAATCTGCGATAGGGCGGGTTCGCCGAACGCTCACCATAGAACAGCAAATGCCGCACCATGCAGGTAGCGAACTTCCCTCTTCATCCTTCTCCGTGCGCGGCACGGGGAAGGATGAAAGGATATGTGAATCGGAGAGACAAGGGAGAAGGAGAAGATTGATCAACGCGCATCCTCAAGAATAAACTCTGCCCCACGCCAACCCATCATCATGGCGGGGCCATTGGTGTTGCCGCCGATCAGGCTGGGGAAAGCCGAGGCATCGCACACCCGGAGGTTTGCAATGCCGTGAACCTTGAAACGCGCATCAACCACCGATGTGGCGGGGTCCGGCCCCATGCGGCAGGTGCAAGAGGGATGATAGACGGTGCCGCTATGTCGCCTTCCAGATGGCTGAAGTCGCATGCCGAGACACCTCTTCGCCGACATCCTGCGGCTGATCGCCGAACTGCGGCCACCGCCTGATCCATCACCGGCGTGAACGGCCCGGTTGTCATGCGTTCCAGCGAGAGCCGAGGGAGACCTGCGTCTTGAAGAAAACTAAGTTGACATTCCCGGTGCGCAACTCGCTACCGTCGCCGACCAACTCGCCCGGCAACCCCATGAGAGCGGTTCGATCTTGCCAGTGCTCGTACTTTTATGCCAATCTCAGCCCAAAGAGTAGGTCATCCGGTGGATGTCGGTTTCATGCGAAATACACTCCCAGCTCTGATCATTGGGCTGATTTTGGTGCTGGGCTGTCGGGCAGCGATAGCAGGTCCGTTGGAAGATGGAATTGCAGCGGCCGAAAAGGGCGAATTCACGACAGCACTGGCGTTGTGGGAGCCTCTCGCTAAACGTGGAGATTCTGCGGCGCAATATGACGTAGGCCTTCTTTATGCAGAAGGGTGGGGTGTTGATCAGGACTTCAAGGTGGCGGCGGAGTGGCATCGGTTGGCAGGCGAGCAAGGCAATGCTTTGGCTCAACTCAATCTCGGTGTCCTCTTTTATAGTGGAAGCGGCGTTGCACAGGACTTCAAAATAGCGGCAAAGTGGTATCGGCTGGCGGCAGAACAAGGCGAGGGATTGGCCCAACAAAATCTCGGCACGATTTATGCCAACGGGGAGGGAGTTGACCGGGACCACAAGGCGGCGGCGAAGTGGTATAGATTGGCTGCCAATCAAGGATACTCCGAAGCCCAGTTCCAGCTCGGCTTGTTGTACGAGAGAGGCACCGGCGTCGCGAAGGACCACCAAGTCGCACTTAAATGGTTTCAACTCTCGGCTGAGCAACGGAACGCTCAATCCCAGAACCACCTAGGCTTGATGTACGAGCACGGAACGGGCGTCAAACAGGACTACAAGGAATCCGTGAAGTGGTACCGGCTGGCCGCTGGACAGCAGCATGCGCCTGCTCAACACAACCTAGGAGTGATGTACCAAAGAGGTTATGGCGTTTCTCAGGATTATGTTGAAGCAATGAAGTGGTACCGTTTGGCGGCAGCGCAGGGCTATTCAGATGCCCAAAATAATCTAGGATTCATGTACAGGACAGGGCTTGGCGTCACGCAAGATAGTAAGCTAGCCATGAAGTGGCTTCGAATGGCGGCTGAACGGGGGTATGCGGGAGCGCAATTCAACCTCGGCTCGATGTACGAGGATGGCGAAGGCATTACCCAAGACTACGCGGAGGCCGCGAAATGGTATCGGCTTGCTGCCGTGCAGGCATTTGTCGGTGCGCAGAATAACCTGGGATTGCTGTACCTAAATGGACATGGCGTGCCATTGGATGTCGTCCGAGCTCTAATGTGGCTCGAACTGGCCGCGCAAAATACGCGAGCTGAGACAGTAGAGGAGCAATGCGGTGTGTGCGATCCAGCGAAGAATCGTGACAATATTTTGAAATACATACCTCAAGCGAAGGCTGCCCAAGCGAATGAGATGGCCCGAAGGTGTAAGGCATCAAACTACGAGCAGTGCGATTAGATTTTGACCCTAAAAAGCAACGAAAATCCCGCCTCGCTAGTTTCACCGGAGACGGCTCATGGTCTGGTGCCACTGCGGCCACCATCGCGCCGAGTGGGCCATCAACAACTTGGGCGGATAGGTGCTAAATTGATCAATCTAGGCCGTGTTGACAAAGTTGATTCCCACTAAGGCTCAGACACCAGCATCTTCCAAAATAAACTCTGCTCCCCGCCAACCCATCATCATGGCGGGACCATTGGTGTTGCCGCCGATCAGGCTGGGGAAAGCCGAGGCATCGCACACCCGGAGGTTTGCAATGCCGTGAACCTTGAAACGCGCATCAACCACCGATGTGGCGGGGTCCGGCCCCATGCGGCAGGTGCAGGAGGGATGATAGACGGTGCCGCTGCGCTGACGGAAATCGGCGATCAATTGTTCGTCGCTATGACACTTCGGGCCTGGGCGTAATTCCTCAGCCATCAGGCCAGCCAGCGGTTGTTGGCCCGCGATCTTGCGCAGGAATTTTACCGCCAGGAGCATCTCCTTGACATCGTGTCGGGTCGAAAATGCATTGGCGGCGATGCGCGGGTGCTCGAGCGGGTTGGCGGACTTGATGGCGATCTCGCCACGGCTGGTTGGGCGGCAGTTCGACAGGCCGAGCGACAGGCCGGGGAAAGGATCGGGGGTCAGCAAGGGCCGCTCGCCATTCTTGGGAATGAGCGTCGAGAACGCCTGCATGTAGAGCTGCATGTTGGGCCGCGTCAGTTCCGGCGAAGTGCGGAAAAATCCGCCGGCATGATTGACACTGAGGCTCAGCGGCCCTCCCCTCGTCAGGATATATTTGAGGCCAACGCGCAGTTTGCCCCACCATGGACGAAGCTCGTCGTTCAAGGTCGGCACCTTCATGCGCCAGGTGTAATTGATGCCAACATGATCCTGCAGGTGGGCGCCGACGTTGGGGTTGCCGCTTTGCACATGAATGCCGTGCCGCTGCAGGAGTTTAGCGGGGCCAATGCCGGATAACTGGAGAAGCTGCACCGAATTGATGGCACCGCCGGAGACAATCACCTCGCGCGCCGCCACCGCCTGGCGGGTAACACCGGCCTTCACATATTCAACACCGGTGGCCCTGGTGCCCTCGAACAAAATGCGCGTTACATGGGCGTGGGTTTCAACCCGCAGGTTGGCCCGCTTCATGGCGGGCCGCAGAAATGCCCGCGCCGCCGACAGGCGCCGGCCGTTCTTGGTGGTAAGTTGGTAATAGCCAACACCCTCCTGCCCGGCCCCATTGAAATCGCCATTGAAGTTCAGGCCGGCGGCCTCGGTTGATTTGATGAAATCATGGCAAAGGGGATGCAGGCCGCCGTGGTTTTCGCTGATATGAAGCGGGCCACCACGGCCCCGATATTCATTGGTGCCAGCCTGGTTGTCTTCCATCGCCTTGTAGACCTTGAGCACATCGGCCCAGCCCCAGCCGGGATTGCCAGCCGCCTTCCAGTCCTCATAGTCATCGGCGTGGCCACGGATATAGACCATGGCGTTGATCGAACTCGATCCGCCCAGCACCTTGCCGCGCGGCCAGTAATCCTTCTGTCCGGCCAGCCCCGGATCGGGCTCGGCTTCGTACATCCAATTGACTTTTGGGTCATAGAAGGTCTTGCCGTAGCCGAGCGGCATGTGGATGTAAAAGCGCCGGTCGCTGCCGCCCGCCTCCAGCACCAGCACCTTGTGGCGGCCATTGGCCGACAGCCGTTCGGCCAGCACGCAACCAGCCGAGCCCGCGCCCACGATAATGAAGTCGAATTCCATTCTTCCTCAGACTGTCATCGCCGGACTTGTTCCGGCGACCCATTGTGCCGCATGATCAATGGGGGAGCGAGTGAAGAAATGGGTTGCCGGGACAGGCCCGGCAATGACAAATAGGGACATTGTTTTTGGAACCACAGACACCATGAAAATCACCGATCTCAAAGTATTCATCGTGGGAAATCCGCCGCCGGGCTGGGGCGGCCGCTATTTCATCTTTGTCAAACTGACCACCGACAACGGCATCACCGGCATCGGCGAATGCTATTGCGCGACCTTCGGCCCCAAGGCGATGACGGCGATGATCGAGGATACCTTTGGCCGCTACGTCGAGGGCATGGACCCCTTTCACATCGAGACCCTGTGGCGCAAGGTTTACGGCTCGGGCTTCACCCATCGTCCCGATGTCAGCCTGATGGGAGTTCTCTCCGGCTTGGAGATTGCGCTGTGGGACATCATCGGCAAATCGGTGGGAAAGCCGGTTTACGAACTCCTCGGCGGCAAGGTTCAGGAGAAGCTGCGCTCCTACACTTACATCTATCCCGATATCGCCAAGGGCCAGGACGATTCAATCTACTGGAACGCCGAAGCCTCGGCCGAGCGCGCGGCGCATTATGTCAAGTTGGGTTTTACCGGCATCAAGTTCGATCCGGCAGCGCCTTACTCCTCCTTCGACCCGCGCCAGCCGTCGCT
>JANLWG010000020.1:0-2481 GCA_031364405.1 Hyphomicrobiales bacterium
AATTCAAGATGCTGAACTGTTGAAAAACTTTGAAAAGGAACATGCAGATGAAGGTTACGCGGTAGTTCATGGAAAACCTCGAGATTCTGCTGTGGTTCCGACCAACTGTATTACGCGCATGAGTTCATTTAAGATTTGGAGATGGGTGCTTGTCGGCTTTTGCTTGATTGCTGTTTTTGGTCTCTACATCAGCTGGACAAAGCACTTGAAACTTGAAGTTACGCCACAAACCACGTCACCGTCGAATAATTCGAAATAAGAAATTGGTTACTGTCAGGCACGACCTACCAATTCCTGAAAACCTTCCCAATTTGAGCGGCATAGATTATCCCGTCGATGCAGTGATCCCGCAATTGAGCGCGGCGTTGGCGCTTGGCCCCGCCGTTGTGCTGGTGGCCGAGCCCGGTGCTGGCAAGACCACGCGGGTGCCGTTGCAGTTGCTCGAAGCCCCATGGCTCAAGAACCAAGGCATCCTCATGCTGGAACCGCGCCGGCTTGCGGCTCGCGCTGCCGCCCACCGCATGGCGGAATCGATCGGCGAGGCGATTGGCGAGACGGTGGGCTATACCGTCAGGCTTGATCGCCAGGTGTCGGCCCGCACCCGCATCGAGGTGGTGACCGAAGGCATTCTCACCAGGCGCTTGCAGGGCGCTGCGGATTTGCCGGGCGTCGGTCTCGTCATCTTCGATGAGTTTCACGAGCGCTCGCTGGATGGCGATCTGGGACTGGCCCTGACTCTCGACGTGCAGCGGGCCTTGCGCGATGATTTGAAAATTCTGGTGATGTCGGCAACCCTCGATACCGCACGGGTCGCGGTGCATCTCGGGCACGCGCCAGTCATTGCAGCACCAGGAAGGGTTTTCCCGGTCGAGACCCGCTATCTCGACAAGGCAACGCGCCAGACAATTTCACCGGATGCAGCGCGCGCGGTATTTCGCGCCCTCGATGAAACCGGCAAGAGCATTCTGGTGTTTCTCCCCGGCGAAGCGGAGATCCGCCGCACCGAGGAGAGGCTTAACGCTTCATCCTTGCCGAGGGGCGTGGTGGTGCGCCCGCTCTATGGCGCCATGGGTTTTGCCGAACAGGATGCGGCGATCAAGCCTTCGCCCAAGGGCGAGCGCAAGATCGTGCTAGCCACGACGATTGCCGAAACCAGCCTCACCATCGACGGTATCGGTGCGGTCATTGATACCGGCTTCAAGCGGAGCCCACGCTTTGATCCCGCCTCCGGCATGACCGCTTTGGAAACGCAACGTGTGTCACTCGCCGCCGCCGATCAGCGCCGTGGCCGCGCCGGACGTTTGGGCCCCGGCATCTGCTACCGGCTGTGGCCGGAAGCCGAGACGCGCGCACTGGCACCGCACGATCAGCCAGAAATTCTGGTGGCCGATCTCGCACCGCTGGTGCTCGAATTGGCTGCCTGGGGTGTCGCCGATGTGAAATCATTGAACTGGCTCGATGCCCCGCCCGCCGCCGCCTTCGCGCAAGCCCAGGACCTGCTGAAACGGCTACAGGCCCTCGATGGCACCGGCAAAATAACCGCCATCGGCAAAGCCATGGTGCGCTTGCCACTGCATCCGCGTTTGGCTCATATGGTGGTGGTTGGTGCAAGCCCGCTGGCCGCCGAACTTGCGGCCTTCCTGTCGGAACGCGATGGCCTGGGACGTGCCGCCGGCGCTGATATCGCCTCACGGCTCGAACAGGTGCGTGGACCCGCCCGCGAGCGCATCCGTGCCGCAGCAAAACAGATCAGGCAGATTGCCGCACCAAACCCGGGACCGGAAATTGGCATCGGCATCCTCGTCGCCCTCGCCTGGCCCGACCGCATCGCGCAACGGCGCGGCGGCGACCGGCGCTATAGATTGTCCGGCGGCGGCGGGGCCATTCTGCCCGAGCATGATGGGCTCGCGGTTCACCACTGGCTGGCGGTGGCGACTACCGATGGCGCAGCGGGGGACCAGAAGATTTACCTCGCCGCCCCGTTGAGCCTCGCCGAGATCGAAGAATATTTCGCCGATCAGATCGACACCCGCGACGCGGTGTTCTGGGACGCCCGCGCCAAGGCGGTGAGCGCCAGCCGCACCCGCAAGTTGGGCGCACTGGTGCTCGAAGAAAAACCCATTGCCAAAACCGACCCCGAGGCCATGGCTCAGGCGATGACAGCGGGTGTCACCGAAATGGGTCTCGCCTCCTTGCCGTGGACCGAGGCTGCCAAATCCCTGCGCGCCCGGGTGCAGTTCCTGCACCGCCTATACCCCGATGATAATTGGCCCGATCTCGCCGATAAAGCGCTGCTCGTCAGTCTTGAGCACTGGCTTACACCCTATCTGGCCGGCATTTCCCGCAAGGCTCATCTTGACCGTCTCGACCTGCAGCAAATCCTGCAAGCGATGATCCCTCACGATCTGGCACGGCGCATGGACAAGCTGGCCCCTACCCGCATTGAAGTTCCCTCGGGCGCCGATGTCCGTATCGACTATG
>JANLWG010000046.1:0-5521 GCA_031364405.1 Hyphomicrobiales bacterium
CATGATGCGCTCAACCGTACGGCAAACGTCATTGCATCAATCATTCTGCCCGATGGCGGACACCTTGACCGCAGTCCCAAATCCCTGCTCGATCTCCTGAGCGATCTGGTGCCGCTGCGAACAGCCCTTGATGCCCAGCGAGTCGCCATTCCGCGCGAGCTTAACGCCGCCATTGAGCGCGCCATACCGATGCTGCGCATGTTGTGCCATGGCGATGATGGACTGGCGGTGTTTCACGGGGTGGAAAACACCAGCGTACCATTGGTGCGCGCCATCTTCGAGCGCGACATGGTGCTTGGCCGTCCGCTCTCGCACGCGGCCCACACCGGATATTGCCGGATGAACCAGGGGCGCGCGATGGTCATCATCGATTGCGGAGCGCCATCGGTCTGCGACAGCGGGCTGGCGTTCGAGTTCTCCGATGGACTCCAGCGCATTGTCGGCTCCTGCGGTGTGCCGGCCAACGCCTCGCCGGCGTGGCGTGCCGCGGCGCAGACACCGGCAGCGCATTCGACCGTTCATTTCGAAGATCACGACAGCCGCCCCATCCAGTCGTTCTTCGCGCGCAGAGGCAAGCGCTTTCCGCATAATCCGGTAGCGGTCGAATTTGTTGCTACCCCCCATAGCTCGCTGGTGAAAGCCAGTTCATCTGCCCATGCAAATTCTATCGGGCTCACACATCATCGCGAGCTATTCTTGGCGGCGGGCGGCCATGATTTGCGCGGCGAAGATCGCTTTGACAATATTCACCGCGACGAGTGCGACTGGCCGTTCACCATCCGCTTTCATCTGCATCCTTCCGTCAAAGCTTCCGCTGACCGCCAGGGCGCTGCTATCTTGTTGTTGCTGCCGTCAAAGGTGGCTTGGCAGTTTTCGGCGCGCGGCGGCATCATGACGCTGGAAGAAAGCATTTATCTCGCCGCCAGTAGCGGCCCTCGCCGCAGCCAGCAGATTGTCATTCGCGGACTGGCGGGAAAACCCGTCCGAGTCAATTGGGCCTTCCGCAAGCTCGATCGCAAAATCCGTCACAGTGCCGCGAAAGAAACCACGCCACAACTGCCTTTCTGATGGCCTGAGCCCCGAGTCATGCTATGGGGCGCCTGATTGATTTCAGGGGGACGCCCATGCCCAGGCCAATTCGCCGCGCGCTCATTTCGGTATCCGACAAATCCGGCCTCGTCGATTTAGCCAAAGCCCTTGCGGCCCATGGCGTCGAGCTGGTCTCGACCGGCGGCACGGCCAAGGCGCTTGCCGCGGCAGGGCTTAATGTGACCGACGTAGCTAGCCTCACCGGATTTCCCGAAATCATGGATGGCCGGGTCAAGACGCTGCATCCCAAAGTTCACGGCGGGCTACTGTCGGTGCGCGGCAATGCCGGACATCAGGCAGCGCAAGCCAGGCACGGCATCGCCGATATCGATCTTCTCGCCGTCAATCTCTATCCCTTCGAGGAAACCGTGGCGCGCCGGACGGGCTGGGATGAGACGATCGAGAACATCGATGTGGGCGGTCCCGCGATGATCCGCGCCGCCGCCAAGAATCACGACAGCGTCACCGTTATTGTCGATCCTGCCGACTATGCGGTGGTTATTGCCGAGATGGCAACGCACGCGGGTGCGACGTCACACGAGACCCGGCGCAAACTTGCCGCCAAAGCATTTGGCCGCACCGCCGCCTATGATGCTGCGATTGCCCAATGGTTTGGCCGCGAATTGAACGATCCGCTGCCCGCTTATTTTGCCATCGGCGGCAGACTTGTGCAGAAACTCCGCTACGGCGAAAATCCGCACCAGCAAGCCGCACTTTATGCAAGCCCCGAGCATCGTGGCGGTGTGGCCACGGCGCGGCAGTTGCAGGGCAAGGAACTATCCTACAACAATCTCAACGATACCGATGCGGCACTTGAATGCCTGGCCGAGTTTGCCGGCGAAGGTAAGCCTGCCTGCGTTATCGTCAAGCATGCCAACCCGTGCGGCGCCGCCATCGGCTCGTCATTGACCCTGGCCTATGCCAAGGCGCTGCGCTGCGACCCCGTAAGCGCCTTCGGTGGCATCATTGCACTCAATCGCAAGCTCGACGCGGCAACCGCCACGGAGATCGTCAAATTGTTCACCGAAGTGATCGTTGCACCCGGTGCCGATGATGAGGCAATTGCCATAATGGCTGCCAAGAAAAATCTTCGCCTGCTCGTTATTGACGAATTGCCAGACCCTGATGCGCGCGGCCAGACTGTAAAGACCATTGCCGGCGGGTTGCTGGTGCAGACCCGCGACAATGCAATTGTCGATCAGCTTAATTTGAAAGTCGTCACCCGCCGGGCGCCTTCGGCGAAGGAACTGGCCGATCTGCGCTTTGCCTTCCGGGTGGCCAAGCACGTCAAGTCCAACGCCATCGTCTATGCCAAGGACGGTGCTACCGTCGGTATCGGTGCCGGGCAGATGTCGCGCGTTGATGCCTCGCGCATCGCTTCGCGAAAGAGCGCAGATGCAGCGCTGGCCGAAGGGCTGGCCGAGGCGCTGGTCAAAGGCTCGGTGGTGGCGTCCGACGCTTTCTTTCCATTTGCCGACGGACTGCTGCAGGCGGCCGAGGCGGGCGCCACCGCGGTGATCCAGCCCGGCGGTTCAATCAAGGACGAAGATGTCATCAAAGCGGCCGATCAGGCAGGCCTCGCCATGGTGTTCACCGCCACCCGCCACTTCCGCCATTGAGGCACTATTTGTTGGCGATGGTATCGAGTTTCCGCTGCATGGCGGAAAGCTGGTCCTTGAGGGCCTGCAAATCCTCCTTGCCGGCGGGCTCCTGCGGGGCTGCGGCTTTCTGACCCGGCTGGGTGAAGACTGGCGGCACCAGAGTGGCGGCGAAGGGATTGAATGCCCGCATTGCCTCGCTGAACATCGACATGTTGCGGGTGGCGTGGTCCTGCATCGCCTTGAACGGATCAGCGCCCCAGGATTCGGTCATCTGCGAGCGGAATTTCTCCTGCTCCTTGCCCAGGTTATCCAGCGAAAATTCGAGAAATCCAGGCACGAATGCCTGCATCGAATCGCCATAGAAGCGGATCAGCTGGCGGAGGAAATTGACCGGCAGCAGATTGACGCCCTTGTTTTCTTCTTCGAAAATAATCTGGGTCAGGACCGACCGGGTAATCTCCTCACCGGTCTTGGCATCGTAAACCACAAAATCGGTGCCGGCCTTCACCATGGTGGCAAGATCGTCGAGGGTCACATAGGTGCTGGTGGATGTATTATAGAGCCGCCGGTTGGCGTATTTCTTGATTACCACCGCACTCTGGGGTGCTATCTTTTCGTCACTCAACGCGCTCACTCCTCAGGCCGGGCACCAAACCCCGATTGTGCCGCAAAAACTGCGCTCCGCAGTGCACAATTGCAAGTGCAAAAATTTTGCGCCGCGTCTCATGCAATCTATATCGCAATGCACAAAAGATGCTATGGGAGGCATAAACAATGTTGCCAATCGACAAGGAGACAGCAATGGCCGGTTCGGAGAATGGAATTGTCATCGTATCTGCGGCGCGCACACCCGTAGGCTCATTTAACGGTGCGCTGGCGAGTGTGCCGGCGTCTTATCTGGGCACTGTGGCGCTGAAGGCCGCCATGCAGCGCGCCAAGGTCGACGCAGCCGATATCGACGAAGTGATCCTCGGCCAGGTGCTCGCCGCAGGCCAGGGCCAGAACCCCGCCCGCCAGGCTGCCATCAATGCCGGTATTCCCAACTCGAGCCCGGCCTGGGGCATGAACCAGTTGTGTGGTTCTGGCCTTCGCGCGGTGGCACTGGGGCTGCAGCAGATCGCCAATGGCGATGCTAATATCGTCGCTGCCGGCGGTATGGAATCGATGAGCAAGGCACCCCACGTGGCGCATCTTCGCGATGGCGTTAAGATGGGCGACTGGTCACTGGTCGACACCATGATCAAGGATGGCTTGTGGGATGCCTTCAACGGCTATCACATGGGCAACACCGCCGAGAACGTGGCAAACCAGTGGCAGATCACCCGCGATGCGCAAGATGCTTTCGCGGTGGCTTCGCAGAACAAGGCGGCGCGCGCCCAGGCCGCAGGCAAATTCAAGGATGAGATTGCACCGGTCGCCATCGCCACCCGCAAGGGCGATGTGGTGGTTGCCGATGATGAATATATCAAGAAGGGCGTTACGCTAGATCAACTCGGCAAACTCCGGCCCGCCTTCGCCAAGGACGGCAGCGTCACCGCCGCCAATGCTTCAGGTATCAATGACGGTGCCGCCGTGTTGATCCTGATGAGTGCAAAGGAGGCCGCAAAGCGCGGGTTGACGCCACTGGCCCGTATCGCCTCGTGGGCAAGCGTTGGTGTTGATCCCGCCATCATGGGTTCGGGCCCTATCCCTGCTTCGCGCGCGGCTCTGAAGAAGGCCGGCTGGAAGGTTGAGGACCTTGATCTGGTCGAAGCCAATGAGGCCTTTGCGGCGCAGGCTTGTGCGGTCAACAAGGACATGGGCTGGAACCCCGAGATCGTTAATGTGAACGGCGGCGCCATCGCCATCGGTCATCCGATCGGTGCCTCGGGTGCGCGGGTGCTCACCACCCTGCTCCATGAAATGGGCAAGCGCCAATCGAAGAAGGGCCTCGCCACCCTGTGCATCGGCGGTGGCATGGGCATCGCCATGTGCGTTGAACGTTAAGAGGGAAATGAGCATGGCACGAGTTGCAGTTGTCACCGGAGGATCGCGCGGCATAGGTGCTGCGATTTCCAAGGCGTTGAAAGCTGGTGGTTACAAAGTCGCCGCGACCTATGCGGGTAATGATGCGGCCGCCGCCAAGTTCAAGGCCGAGACCGGCATTGCCGTTTATAAATGGGATGTGTCGAATTACGAGGCCTGCGCTGCCGGCTTGAAGCAGGTCGAGGCCGATCTCGGCCCCGTTGAAGTGCTGGTCAACAACGCCGGCATTACCAGGGATGCGATGTTCCACAAGATGACGCCCGCCCAGTGGAACGAGGTGATCAACACCAATCTCAATTCGTTGTTCAACATGACCCAGCCCATTTGGGGCGGCATGCGCGACCGCGGCTTTGGCCGCGTCGTGTGCATCTCCTCGATCAATGGCCAGAAGGGCCAGATGGGCCAGTCCAATTATGCGGCGGCCAAAGCCGGCGAAATCGGTTTTGTGAAATCGCTGGCGCAAGAAGGTGCCGCGAAAGGCATTACAGTCAACGCCATATGCCCTGGTTATATCGGCACCGAAATGGTGCGTGCGGTGCCCCAGGACGTGCTCGAAAAGCGCATCCTGCCGCTGATCCCGGTGGGCCGCCTGGGCGAGCCTGAAGAAATCGCCCGCTGTGTGGTGTTCCTCGTTTCCGACGATGCGGGCTTCATCACCGGCTCGACGCTCTCGGCCAATGGTGGGCAGTATATGATATAAGCTCGGATTGTTGCATTCCACTCGCGCATCGCCATGCTTCTCAAAGCCGACAATCTGCAATGTGAGCGCGGCGGGCGCGTTGTCTTCCGTCAATGCAGTTTTGCGT
>JANLWG010000089.1:0-7248 GCA_031364405.1 Hyphomicrobiales bacterium
CTCCGCACCAAAGGCGTCACGCACCAGATTTGAGCCTTCGCCGAGGCCGGGGAAGTTGAGGTACATGCGGCCGGTCGAGTGGCGCTGCATGCCGTCCCAAAACTGGCGCACCCAGCCTATGTTGGCCTCGTCGTCCTTCGCCTCAGGCCAGATCGCGTCGAGACTCAGCATGAAGGGAGCCGAGCGGTCTCCGAAGGCGGTGGCTCCGGCGGCGACATGCTGCATGGCGCCGCCAAACTTCCAGATGGAGGCGAAAGTCATTTCGGACGGACGTTTTTGCATGCCCGCGGTGATCTTGTGTACGACATCGTCGTCGAGACCTTTGAGATAAGTTGATTTCCAGTAGCAGCGGTCGCGGCCCTTCGGGAAAATGGCGTCATACAGGGTCTGGATTGTGCGGTAAGGCATGGTACCGCTGAAGTCCAGCAGCGGTTCCCCGAAGCTGCGCAACGGCGCAACGAGACGCTCGCCCTCATCGGCGGGACCATCATAGACATGGGCCAGCGCCAGCACGCGCCTGCCCCATGTGATTTCGGGATAAGCGGGGTCACTGGGGATTGTCGAGAATTCTGCAAGCCCACTCAGGCGGTCAGGTGCGGCCGCCACGAAGTCCCGCCACTTGGGGATGATCTCATTGGCACGCTCCTCGGGGTAGATGGGCGCGCAGAACAGGAGTTCGGGTTCGATGGCGTGGAGTTTGAACTCGAAACTCACCACCACTCCGAAATTGCCGCCGCCGCCACGCAGCGCCCAGAGCAGATCGGCATTTTCGCTTTCGCTGGCGTGGATCAGCCGGCCATCGGCGGTCACCACATCGGCGCCCATGAGATTGTCACAGCTGAGACCATGGCGGCCGCGCAGCCAACCGATCCCGCCCGACAGGGTAAGCCCGGCAACGCCCGTCCCGGAGATGAGGCCACCGGGAGTAGCGCGTCCAAAGGCTGTGGTCGCGGTATCGACGTCCTTCCACAAGGCGCCACCCTCGACGTCGGCGCGATCGAGCGATGGCGCCACGCGGACGCCATTCATCAGCGTCATGTCGATCATCAGCCCACCTTCGCAGACGGCATAACCCGCCACATTATGCCCTCCCGAGCGGATGGCGAGGTTGAGGCCATGATGGCGGGCGAAGTTCACCGAAGCCACAACGTCAGCAGCATTGCGGCAACGCACAATGAGGGCCGGACGACGGTTGATCATGCCGTTCCAGACGACGCGAACGTCATCATAACCGGGGCTCGAAGGCTCCAGAAGCTCGCCGCGTAAATTGTTGCGAAGCGCCTCGATGTCGGCTGCCTGGGGTGCCGGGCTCAATTTGTCTGCCATCGCCTATTCTCCTTCTTGTGAAGAACGACTAGTTCAAAGCCTGCATAAGAGCTAAAGCCGAAACATCCTGAAAGCGGTCATTTCTGCCATGGTAGAACAGCACGTCCCATTGAAAGTGGCAATTCTGGCGGTGCCTGAAACGACGGCGTCGACACTTTACGGAATGTTCGACCTGTTCTCATCTCCGGGGCGGGACTACCAGTTCATTACCAGGGGCGAGGCGGGTGAGCAGCGCATGCGGCCTTATATCGTGGCGCGAACCAAGGATGGTTTCGCCGCGGCCAATGACATCTGGATCAAGCCGCACCATGATTTCTCCGATGCGCCGCATCCCGACATCGTCTGTATTCCGGATTTCTATGTCAATCCGGGCGACAGTATTGCGGGTCTCTATGATGGCGAAGCGCAATGGCTCAAGCGAGTTCATGACCAGGGCTCGGTGTTGGCCAGCGCTTGCTCGGGCGCGGTGCTGTTGGGCGAGGCTGGCCTGCTGACGAATTGCGATGCGACGATCCACTGGGGCTATGTCAAGACACTCAGCAATCACTATCCAGGCGTCAAAATCAATCTGCAGCGGTCGCTGGTACTGAGCGGCGAAGCTCAGCGTATCTTGATGGCTGGCGGCGGCAGCAGCTGGCAGGATCTGGCCCTTTATCTCATTGCGCGGCACGTGGGCCTCAGCGAAGCCATCGAGGTCGCCAAGGTCTATCTATTGCAATGGCATGATTTGGGTCAGATGCCATTTGCGTCTCTAATGTCGTACCGGCAGACGAGTGATGCGGTCATTAACAGGTGCCAGGAATGGATGGCGGCGAACTACCGCATGCCATCACCGGTCGCAGCCATGACGGCGGAATCGCAACTGACGGAGCGGACCTTCATCCGCCGTTTCCACGAGGCGACGGGAATGACGCCGCTTGATTATGTACATGCGTTGCGGCTGGAAGAGGTAAAACAGATGTTGGAAACCAGTGATCTTCCCGTCGAAGCAATCGCCAACGAAGTGGGCTACGAGGACACCAGTTTCTTCGGCCGCCTGTTCCGGCGCAAAGTGGGATTGACGCCGACACAATACCGGTTGCGCTTCGGGTCGTTGCGGCGGGTTCTCAAATGACCGGCCGTTTTCCCCTTGCCGTGTACCAGCCGCCCATGGCTTTTTCATAAGCGAGGCCGGCCTTGAAGACGCGGGCATCGTCCCAGGTGCGGCCGACAATCTGAATGCCGGTGGGAATCCCGTTGGCGGCATGGCCCGAGGGCACGGCGAGGACCGGGCAATTGTGCAGCATGTTGAACTGATGGGTCATCACCCAGCCATATTCGGGATCAGCTTTCTTGCCATTCACCGTGAAGGTCTGATCCCACGGATCGTGGTCGGCTCTCACCGCCGGATAATTGTTGGTTGGGCAGATAAACACATCATGGAAGGCGAGTACGGGGCCAAGTGACTGATACATGAGGTGGGCGCGGGTCCAGGATTTGTGAACGTCGTTCATGCGGGTGTTCATTTCCACCGCGTCGGCCATCTTCAGCGCGTAATCGGTCATCAGGTCAGCGTCGCGTTCACGATGCCAGACGGTCTGCCGGCCGAAATTCATGGTGTTGTACCAGTGGAAGCAGTCGTGATCGAGCTCCTGCGTCCAGCCGAGTTTCACTTCTTCAGTTTTCGCGCCGAGCCTGCGGAAGACTTCGAGTGCGGCCAGCGTGTTCTGGCGCACCTTGGGGTCGACTTCGACATAATCGAAATCAATGGAATAGGCGATCTTCAGGCCCTTGATGCTCTGGGCCTTAGTGGGAAGTTTCACCCGGGCGCGGATCGAATCGTGGTCGAGCGGGTGCGGGCCAGAGGTTATGTTCTGCATCAGTGCCGCATCGGCGATCGAACGCGTCATCGGCCCACAATGGTTGAAACGGTCAAAATTGGCGGGTGGACCATCGGGGTTGCGGCCATGGGGCGGTTTGTAGCCGATGACGCCCGAGGCTGACGCTGGAATGCGGATCGATCCGCCGATATCGGTGCCGGTCGCCAATGTGGTGAGGCCCGCCGCGAGGGCTGCACCGGAGCCTCCCGAAGAGCCACCCGGCGTGTAGTCAAGGTTCCACGGATTTCGCGTGATGCCCCAGATGCGTGATTTGGTGACGCCCGACAGGCAGAACTCCGGCGTGGTGGTGCGGGCGAAGATTATGGCGCCAGCCTTTTGCAGGCGTTCGATCATCGGGTCGGAATGATCATCCAGCGTGTCCTTGAAGATCAGTGAGCCATGTGTGGTGCGTTTGCCGGCCACCCGCTGGGCATCCTTGACGGCGAGCGGGATACCCTCCAGCGCTGCCAATTTGACGCCACGCTTCATATAACGGTTTTCCGATTGGGCGGCTTGCGCCAAAGCCTCTTCGAAATAGCGGTCGGCGAAGCAGTTGATGGCGGGGTTTATTTTTTCGGATCGCGCGATCAGGGCGCCGAGCAGTTCGCGCGGCGAGAGTTTGCGCGACTTGAATAATCCGAGGGCTTCAATTGCCGGCAAATAGCATAGATCGTCATTGGTCATGGACAGGCTTAGCCTCTTGGCGCTAGTCAGGTTTTCAGTTTGGATCAGATCAGGGAGTGAAGTCCATGGGTGGACGGCTTGCAGGAAAGACCGCAATCGTAACGGCGGCGGGACAAGGCATCGGGCGGGCCAGCGCCATCGCCATGGCGCGGGAAGGAGCCAAGGTGTGGGCGACCGATATTCGCGAGGACCTTCTCAAGACACTGGGCAATGAGCACACCGGCATCGAAACCCTGGTGCTCGACGTGCTGAAACAGGATCAAATAGACGCGGTGGCCAAGCGCATCGGCCTGCCCGATATCCTGTTCAACTGCTCAGGTTATGTTCATGCCGGAACAATCATCGAGACCGATGACAAGGCCTGGGACTTTTCCTTCGAGCTGAACGTCAAGGCGCACTATCGCATGATGAAGGTTTTCATGCCGGGCTGGCTGGCCCGTGGACAGGGCACCATCATCAATATGGCCTCGGCCGCTTCCTCGATCAAAGGCGTGGCCAACCGTTTCGCCTATGGCGCCACCAAGGCTGCGGTCATTGGCATGACCAAGGCGCTGGCAGCTGACTTCACGTCGAAGGGCATCAGGGTCAACGCGGTTTGCCCTGGTACGGTCGAAAGCCCGTCGCTGGTCGAGCGCATGAAGGCTACGGGCGATTTCGACAAGACCAAGGCCGCCTTCATCGCCCGCCAACCCATGGGCCGCATGGCCGATGCCTCGGAAATCGCCAATCTGGTGGTTTATCTGGCAAGCGACGAATCCGCTTTCGTCACCGGCCAGACCTTCGTCATCGATGGCGGCTGGTCGGTTTGACGGCAGCGGCGCCTTGGCCATTGGAAAGACGGAGATTCTCCGTCCGCCCGCCGGACGTGAACGGCTTCGATATTCAGATATGGACTGAAATTCAGTATTAGGGCTTAGTCATTGACCCCGGCGGGGAACTGCCGGGATTTTTCTTTGCGAGGGCTATCGTGGCATCCTACCGAAATTCCGAGAAGCCCCTGCCGATCATGCAAGGCTCGCCGCCAGCACTCGTTCCACCAAGAATGGAGTGGGACCGGCCGCCGTGGAACCGCTGGGCGTTTCAGCATATCAGGGAAATTCTGCCGACGGCGGAAGTGTGGCGGGGGCGCGGGCCGGTGCGCGAGTTGTTGCGGGCTGATCGCGATCTCGATGGACTCGCTGTCACCAATGTCGAAGGCGAGGCGACGACGCTGGCCCGTCTGCTCGATGATACGTATACGGACGGCTTTCTCGTCCTCAAGAATGGCGCTGTCGTCTATGAACGTTATTTCAACGGCATGGAGGAGCGCACGTTGCATCTGTCGCAGTCGGTTGGAAAGTCGCTGGTGGGTGCTGTTGCCGGCATTCTGGCGGGCCGGGGCGTTCTCGACCTTAATGCACCGGTCACCCATTATCTGCCGGAGTTGAACGGCACCGCCTACCGTGGTGCCAGCCTGCAGCAGGTGCTCGACATGACGACCGGGGCGGGCTTCACCGAAGACTACACCAACCCTTATTCCGATGCGGGAAAGAGCGATGTGGCATCCGGATGGAAACCCATTCCCCCCGGCGCTGATCCCTCCTTCCAGTGGCCGCGCCATATGTTTGAACTGATCCTCAGCCTCGGCGAAACTATCCGGCCGCATGGCGAGTGGTTTTCATATCGCTCGATTGAAACCGATGTGCTGACCTTCTGCATGGAGAGGGCTACCGGCAAACGAATTGCACAGCTTGTGTCGGAGGAACTCTGGCAGAAAATGGGAGCCGGGGAGAGTGCGAGTTTCACTGTCGATCCGGCGGGCTATGGTCTGGGCGATGGCGGATTCAATGCGACCTTACGCGACTACGGGCGCTTTGGTCAGCTCTATCTCGAACATGGCGGCGGCATTGTTCCGCCGGGCTGGATTGAGGCGACGCTCACCGGCAATCACGCGATCTTCGGTGAGCCCTATAGTTTTTCGCTGCCCGAAGGCGCCTACAAGAACCAGTTCTGGATCGAAGACCCTTACGCGCGCTCGATCATGGCGCGCGGAGTGTTCGGGCAACTCATCTACATCAATTGGCAGCACAACATGGTGGTGACAAAACTGTCGAGCTGGCCGGACTTCCTGAGTGTGCCGTTCAATGTGGCAACACTTGGCGCGATCCACGCCATTGCGGCGGCGCTGGGGTGAGGCTGGCCACCTTCCCCATTCCCGTCATGACCGGGCGAAGTCCCGGCCATCTCTCAGTGTATTGAGGAAGATACCGCGATCACGTCCGGGCATGATGAATCTGGGCGGGAGGGGAAACTACATCGTTATTCCCGGAAGTCTTAGTCCTTGCTCTTTGGCGCAATCGACGGCAATCTGATAGCCCGCATCGGCGTGGCGCATAACGCCGGTGGCGGGATCGTTCCACAGGACGCGCTCGAGCCTGCGCGCCGCGTCATCGGTGCCGTCGGCGAGGATCACCATGCCGGCATGTTGCGAATAGCCGATGCCGACGCCGCCGCCGTGATGGATCGACACCCAGGTGGCACCCGACGCGGTGTTGAGAAGTGCATTAAGCAGCGGCCAGTCGGAGACCGCATCGGAACCATCTAGCATGCTTTCCGTCTCGCGGTTGGGTGAGGCGACGGAGCCTGAATCGAGGTGATCGCGGCCGATGACGATGGGGGCCTCAAGCTCGCCATTCTTCACCATCTCATTGAAGGCGAGGCCGAGGCGATGGCGCTGGCCCAGACCCACCCAGCAGATACGGGCTGGTAACCCCTGAAAGGCAATGCGTTCACGCGCCATGTCGAGCCAGTTGTGCAAATGCGGATCGTCGGGGATCAGTTGCTTGACGCGCCGGTCGGTCTTGTAGATGTCCTGCGGATTACCCGACAATGCGGCCCAGCGGAACGGGCCGATGCCCCGGCAGAACAGCGGACGGATATAGGCTGGCACGAAGCCGGGGAATTCGAAGGCATTCTTCAATCCCATCTCCAGCGCCATCTGGCGGATGTTGTTGCCATAGTCGAAGGTGGGAACACCGGCATGGTGAAAATCGAGCATGGCCTGCACATGGATTTTCATCGAGGCCAGCGCTGCTGCTTTCACCGCTTGCGGATCGGAGATGCGCTTGTCCTCCCACTGGGCCAGGGTCCAACCGGCGGGCAGATAACCATTGACCGGATCATGGGCCGAGGTTTGATCGGTCAATGCATCGGGCTTGATGCCGCGCTTCACAAGCTCGGGGAGAAACTCGGCTGCGTTACCGAGAAGCCCCACTGATATGGGCTTGCCCTGCTTATGCGAGCGGTCGACGATTGCAAGCGCTTCGTCTATCGTTCTGGCTTGGGTGTCGAGATAGCGGGTGCGAATTCGCATCTCGATGCGTGACGGCTGGCATTCGAT
>JANLWG010000011.1:0-13253 GCA_031364405.1 Hyphomicrobiales bacterium
TTTGCAAGCTCAACGTGGGGAACTGCATCGAGGATTTGGTGAGGAATTCGCTCGGGGGTGATGAGAAGGCCAGCAAAACCGTGGATGCCCTCCTGCCCGGCGGTGGCCTGGCGCGCGACGCCCTCGGCGTGCCGCAGTTAATGCAGGCAGCCTTAATCCGCCTGAGGCGGAGGCCCTCCCAAGTCAGGTCCGCGATATCCTTCGTGTAGAGCCACTCCATCGTGCCGTTGGGCTTTACCCCCACCGCAATGTACTCAAGGAGGCGATTGTAGTCGTCGGTGTCCTCCCAGTGGTAGAGGGGAGGCTCTCCGAAGAGCGCCGCGATGTCGTCGGGGATGACACGGGTGACGTCCTCCGCAGCGGGCTTTGCAGGTTCTGCTTCATTTGGCGAAAAATCTTGCGGCATGATGATTTCTTCCTTTTTTCGGATCTATTGGCCGCGCACTAGGCGCGCTAAGACAGAAAATTCCGCCTCTGGGGACACTATGCGCGCCTGGGGACCGCAATTGAACGAGTCGGGCCGTTGACTCTGACTAAAGTCCGCGCACGGCCCGCGGTGGCTCGCCTACGCCAGGATCAGCGCGGGGGCCGATCTTCGTGACCATCAACAATTATGGCCACGTTCTCGGTCAGCGCATCTCAAGAGAGGCCGTCAGCGATGTCATCAAGGCCCGTATCGAGACTGCGGGATATGATCCCGGACCGTTCTCCGGTCACTCCCTACGCTCGGGGTTCGCCAGCAAGCATCGTCCAATATTCATTCACTGGCGAGTCAGATTTGATTTGCGGAAGGGAAGGTCCAGCCCGATAACGAAAGCAGGATCGCCCGCGCCCGGCCGGCTTCCTAGCGCTCGCGCGAACCCCGCCTGCCACTCCAGACCTTCCCGCTGCTCCGCTGTCGCCGTCAAAGGAGATTTGCCTGCGATGATCCAACCTCCGAATCATCTCAGGGTATGGAATCATCTTCCAAGTCCGTTGGCTAGCCATCGCAGTTCTGCTTAGGGCTTCGGCCGTGCCGAGCGATGCCGCGCATGGGTATCATTCCACCCGCCGGCATCATGGCCATAAGCATCGCGGAAAGCCGTGATGGAGCCGCTCAGAATGCCCTTCTCGATCGCATGGAACATGTCATAGAGCGCGAAGACATATTTGTATTCTGCGATGGCCTCGCGGACATTGAGCCATTGACCTTCGACATCTTCACCGAAGGGGCCGCTGCTGTGTTCCTCAAACCGATAGTCGCATTGCAGGCCATGGGAAGACCCGGCGGGCACCCGCATTTTCTGCACCCGATGTTGTGGAGAGAGCTTGAAATCATCATAGCCCAGCTCCTGCAACAGATCGAACTCCTGCTTTAGCAAGGCAAAGGACGTGGCGTCGGATTCGATCGAGACATAGGAGGGCCGGTCCTCAAAATTGTGCAGGCCTCGCAACACAAGCATGTCGAGGCCCTCGACATCGATCTTCAAATAATAGGGAATGCCGAAATGCTCGAAGAGCCGGGCAGGAGTGATAGCGGGAACTGTGATCTCTTCTATCTTGCTTCCAAATCCAACGTTCCGCTCCGCCCAGGCAGGATTGACGGTGCCCCAGACACTCACGTTGAGGTTCCGGAAAAACCGGATCATAACCTCATGTTCTGCAATCGCCTGATCCACCAGCACGACCCGGCCCGCTGCGATGTCGGCGGCAAATCTCCGGCGGAGCTGCGCGACATGACGTGGCTCAGCCTCGACGGCAACAACCCGGTAGCCGCGCCGCAAGTAATAGGCCGTGTCCTCGCCGAGATGGGCGCCGATGTCGAAGATCAGATCAGATTGAATAGCCATGGATTCAAGTTTGCTTTCAGCAGAAGAACTATGCGCGGTTCAACGGAGGAACCGCCGGATCTTGTGGGCAACCTCTTGAATAGGATAGTGGAGATAGGACTGCACGACAACAGCGATGCCGTCGCCCTGCGGACCAAAGACGTCCGACACTTTCCAGTTACCGCAATCGCGCCGCTTGAGATATTGGTCGGGCGGCTGCCACAGGCTCTTGGTCAACCGCATGATGGTATCAATGCCGCCGGGTACGTAACGGGTCTCAAGCAGCCCAAAACACTCGGCGTAGAGGAAATACAGCGCATATTCCGTCCACTGTCGCCGCCTGAGAAGGCCAGAACGATAAGGCTCCTGCCAGGTTGAACTAATCCGAGTAGCGAGAGCCGTCGCGATGCCGCGATGCATCAATGCCGGTGTTTCACCGTACCATTGACTTGCATCCGCAGCGGGGCGTGTCAACTGAAGCACCCATTCCGCCTACCGTTTGCGGCCCAGCCGCGCTTCCACTTCAATGGCGACCATTTCCGGCGTGTAGAGGCTGCGAAAATATTTCGCCGTCTGAACATTGAGGCGGGCTCGCGCGGCATCGAACACCAGCGCTTCCTGGACCGGACGGACGAACAGCACGTCGGTATTGAGGGTCATGTAGAAAGGCCTTGGAACATGCTCATGCATCGCCAGCTTGATGAGCTGCTGCCGATACCATCCGCTGTTGACCTTCGGCCAGAGACTCGTTGTGTCAGGGTTTGTTCGCAGCTCGGGGCAGACATCCTCTTCATTGATGAGTTCAATCTTGAGCCGATGCCCATAGGGCTCGACGGCAGCGGCGCTAATGGCCAGGTCGACAGGACACATCATGATGAAGAACATATGACACAGGTCGCCGCTGAAGAACCGGTTCATGGTGGCGAACAGCAGCAACATGCGTTCCAGGTTTTGGCCATCTCGCCCGGTGTCGGACAGAGCCACGGTCAACAACAACCTGAGCCGGTCCGTGGGACGCGGCAAGGGCGGCCGCTCTTCATCGGCCGCCGATGTGGCAACAGGGCCATTCAACTTGGATTCCTCGCCAAATAGTTCACATGTCCGGCAGAGCGAACAGCTTCGCTGTCGGGGGGATTGGGAACGCCAGACCAGCCCATCGCCTGTACATTCACAAACCCCATGCTGTTCAGGATGCGAACCTGGTCGATGGGGTTAATGTAATAATGCGGACAACTGTACTCGTGACCGCTGTCCAGCCGTATGGCATGAGTCTCGTGCTCTTCCTGATAACCGGAGAGCCGCACATAGTTGGCGATCGACCGCATCATAAGTCCGGCGCTGGAAATTAGATTTGACAGTCCGCCATTCCATTCGTAGGGCCAATGGCCGACTTCCCATGGATATTCGCGGGCGCCGAGAATGTTGTGCGAGGAAAAGAAGAAATAACCGCCAGGTCGTAGGATCGCATGTACCTGCTGCAGCACGGTGTGGCGATCGGCATGTGAAAGGTTGTCGATGCCATTGTAGGAAAACCAGGCAAAGCCGAAATGGCCAAGTCCCAAATGAGTAATGTTCCGTGCATCGCAAACCTCGAAGCCAACACCAGGAAATTGCTTTCTGCATTCGGCAATCATTGCGCCGGAATAGTCGATGCCGAGATAGTCGGTTGACAAGGCCAGCATGGCGGGCGTTGTCCGCCCGCCACCTACGCCGATATCGAGAATTGGAAAGCCCGCCACGTCCGGCTTCAGTCGGTTGAGTACCGCCCGCTCCCAGGCGTGGAGGTCATGTTCC
Organism: Hyphomicrobiales bacterium; assembly: GCA_031364405.1. Taxonomy (GTDB): domain Bacteria; phylum Pseudomonadota; class Alphaproteobacteria; order Rhizobiales; family Aestuariivirgaceae; genus Aestuariivirga. Next base: position 3,603 of record JANLWG010000011.1, read on the forward strand.
ATGGCATAAGCGCGTGCAACGTCCTCCCGTAGGTAGACAGACTTGTTCACGTCCCCTGTCGTCAATTCAAGTACTCCATCATTTTGCTCAAAACGACTAGGCCGAAACGAGTCGTGTGTGAAGAGTGGTGGGTGGAATCCGGCCCACAAAAGAGAAGGCATTCCCTAAGGCTCCGTGGCCGAACACCTGTCGCGAGCGATGCTGACCGACAAATGGGACTATGCTAGAAATCCGACCCATGCCCAGTACCATTGACATCCAGACAATCGAAACGGACGACGCCTTTTTTGCCCTAGAACCCGTGTGGAACCATGTGCTGTCCCAATGTAATAACAATAGCGTCTTCCTCACCTGGGAATGGATTGAAACATGGTGGATGGTCTATGCCGCTGACTACAGATTGGCCGTATTGCTGGCATTCGAAGACGGCAGGCCTTCAGCTATCGCACCCCTAGTCATCAGGCGGCGGGAAAAGCCGCGTCTTGAGTTCTTCGGACAGAACCAAGCTTACGGCGAGTATCTCGGCTTCCTTGTTCCGGCAGGGCGCGAGACCGACCTGATCGGGGCATTTTGCAGCAGGCTTGCCGACATGCGCCGCCAAGGGTTGTGGGAGACTATGGCGTTCGCCGTAGTGCGCGAGGACCAACTTGAGTTCCAGGTAATTTGTGATCGATTAACTCAACTGGGCATCACAACACAGAAATTGGAGCCGCGCATCAGTCCGGTGGCTCATCTCGCTCCGAGCTGGCAGAGCTATGTCGCCGGTCTTGACCGTCAGTTTGTGCGGCGCATCGAGTACAATCTCCGCCGCCTTTCTCGCATCGGGCCCATTCGTTTTGAGATGGCGGCGACATCCGACGAGTGTCGGACGTTCTTTGACGACTTCATAGATATGAACAACGAACGCTGGCAGCGTCCGATGGACGAGACATTTATTGCATTTCACCGACGTATCGCCAGTCGTTTCTTGCCTCTGGGCAGACTCGCGTTGGCACGGCTTTCGCTTGCTGGCAAGCCAATCGCTGTGAAGTACGACTACATCTTTGACAACAAAGTATGGGGCTATCAGGGCGGCTGGGATCGCGCTTTTGCAAAGTATGAGGTTGGAAGCGTCCTACTCTACAAGCTTCTTGCACACGCGGCTACGGCGGATCTTGAAGCCTATGACTTTCTGGAAGGCAATGAATGGTACAAGAGGCGCTGGAGCAATAGGCAGATCGTGGCGCGCGATATCGTGCACGGCGAAGCTGGGCCGTCCATTGTGTTCTAAGCTGCACTCCCGCGTGCAATCATCCACTACCGTTAGCAGCTGGAACCGGCGCCCATCTGTGAGCTGGTCAGATACAAAGTCGAGGGACCACCGTTGGTTCGGCTTGAACGGCACCAGCATGGGGAGCTGGGAGCGCGTGTGCCGATGGCCGTCAATTCGCTTTGAACAGTGACCCCCATTTCGCGCCCAATAACGACCCCGTAGTTGTGGGTGTTATTGAGCGCCCGGTGGCGATGCGTTACGCCGTCCGGCGTCGCGCAGCGCATCGCCGGAGGGCGCCTTTGGGAATGTGGATCAGCTGCTACACCGATGGCCCGTTTGCGGCCTCCACGCTTGCGCACAGAGAGCTTCTCCTCACGGCACAGCCGTAACAGGCGCTTGTGGTTGACTGTCACCCCCTCGCGCTTCAGCAGCACGTGGATGCGCCGATAGCCAAAACGACTCCGCTCATGGGCAATCGCCTTCATGCGATCCCGCAAGGCCACGTCATCAGGATGCACGGACGTGTACCGGATTGTCATCCGGCAACACCCCACAACCTGGCAAGCCCGCCGTTGGTTCACCTCGTGTTGTTCGACAAGATAAGCCACCGCTTCCCACACTACAGCGGGTGTCACCATTTTTTGAGTTGAGGTCTCGCAGCATCAGATTGTCCAGCATGGCACCAGCCAAAAGCTTCTTCAGCTTGTTGTTATCGTCCTCCAGCGCATTAAGCCGTTTGGCCTCCGACACATCAAGACCGCTGTACTTGGCTTTCCACTCGTAAATGCTGGCATCGCTGACGCCGTGCTTGCGGCAAAGATCCGAAACCGAAACCCCGGCTTCATGCTCCTTCAATATCCTGACAATCTGCTCTTCGCTAAAACGCTTGCGCTTCATTCTCTGGTCCTCTCCTTGGGACAGAGCTAACTGCAATCCGGATTAAGGCGCAGGGGCAAGGTCAATTCGCGTGCGATCGAAGAGAGTCGTCGCTCGTTCATGCCACGCTACGGGGCGTTGGACACAGAGCGGCTCGCGTTATATGTTTGCATCCATCAACTACCTGCATTTTCTGAGATCCTGAGATCAGGCGAGGCAAGACGTGGGCAGTGAACCAGTACTGAAACCCTGGATACAAATACAAGCGTCGCCTGAGTGTTGCGAGGCGGCGCGGCGCCTCGATGGGGAGGTGATGTCGGTGTGGGTTTCGCCGGAGTTTCCCCTCGCCGAGTGCGAGCAGAGCGTCTGCCGCTGCGGCGTGCGACTGCTCAGCCAGGATGAGTTCCTGAAGCTGACCGAGGTGAATTCATCAACAGACGCGCCGTGCCATCAACCGATGGGAGCCCGGGTCGGGCGCCCAGATTGATGGAGGGCCGCTTGCTTCGGTGCACGAGAGCCACCCCAAGCCAAACGTCAGGCAGCAATCCACTTTGACAGCCGAAGCTTGAACTCGTCGCGGTCCCAGTTCTTGATGACGAGGCGCGGCATCAGCATGGGATCCGCATCGCCCTTGACCGCGGTCTGCAGGGTGCTGCAGGCGACCACAAAACCACGGTCCCGCAAGAGCCTGATTGTCTCCGGGGTGTACTTCCCATGCGGATAGGCGAAACTATCGACCCTCCGCCCCAGCAACGTCTCCAGGAAGGATTGCCCACCGCATATCTCCATTTTCTGAACCGCACTCGATGCCTGATCAAGCGGCAAGTGGTCAACCGAGTGCCCCCCAATGGTAATGCGCTCGTCTGACCCGAGCCTGATCAACTCATCCGCGGTCATTGGTCGGGCATCGGAAAATGCCCCATCGCCCAGTCCCGCCCAGGATATGATGTCCCCAACAACTCTGAGGCGCGACTGATGGGGAATGTCCCACAAGGCGTCATAGACCTCGAAGTAGAGCCGAACCCGTGTTCCAGGTAACCCTCGCCACTTGCAGGCTCTGCTATCGGCGGCATACTGCTCCCATGTGTATTCGGCCGCCTCGCCCAGCAACCAGGAGTAGTCCTTACCACCATGCTCAAAAGCGAGGCGCGGTGGAAGTGTCCGGGGACGCAGGAAAATCTGCTCAAGTGCTTCCCACCAGAAGTAGGGCTTTCCCGTGTAGCCAGTTGAGACAAAGACGGTGGCCGGGATGTCGTATCTCTGCAGAATTGGCAATCCGAACTCAGCGTTGTCGACGTAACCATCGTCGAAGGTGACGGCGATGGACAGACGGGATGGGAACTCCCGTTGGCCCAGACGGGCGAAAGCTGCGAGTGGCGTGGGCTTCCCGATTTCCGCGAGGACCGACATCTGCTCCGCGAACAACTCGGGGGTCACCCTCATGCCCCATGGATCATAGCCAGCATCCCCAACCCGGTGGTAGCTCAGGATGGCGCCAACCACTTGGCTGCGCTGGGTATTCTTCTCAACAGTGAGTGGCCCCGGAGGCTTGGACGTCATGTTGCCTTGAAGCTATTTCTGAACGAGTGAGTATTATGTGTTGCCCGTAGCATGAAACAGTCATAAACGGTCCTCACTTTGTTGGTCAATTCTTCGCTGGGCCGCGTGGGGGAATCAGTGCGCTGGGCCTACAATCAAAAGTTGTCAAGTTGAGGGGGACTAGACTATTTTTGTGGTGACGCGAGTCGAATACGCAGCAAAATCCCTGGCAAGGAGATGCGTGATCCCCAGTCAGGTGTCGCCCTCAAGCATGGCATGGCAGCTACGGCCGCGTGGTGAGAATGCCGCCAACGTCTTATCCGAGCGATTGATGCCATGACGCCGCCTCTCGTCTCGATCATTGTCCCCGCTTTCAATGTTGAACGCTTCATCGCTCAGTGTTTGGACTCCCTCATTCTGCAGGACCTCAAGAAGACAGAGATTATCATCGTCAACGACGGCTCGACAGACGATACGTGGCAGGTTGCGGCGCGCTACGCGGAGTCCCACGACAACGTCCGTATCATCAACCAAGACAACCAGGGCCTCTCGCATGCTCGCAACGTCGGAATGCGCGAGGCACGTGGTGCCTATCTCGGCTTTGTCGATAGCGATGATTGGGTGCACTCATCAATGTACCGCGAATTGCTAGCCACGGCGACAAGAACGGGCGCAGACCTCGTTATCACGAATGGCCGCCTCTACAACGACGTCACTAAGGAAGTGAAACCAATCCAGGATTCGAAGGTCTGGTCGTCATTCAGGGGCAAGGATTGCAGCCACACCCTCGATCCACGACGCGAGCCCGATCTCTTCATGCTTGATACATCCGCCTGCAAGCGGCTCTACAAGAAGTCGTTCCTGGATCTCCTCGATTTCACCTTCATGCCAGGCAAGATCTTCGAGGACGTCCCTACGCATTACAAGCTGCTTCTCAACACTGACGCAGTCGCCCTGCTGGACAGACCGCACTACTTCTACCGGACAGACCGGCCTGGCCGAATTACCGCCAAAACTGACGAGACACTTTTTCACGTCTTCGATGTGATGGCCGAAGTTATGCGTGACCTCAAGACGTGGCAGGCGGATGCCGTGATCTGGGCAAACTACATCTGGTTTCAGAGCTGGGTGCTCCGTTGGCTGCGAAAGCAAATCGAAGCGGTCCACGGCCGCGACTTCGATCTTCGTTGTCATGGCATGAGTTCCGGCTTCAGTGCCGAGGCTCTCTCAGTCTTCAGGAGGAAGTTCGAGGATGACACACGGGCCATCGAATTCGTAAACCACCAAGCGAGCAACACACTTGCGGGATGCTTGATGCAGGCATCCCGTACTGCAAAGCAGAAATCTGGAACCCACCACCTAGGTAATGATCCCGTCGGTTTCTTCAATAAGGATTCCCACACTTACACGCCTGATATCTGGGGCTGGGTCTGTATCCAGTATGGCATCAAGTCCGTGTTGGATATCGGCTCCGGAATTGCCACCAATCTCACCTGGTTCAACGAGTATGGTTTTGACGCATTGGGCGTCGAGGGGCACCCGAGAGCGGTGCGAGGGTCGCTCCTCCCTGGCAAAGTCGTGCTGCACGACTTTGAGAGGGGCCCTTGGATGCCATGCCGCGAATTCGATCTCTGCCTCTGCACTGAGTTTGCCGAACATGTCGAACAGAGATACGAGGAAAATTGGCTAGTCGCCGTGGATTGCTGTAAGCACCTACTCCTGTCGGCGGCTCCCCCGGGGCAGCGGGGGTATCACCATGTGAACGAGAAGCCTGATGAATACTGGATTGCACGCCTAGAAGCGCGCGGGTTTGAGCATGTGCCCCGTGTATCTCAGTTGTTGCGTGACACGTGCACTCGAAAATCAGCCTCCTGGGGGCGGAACCATCTGCTCTTCTTCCAGCGCAAGGCTGCTGAGGGCGTCGTAGAACTGTGACTACGCTCGGCGATCCACAGTATGAGAGCCGCTACTCTGACGGACTTGAACGATGCGATCAGCGGTCGTTGATATTTCCAGTCAACGCGATCCTGTGCTTCGCCTGCGTCCGTAATGAGGCGCTGCGCCTGCCTTACTTCATCGAGTATCACCGGCACCTGGGGATCAACCGGTTTCTGATCGTAGACAATGGATCACGTGATGGAACGCTGGAGTTCCTCATGGGCCAGCATGATATCCACGTATTCCGAACGGGAGAGAGTTACGCCTCGGCGAACTATGGCATGGCCTGGCTCAATGCGTTGCTCGCCACTTATGGGGTGGGGCATTGGTGCCTCACCCTCGATGCCGATGAATTGCTCATCTATCCGCACTCCGAGTCGTTGGACCTGAGAAGGCTCACGCGTTACCTGGAGTGGCATCAGTCGAATGGGTTGAAGACCTTCATGCTCGACATGTACGCCGACAAACCCATACTGCAAACGGTATACTCAGCGGGCACATCCTTGCTAACTGCCTGCCCATACTTCGATGCCGATACCTACCATGAAGTCGGGAAGGATGGCGTGCCAATCAGAGGCGGGCCTCGCCACCGGCTTTTCTGGCAGGGGCGTGCGATGCAGAAGCCATCGCCAGTTCTCAAGAAGATCCCTCTCGTGAAGTGGCGGAAGGAGCTTCATTACGCGGCCTCAACTCACGCAATCAGTGACGTCAAGCTCTCCCAACTGACTGGTGCACTCATGCACTTCAAGCTCCTTTCGGACTTTTACGAGAGTGCGTCGCGCGAAGTCGACCGCAAGGAACACTGGGACGGTGCCGCGCAGTACAAAGCCTACCGAGATGGGCTTGAAGAAGCTACAAACATCAGCGCCATTGGCTCGCACTCCAGGAAGTATAGCGACAGCATTCAGTTGGTCGCGCTTGGGCTCATGCAAATGCCGCCAGACTTCGAGTTGTTCCGCCAGCAGAGGCAGGATCCACGGATCCCGGGAGATCATTCTCTATGACACTTGTCATGACACTGCTGGTCAGGGATGAGGCTGATATCATCGCTGCAAATATCGACTACCACCTCTTGCAGGGTGTCGACTTCATCATTGCGACAGACAATCGGTCGGAAGATGCAACTCCCAGAATACTCAAGTCCTACGAAGCCAAGGGGGTGCTGCGCTACATTCTTGAGCCTGCTGATGACTACGACCAGGGTCGATGGGTCACCCGCATGGCGCGGATGGCTTATGCAGATCACGGCGCGAGTTGGGTCATCAACAACGATGCTGATGAATTCTGGTGGCCCTCCCAAGGATCGCTGAGAGACGTCTTCGATACCGTTGCTGCAGGCGTCGGCATATTGCGGGCTCAACGCCACAACTTCATCGTCGTCGAGGGAGATGAACCCTTCTTCGAGCGAATGATCTACCGGGAGGCTCAGTCATACAATATTCTCGGGCAACCGTTGCCACCAAAGGTTTCTCATCGTGGCTCCGCCGAAGTAAAGGTGATGCAAGGGAACCACAACGTCGTGGGCATTACCCCGACAAATATCCAGAATGGTTTGGTGGAAATCCTCCACTATCCAATTCGCAGCTACGCCCAGATTGAGAACAAGATTGCGAAGGGGGGCGCGGCATATGAACGTAATCCGTCGCTGCCACCTTCAATGGGTCGCACTTGGCGGATGCTCTATGATGAATTGAAGTTCAGCGGCAATTTGCGCCGCTACTTCGCGGAGAACTGCCCCGCTAAGGGCCGCCTTCAGCAAATGTTGCAAAGTGGTAAACTTATCTCCGACACGCGCCTGCTCAGCTATCTCCATCAGCATGCCTCACCGTCGGAGCTTGGCGTCTCAGGTTCGGGCGGGATTTGACATGGGTGATCCCGCCCAGAGGCTCGTTTTTGTGCTACCGATCGCTCTCTCCAATACAGGGCGGGATGACAGCGATCTATTGCGCGCGCAACTCCTATGGGCAAGCTTGGACCGGTATTTTAACAAGTCCGACTTGGAGAGACTTATCATCGTCTCGCCAGCGAGAGACCTTCCCGTCATCTCCCAGGCCGCGGCACCATTCCAGAGGTCGCTGCGAATTGATGTAGTTGATGAAAATGACATCTGCCCAGAACTTGCAACAGACCCAGTTACACTGAATAAGTGGCCAAAGCCGAACACTGGCTGGTTCCGCCAGCAGCTGATCAAGCTCGCCATTCACAGGTATATCGAAACAGCCTTCTATATCACCCTAGACTGCGATGTGCTGTTCGTGCGGAACTTCTCCGTGCGGAGCTTGATAAAGGATGGGAGAGCTGATGTCGGCGTTCTTCGATCTGGTGATTTCGAGCACACCTTTCGCACGGATGTGGCCGAGCACGAAGTGTCAGTGCGGTATGCACGCATGCGCCACGCCGAGGGTGTGCTGGGCATGCGGAGGCCGGCAGCCTGCCTCAATCAGTGGTATGGTGAGACACCGGTCATACTGAGCCGTGATGTGGTGTCCGGCCTCGTGGACTGCATCGAGGAGAAGTGGCAAAAGCCTTGGCGGTCGGCGCTTCTCGAGCACCTGCCTTGGACGGAATACTGCCTCTATTTCCTCTATGCTGAGGCCAGCGGGCTCTTCGAACGCTACCATGCGCCAGCTGGGCCTGATTGCGTACTTCGTTTCAGTCAGAGCCTCTGGCAGCCATCAGAGAAGTATCTCTCTCCTCGTGACCTCGCAAACTGGGATCCCCAAGAGGTCTTCGACGTTGACAAGGAGGGAGTTGCTGTTGTGGTCCAATCCTATCTGGGCTACCCAGTATCAGGTATTGCTCAGAGGGTAGCTCCTTTTCTGTATCGTGAGCGTACGCCGGACCGCACCTAGGTGTTTGGTCCCGGCATATGGTGGATCGGATTTACTCTGAATCTTTGCGACTCGGTTGTCCAGACTTTGCAGATGTATTCGTAAGGGGTGAGACCCTTTAGGGTCTTGAGGCGCTTGCCGAAGTTGTAAGCGTTTACGAAGTCAGCGAGATGGGTTTTGAGTTGCTTGTGGCTGTCGTAGTGATAGCGCTTGACGGTGGCGTCCTTGATCGTTCGGTTCATGCGTTCGACTTGGCCATTGGTCCAGGGATGTTTGATCTTGGTCAGCCGGTGTTCGAAATAGGCGCGTCGTATCTGGCCGATCAAATTCACCCCAATCATTCCCCCACGCCCTTCCCGGCCAGCCAAGGCCAAAGGAAAGGGACACTGCCACACCATCAATGAAGGGGTCGGTATTGGACGCGAAAGACACCCCTTAGGGGGTCACTATTGCAGGCGAATTTACACGGCTCATCATCGCCGACACCAATTTGTAGTCACTTGCATGTCATTCTACCCGGGTGTTACATCAAATACACGGATCGATAATGTAATCGTTCCTTCACCCATTGGTTGGCTTCGAGGATCATCTTGCACATAAAATGGTCGCGATATAGGGCGAGAGGTCGTGGATGCTTTCATCAACAAATGAAACTAGGTGCTGAAAAGCGGATTCACACATGATCAATGGCGGCGACCGACAACTTCCAGCGAAAGCGGTGGAAGCCTCGATTGGGCCGAATGTCACTGCGGCACAACGGGAAAATGAGAACAGGGAAGCCGCCAATGTGAAACTCATTGCGGAGAGCGGACTGTTTGACGCCGCATGGTATTCGACAAAGCATCCCACAATCGAGGAATCCGGACTTCCCCCAGCGCTCCACTACATCAGGATCGGCGGTGCAGAGGGTTGGGCGCCTTCTCCGGAATTCGACGCAGTGTCTTACCTTTCCCGCTACGAGGACGTCCGACAAAGCGGCATCAATCCACTTATTCACTATATTCTATTCGGCCAGGCCGAGTCACGAGAGGTAAGGCCGGCGGACCCACAAGTAGGTCACCCAAGGGTTGCTCGACGAGTTCGGGCCGCGCCGCGTGGTCGACACGCCGATTACCGAATATGGCTTTGCCGGCCTCGGTGCCGGCGCGGCAATGGGCGGGCTGAAGCCGATCATCGAGTTCATGACTTTCAACTTCGCCATGCAGGCGATCGACC
>JANLWG010000101.1:0-11953 GCA_031364405.1 Hyphomicrobiales bacterium
GCGTTCGCCGGGCTCTCCCCATTAGTAAGCGACCCAACAAATTTCAGGTGAGATGGCGCAACAATAACAGGTGGGGAAGTAGGTTGATTGCTGACGCTAATTGTTCCGTTATGAGTCAGTGTCCAGTTGATTGATCCGTGCGGTTTGTAGATGCTTAGTTTTTTGGTTGTCTCATTCACGCAGTGATAGCCCCAGGGCCTTGCGGTACCTAGTGACCGTTCAAAAACTGTGTCGTAGTTAAACGAAATTACTCCATCGCGGGAAAGAATGTGCCTATCTGCGAATTTCTTGTAGATTCGACGGGAAGCTTTGTTAGGGGGAAATCGGCTAAAGACATTGCCAATCTCTTCTGTCATGGCCGACCAAATACTATTCAGGCTTGCTTTAAGTTGGGGAGAAGTCGCAGGAGCCTGAATTCTTTCGCTTATGAAAGTGAACACCTCCTCGACATCAATTGATGCGAGTAATTGACTGCGTTCCTTTTCTGGAAGGCGAGATGGAACCTTCTTGTAGTCAGTAAAGTATTTGAAGAGAAATTGTTGAATTTGTTTGCGGTTGTCTGGCCCTTTGCAAAACCGAAGGTAAGTGCTCCAGAAAGTTTCTTGTGTGGGAATTTGGATTTTCCCACCATGTTGAACCGTAGCATAGACTCCAGCCCCCACGGAGGCTCCGGCGCCTAAGACAAACACTATTTTTCTGCCAGTCGTCATTTGTTAATAAATCGCTAGTTGTTTGCCTCAAGTCAAGATACTTACTGTGTCTTGATATTGTCTGGCGCCATCGCCATACTCCGCCATCATGTCCACCCCCGCCCGATCCGAAAAACTCGACCTCCGCCTCACGCCACAGGCCAAGCAGCGGCTCCAGGCCGCCGCTCAGGCGCAGCAGCGCTCGGTCAGGTGTTCGTCGGCGTTGGGCAGGCCGATATCGGCAAAGACGTTGCCGCTGCTCGGGCGGCTCTTTGTACTGCGGTTCATGCTTCACCACGGGTTTCCGAACGAAGTCGAGTCTCCCAACCATACGTCATTCCTGCGAAAGCGGGAATCCCGCTTTGGTTGGGTTGGGCGTAAACGGCTGAAGCGGGATGCCAGCTTTCGCTGGCATGACGGCGCTTGGGGCGTGTCTTGACATTGTCTGGCATCACTTCCATACTCCCAACATGTCCACCACCGCCCGCAGTGAAAAACTCGACCTCCGTCTCACCCCCCAGGCGAAGCAGCGGCTCTATGCGGCCGCGCAGGCGGAGCAGCGGAGCGTCAGCGATTTCGTGTTGCAGAGTGCCCTTGAACGGGCGGAGGAGACCCTGGCTGACCGGCGGCGGTTTTCACTGTCGCCGGAGAACTGGAAGAAGTTCCTTGCGGCACTCGATGCGCCGCCGCGCGAACTGCCGCGCCTCAAGCGGTTGATGACCGAACCCGGCTTCTTCGACAGCCCCGACGAGACGTGAGCCAATTCGTCATCGAGAAGCTGGCGCGGCACCATGCCGTGGACGCCTTCGATTGCGGTGTTGCTCCCCTGAACTTGTTCCTCACACGTTTCGCACTGGTGAATCAGTTCGCCCACGCCTCGCAAACCTATGTGGCGGCGGGGCAGGGCAACGTCATCGGCTATTACACGCTTGCCGCCGGCGAGGTGGACCCGGGCGACGCGCCGCCGCGCCTGATCAAAGGGCTGGCGCGCCATCTGGTGCCCATCATGATCCTGGCGCGGCTAGCAGTTCACAGGGATTGGCATGGCAAAGGCGTAGGCGCCGGGCTGACCCGCGATGCCATCAGGCGGACTTTGCAGGCCGCGGACATCGCCGGCATCCGCGCTCTTGTCGTGCACGCCAAGGATGATGCGGCGCGGGCGTTCTATGTCCATTTCGGATTTGCCCAAGGATTTTCCGATCCGATGCATCTCTACATCCTGACGAAGGATCTCAAGGCGCTGGTGAGTCGAAGCTGACCATCAAGCGTTCAGGTACTTGAACAAGGCGCCGATGTCGCCGCCGCCCCGCTTGATTACGCCGGCGAAATTGGTGCGCAGTTGCTGGGCGAGCCAGATTGAGCGCAGGTTGATGTCAACGATGCGGTAGCCGGAGCCTGACTTGCCGAGCTTGAAGATCACCGTGCCGCCGCTCGGCAGCTTGGCGTTGACGATCAGGCCGGAGGCTTGGGCGGAACAACCGGTGATCTGCAGGCTGGAGGCGCGAACGCTGCTGGCATGCCTGGCCATGAAGCGGCCGATAAAGGCGCGGGTCAGGGCCAGATATTCCGCCTCGCGGGCCTTGGACAGCTGATTGCGATACTTGCCGAGGGCGAAGAGGCTGATGGTGCGCAGGTCGGTAAAGCGTGCGGCGGCGGCGGCAAAGGCCGCGGGTGACCGGCTGCGGGCGGCGCTGTCAATGGCGTTGCCGGCACCGGCGACGAAGCCTGCCGCCTCGCAAGCGGGCCCGGCGTTTGCCGCCGAAATACCCAGAGCCAGCACTGCAATGGCAAATCCGATTCGAACGATACGCATGGTTTCCTCAATGCGTTGTCAAATGTTGCCATGATGCAAATGAAGCAATTGCCATGCCAACGGTTCTGATGATGCGACGTTGTACTTAATTAAGTCTTTAGACAAATCAAGGCGGTTGAATTTACGGTGATTGCGGCTTGGTTGACAGGTGAAGACGCTAGTCAACATCCTTGTGTCTGACGCCGGCGATGCGGGCTTCGCGGAGGTGGAAGCCGGTATCGCTGCCGCCGGCCAAATCAAAAGTGCGCTTGCGGAGTTCTTTCACCAGCTCGGCGCGATCCTCGATGTGGGCGATCTCAGAAAAGGGAATGGGGTTGCCGATACGCACTTTTAGTTTGGTGCCGATGCGCCTCGCGGTTTCGCGGAAGACCATCGACAGGCGCAGGGTGAGGCTCAAATGGCTGGCCAACTGGAACAGGCGGCTATTCTGGCCGACAAAGAATACCGGTATGACTGTCGCCTTAGACATGCGCAGGAGTTTCGCGGTGAATGGCGCCCATGGCAGATCGACGGCGGGGCCGTTCAGCGGTTTCTCGGAGGTTGAAACGCCTCCGCCGGGAAAAATACCGACGGCGTGGCCATTGCGCAGCCAGGCCTGGGCGGCACGGCGCGATTGCACATTGGTTTCGCGGGCCTCACGCGTTGGGGCAAAGGCCACCGGCAGCAGATTGGCTGCGGCTTCCGGCGCCTGGCACAACACATCGTTGGCGAGAACCTTGGTGTCGGGCCTGATTTTGGTGGCGAGCCAGGTGAGCGTGATGCCATCCAACACGCCATAGGGGTGGTTGGAAATGAACAACACCGGCCCCGTCGCCGGAGTCCGGGCCAGGGCAGCGGCATCGAATTCCACATTCATCTTGAGCAGGCGGAGTGCGGCTGAGAAAAAGTTTTCACCATCCGCCACACTCTTTTGGTGCTGGGCGTAAAGCTTCTTCAGCTTGCGCTGGCCGCCCATTTTTTCAATGGCCTGGATCACCACGCGCTGCAGGGCTGGCTGGTCAGGTGTCGAATAGGTAAAGCGCACCCGCTTCTTCTTGCCGGTGACGGGAATTGTGCTGCTTGCGCGTTTCGGCATGTTCTGCCGTGACTGGTCAATTTCTTTCAACATCTGCAATTCCATGATGCGGGCGGCAATGCAAGAGGCTTCTCAAACCCGGGTGGAGAACTGTATTGTGGCGGCGGGAGGGACATTTCATGTTCAAGCTTTATGCCAAAAAAGGTGCGGGCTCGGTTGCCGTCGAGGCGGTGCTGGCGGTTTGCGGTGCGAACTATACCGTCGAAGATTTGCAGCGTGAGGCCGGTGGTTGGTTTCCTGCCGAATTCCGCCGCCTTAATCCGCGGGCGGAGGTGCCCACACTGGTTCTTCCTGACGACAGCATTATGACCGAAAGTGCGGCGATCATCATTCATCTCGCCGATATTTTTCCGGCAGCGGGACTCGCACCCGTGCTGAACTCGTCGCTACGGCCGCGTTATCTGCGGTGGATGCTGTTTTTGGCTACCACCGTTTATATGAGCGATCTCAGATTGTATTATCCTGAACGCTACACGATCGATCCCTCTGGCGCCGCCGGGATAAAGGCTAAGGCGGCGGAGGGCATTGTGGCGGAATTCGCCATGCTCAGCGAGGCGTTGGGTGCAGGACAATTTATGCTGGGAGCCAAGATGAGCGCTCTCGACATCTATGCCGCAATGCTGATCAACTGGGCTCCCGATGTTGCGGCATTGTTTGCGAAGCACGCCAATCTCAGGGAGCTCTATGAGTTGGTCTCAACCGAACCGGTGATTGCCAAGGTGTGGGCGCGCAACGAAATGTGATGGTCACGCCGCCTGTTCTTTGGCGGCACCCAGATCAAGCACGCGGCAGATGGCATAGACGAGGTCGGCGCGGTTGAGGGTGTAGAAGTGGAAGTGTTTTACACCTTCCCGGCGCAGCGCTGCAACCTGTTCGGCGGCAACCATGGCGGCCACGAGATTGCGGGTTTCGGGATCCTTGTCGAGGCCTTCGAAGCGCCGGGCGAGGGCTGGTGGAATATGGGCGCCGCATTTGGCTGCGAATTCGCTGACCTTGGCAAACGAAGTTATCGGCAAGATGCCGGGAACCAGATCGATATCGATGCCGCGCGCGAAAGTGCGGTCTCGCAGGCGGAGAAAGAACGCGTTGTGAAAGAAGAACTGCGAGAGGGCGCGGGTGGCGCCGTGGTCGGCCTTGTCGGCCATGAATGCCAGGTCTTCCTCGATAGAAACTGACTCAGGATGGCGCTCGGGATAGGCCGAAACCGAAATCTCGAAACCACCGATATCACGGATGCCGCGCACCAATTCGGCGGCATTGCGATAGCCATCGGGATGGGGTTCGAACCTGGTGCCCACACCACCCGGCGGATCGCCGCGGAGCGCCACAATATGGTCGACGCCCGCCGCCTTGTAATCGCTGATGACGGCGTTCACCGCCTCTTTGCTGGCGCCTACACAAGTGAGGTGGCCTGCGGGCTTTAGTGTGGTCGTGCTGCGGATGCGGGCCAATGTTTCGAGGGTGCGGCCGCGGGTGGTGCCGCCAGCGCCATAAGTTACCGAGACGAATTGCGGATGCACTTTCTCTAGCTTGGCAATGGTGCTCCAGAAGGAAGTCTCGGCATCACCTGACTTTGGTGGAAAGAATTCAAACGACACCGTGATATCGTTAGTCTCGTTCATCACTTGGCAGGTTCCAGTTGAGTCAGCAGTTTCGAAAATTGGGATTGGCCGGCATTGGCGGATTTTTCCGCCAACCACAGCGAGACAGTGAGGCCGGTCTCGTCCTTGCGCCACGGCGGTGGCAGCACATCATGCTGGATGAGCCTTGTGCCCGCCCGTTGCAACCATGCCGTCATGTGTTCGGCAGCGATGCCGAGGCGGCGATGGGCGTGGTTGTTACGCAGTTGTTCGAGGCCGTGGGGAGCGAAGTCGGCAATCAGCAGGCGGCCGCCGGGGCTCAGTATGCGGGCCGCTTCGTTCAAGGCGCGGCCGGGGTCGTCGAGATAGTGCAGCACTTGGTGGATGGTGATGAAATCGCAGGAGGCATCGGCAAAGGGCAGGGCATAGATATCGCCATGGCGGACCTGAACCGAGCGCAGACCTGCCCTCTCGATATTGAGGCGGGCTATCGCCAGCATGTCACGGCTCTGATCAATGCCGATTGATTGGGCGGCGATGGGAACAAAATAGCGCAGCAGGCTGCCGGTGCCGGTGCCGAGATCGACGTGAAGCCTGACCGGCGTTGTTCCGGCCAGACTCAGCAAGGCTTGTTCCACATTTTCTTCACGCACATGGAGGGAGCGCAGTTCTTCCCACCGCGGGGCATTGTTGCGGAAATATTCGCTGGCGATTTCGGCACGCTGGGTGCGGATATCTTCCAGCCGGTATAGGTCACGCGCCAGTTCGGCGCTGGCGCCTGGAAGCAGTTCGACGAGGGCTCTCGCCAAGGCGCCACCCAATCCATCGTCACGCAGCCGGAATAGCACCCAGTTGCCCTCTTTGTGACGGGTGACAAGGCCAGCTTCGGTCATCAATTTCAGGTGGCGGCTTACTCTTGGCTGACTCTGGCCGAGTATCTGGGTTAGTTCGCTGACGTTGACTTCACCATGGGACAGCACGAACAGGATTCTGACGCGAGTGGTCTCCGCCGCCGCCCGCATCCCTGCCAAAAGCTCTTCCAAGTGCGACCTCCGTTGTTTATCATAATCACATAAACATATCTTTATATCGCTTGCAAGAATTGTTTTGGATGCGAATTGCTCTGGCATGGTTGGAGTTCGTATAATTTGACGTCCGACCTTGCTTTGTTCATAATGCGAAGGCTAATTGCGCGGCGCCCGTTTACTGGCAAAAATAGGCTTGGGAGGCAAAATGGCAGGATTTTTGGCCCGTCCGCTGGGGCGTCGTCAATTCACCAAATTGCTGATGGCAACGGCACTTGGGGGGATTGTTTCCACCGTTGGCGCGGCGCGCGCGGCGGTCGATCCAGCTGAGGTTTACGTCACAGGAGTTGCAAGCGAAGTCATGGCGCTGGCCAATAGCGGCGTATCGGGTAACAGTTTGCGCACCAAGTTTGCCGCACTACTCAATCGCCACATCAATCTTCGCGCCATCGGGAACTATGCGTTGGGTACCTACCAAAACAAGATTCCGGCTGGAAAGAAAGAGGAATTCTACCGCCTTGTCAGCAATTACTCGGCCGCCCTGTTCGTATATTATGTCGAGGATTTCAGGGGTTCTGGCCTTGATATCATGTCGACCAATATGCAGGGCAAGTTCATCACCATCCAGAGCGCCATCAAGCTCAAGGGCGGTGGACGCGAGCAGGTTCGGTGGCGGCTTTTGTCGGCTGGCAATGGTTTCAGGGTTAGTGACGTTAACGTAAAGGGCGTCTGGCTCACCATTTCAATGAAGGATCGCTTCAGCAAAATTCTTTCGAAGTCCAAAGGCGATTTCAACGCGCTGTTTGCCGAATTGCGCGAGGCAGAAAGCTGGTGATGGCAGGAGAATCATGACGCTGCACTCTCCAATATCCCGGCGTACGCTATTGGGCCTCATGGCCTGCACCATTGCCTCGCCGACAATGGCCGCCGAGCATCCCTCCGTCACCTACATGCGCCAGGTTGCCAAGGATATGCTGAATGCCCACCGGCAGGGCACGATCGGCAGTTTCCGGGCGGCGATCGAACGCCACGCCGATGTCGTTGCGATCGCTAACTACTCCCTTGGCCAATACAAAACCAAGCTGCCTTCGAGCCAGCGCGGGCGCTACTATGGCGGTGTAGCCACTTTCATGGCACGTTATTTTGCCGACCAGTCGCGCGAATACCGAATTGCAAAATATGAGATCGGCGATGCATCCGCCGAGGACAAGGATGCGGTCATCGATACCAATGTTTATCTGCTGTCCGGACAGACCTACATGGTGAAGTGGCGGTTGTCGTTGCGTAAAGGCGGTTACAAGGTGGTCGACGCCAAGGTGCTAGGTTTTTCGCTGGTGTATATGCAGCGCGGACTTTTCACCTCGTACATTTCCAAGCGTAATGGCGATGTGGCAAAGCTGGTTGCAGCCCTGAATCGGTGATCCATTGTTAACCCCGTGAACCTAGGCTCGGGAGGGCGTGAGGGGGTTGATGGAGTTGGGCATGGTTCGGGGTTGGAAGCTTCTGGGACTGGCAGCGCTCGCCACCTTTCTGGTTTCGTGCTCTTCCGGCGGCCCTAATTTCGAAACCGAGGGTCTTGTTGCTCCGCCTGCGCGTTGTCCGGTCAAGCCATCGGAACTCGGCACCGCTGAGCGATCGCACGCTATCAACGAGGGTAATGGCTGCTCGGTGCCCAATGCTTGGCTCGTCCATTCGCTCGCCAATGTCAATTTCAGCCAGCCGGCGACCCTCAACTGCGGCATGGCCGACCCGCTCAATGATTGGCTGCAAAACGTCGTGGAGTCCGCCGCACAACGCAATTTCAGCGAGAGCGTCGTCTCGATCGATGTCGCGGCGTCCTATTCGTGCCGGGCGCGCAATAACCAGTCGGGAAACAAAATGAGCGAGCACGGTTATGGTAATGCCATCGACATTGCCGCATTCACCCTCGAGAGTGGCCGCAAGGTCACGGTGCTCGATGGCTGGTCAGGCGGCTCGGATGAAAGAAGTTTCCTGCGGCTTGTCCGTGATGATGCGTGCGCCTATTTCATGACCGTTCTCGGCCCCGGGTCCGACCGCCATCACCGCGACCATATTCATCTCGATCTCCAGAGCCGGCCCAGCGGTCAGCATTATTGCGAATGAGAAAGCTGAATTATTTCAATTCTTAGGGCTGGATACCTGAGGTTTTGATTCAAGCCGGTTGGTACCCCCCGTTGCAATCTTCGGCTTGAGCGGGCATATCTGCGGCCATGGATCAGGAAATCATCAAGCCCGACACCCAGCCGCGCTCTAGCACGCAGGCCTTCAGCCCGCTTGGCTGTTTCCTCGCGGCGTCCGGTGTCACCATGCTGGCCTTTTGCATGTTGGGCGCGGCCATGGTCGCGACCGTGTGGGCAGCTTCCAAGCTTTTCGGCCTGCCTGAATTCCTGATGTATGGGTTGATGGCTCTGGGTGCTGTTCCGGTGTTGTGGGCCACAGTCTGGACAGCAGGAAGGGCCTGGCATGTGGAACAGCGGCTGGCCCAGCACCTTGACATCGATACGCCAGTATTCCAGTTCAACTATTATTTCAAGCGCCGCTGATTTCACCCGTTCTGCCGGTATGCGAATCCGCTAATCTCAAATTCCCATGTCGATCTGGACCCGCATCGCGGAGAGCATCTCCGCCATTGGTGACTCAGTCGGGAGCTTCCTTGCGAAGCTCGTCATCAGGCGTGCAAGGCCGCCTGAAAAATCAATCGCTTTTACCATCGGTATGATCGCCCTCGGTGCCAAGATGGCCAAGGCCGACGGGGTGGTGAACCAAAGTGAAGTCAACGCATTCAAGCAGGTCTTTCATGTGCCTGACAGTGAATTGGCGGCGGTGGCGCGGGTGTTCAATCTGGCCAAGCAAGACGTGGCGGGTTTTGATGCCTATGCCCGCCAGATCGCACGGCTGTTCAAGGCGAAAGCCTCGGTGCTGGAAGATGTGCTGGATGGACTTTTCCATATCGCCAAAGCCGACGATGCACTGCATGGCGCCGAAATCGGTTTTCTTGAAACGGTTGCCACCATCTTCGGCTTCTCGGCGGAGGAGTTCACCAGAATCCTGTCGCGTCACGTGGCCGATGGCATTGATGATCCTTACCGCATCCTTGGGCTTGATCGTTCGGCATCGATGGAAATTTTGAAGCAACGCTACCGTAAGCTGGTGCGTGACAATCATCCGGACCGCCATATCGCGGCGGGCGTTCCCGTGGAGATGATTGCGCTGGCGACCGAGCGGTTGCAGCGCATCAACGAAGCCTATGACCGCATCATGAAGGAACTGCCAAGGTGATCCGCTCGCCGCTGGCAAAAACTTTCGTAGTGTCGCCAAACATCGACCCCAGACGGGGCGGGCGCCGCCCTGATATGATGGTCTTGCACTATACCGGCATGGAGAATGCGGCATCATCTTGCGACTGGCTGTGCAATCCAGAGTCGGGCGTTTCCTGCCACTATCTCGTCGATGTGAAAGGCGCCATCATTCAGATGGTGGGTGAGGAAATGCGCGCCTGGCATGCGGGAATATCCTCGTGGGGCGGCGACAGCGATACCAACTCGCGCTCCATCGGCATTGAGATTGACAATCCCGGCCATGCGGCTGGCTATCCCGATTTTCCGCCATTGCAAATGCGGGCGGTCAACGCATTGTGCCGCGATATCATTTCACGGCACGACATCCGCCCTCGCAACTTTCTCGCCCACTCCGATGTGGCACCGGATCGCAAGATCGATCCTGGCGAAAAATTCGACTGGCGATGGTTGCACCGCGAGGGCATCGGCCATTGGGTGGAACCCGAAGCCATCAGCGAGGGTGCTACACTGCGGCTCGGCGATAATGGTGAAGCCGTCACGGCACTTCAGGCTTTGCTGTCCGGCTATGGATACAATATTTCGCCGGACGGCGAGTTCAGTAACGTCACCCAAAATGTGGTGAGGGCTTTTCAGCGTCATTTCCGGCCAGCCCTCGTTGACGGCATTGCCGATAAGTCGACAATGGAAACGCTGCGGCGGCTTTGTGCCGCCTTGCCGCGGTGATCAGGGTTTCTTGCACAGCGCCAGAAGTCCCGCGACATCGGCATCGATCAGCGGGAAGATATTTTCTTCACCACCCACTTTAGCTTTGAAACGGTCAACCTGTTTCATGGCAGCGAAAATCGGACTGCTGTCGGCGATCTTGGTTTCAAGGCTGGTTGATCCCGCCTCTTCGTTGGCGGTAGTTTTGCCTTTGAGCTTGGCTACGGTCCTGCCAGCTGTAATGGTAAATGAAACTGTAGTCCCCGGCTTCATCGTGGAGTCTGCTTCGGGGATGAAAATACTGATCTCGCCTGACTGATTGGTGCACCAGAAACTGATGCCGACGTCGTCTGATTCTGGCACGCCGAAAATCAGATAGGCATCCTCGTCTCCGGCATCCAGCGACCATTGGCGTTCCTGCGCTGCGGCACTTGTGGAAAAGCCGGCAATCAAGGAAATGGACAGCAGAATACTTTTGAACATGATGCAACCATCAGAAGGGGAATTCCATATGTATAGGCTCTATTGGGACCGGGGAAGTGCCAATATGGCGCCCCATGCCGTGCTGCGCGAATTGGGAGCGCCATTCGAGCTTGTGCGTGTTGATATTTCCAGTGCTGAAAACCGGACGCCAGCTTACCTGGCAATCAATCCCAATGCCCGTGTGCCAACGCTGATCGACGGCGACAGATCGCTCTATGAGGCGGCGGCGATTGTGCTCTATCTCTGCGAGAAGCATCCCCAGAGTGGCCTTATGCCGCTGCCGGGCGAGCCAGGCCGCGAACAGTTTCTGCAGTGGCTGTTTTATCTCACCAACACCATGCAGGAGGAACTGCAACACTGGTGGCACGCCAACAATTATCTCGACCATGAGGCCGGCCGGGCGGACATGAAAAGCGTGGCCGAACGCAGACTTGGCGTCATCTTCTCACGATTTGATTCAATGCTGGAGCGCGACGGTCCCTACATCCTCGGGGAGCGGTTCAGCGCAGTCGACATCTATTTCGCCATGCTGTGCCGATGGACCCGGCAAATGGCGAAGCCGGCGCTTGGTTATCCACAAGCAAAACGCCTCGTCGCTCTAGTCAGCAAGCGCCCGGCATGGGCAGCCATGATGCTGGCTGAAGGCATTGACTGGAAAGGACCACTGGCGTGACCGCCGATCTCATTCCTCTGCGCGTAATAGCGTGGGAAGGGAGAATAAATTTGGCGAACCTCTCGGCGGCTCGCACCATTCTTGATCGGCATTGACGCTGACCCGCCATCCGCCTACCTGAACCCTGCCAGCTGGCTGGATGACCGCGCTCGCTAGGCCCGAAAGGGTGCGAGGGAGGAAAGTCCGGGCTCCACGGAAATACGGTGCCGGGTAACGCCCGGCGGGGGCAACCCCAGGGAAAGTGCCACAGAAATTATACCGCTTGGCGGAGCAATCCGCAAAGCAAGGGTGAAATGGTGCGGTAAGAGCGCACCGCGCTTCCGGCAACGGCGGCGGCAGGGCAAACCCCACCGGGAGCAAGACCGAATAGGGATGACACGGGCCGCGAGGTCCGGGGCTGTTTCCGGCCCGTCATCCGGGTAGGTCGCGCGAAGCCTCCGGCGACGGAGGCTCCAGATGAATGGTCATCCATGGCGGAGGGCAACCTTCGCAGGGACAGAACCCGGCTTACAGGCCAGCTGGCATTTATTTCACCCTCAATCTGTGCGCCGATGAGTCAAATTTGAAACCATTTGTTAAGGCTCGCAGGGGCA